>SXHR01000204.1:0-22164 GCA_005773625.1 Planctomycetaceae bacterium | reverse complement strand
TTACCGCACTTCTTGGCAAAGCATCTTCGAGGAGTTCAAGGGCACGGGCAACCTCGAGATCGTTCTCGATCGCCGGCTCGTCGACAAGCGGATCTACCCGGCCATCGACATCAATCGCTCGGGCACCCGCCGCGAGGAGATGCTGATGGAGCCCGATGAATACCGCCGCGTCTGCGTGCTGAGGCGGGTGCTCGGCGAGATGAACCCGGCCGACGCGATGGAGTTGCTCGTCAATCGCCTGTCGAAGACGAAGTCAAACACCGAATTTCTCATGAGCCTCAAATCGTGACGTGCGTCACGTCGCTTCCATGACCGATACGAGCATGCCACGAACGTTCACCGGATCGCCCGATCGGCCCCACGAGGGGCTGAGGGTCGCAATCGCCGTCGCGCGGTGGAACGAATCGATCACCCGCCGGCTTCTCGCCGGTGCCGTTCAAAGGCTCACCGCCGCGGGCCTGTCGCCCCGGTCGCTCGACGTGGCCTGGGTGCCGGGCTCGTTCGAACTGTCGTTCGCGGCGGACCGGCTCGCGGCCACCGGTCGTTACGCGGCGATCGTCTGCCTCGGCGCGATCATCAAGGGGGAGACGTCGCACGACCACCACATCGCCACCGCGGCCGCGGGCGGGATCGAGGCGGTCGGCCGGCATCGCGGCCTGCCGGTGATCTTCGGCGTGCTCACCTGCGACACGCTCGCCCAGGCGATGACGCGGGCGGGGGGCGATGCGGCCGACAACTATGCTGGCAACAAGGGGGCGGAATGCGCGGCGGCGGCCCTGGAGATGGTGTCTCTGGCCGCGGCCATCGCCGTCGAGGGAGAGAGCCGATGAGTCGCCGTAGCCGGGCCCGCGAGGTCGCCCTTCAATCGCTCTATCAGGCTGAGATCAACTCCGGCATGGACCCTTCGCACCGCGATCGCTTCCACAAGGGGCGGCTGCGGTCGGCCCCGCTGATCGCCTTTGCCGACGCGATCGTCGATGGTGTCAGGGAACTGCAGGCCGACCTCGACGTGTTGATCGATGCCCGCAGCGAGAACTGGCGGGTTTCACGGATGGCGGCCACCGACCGGGCCGTGCTGCGGATTGCCGCGTTCGAACTCCACCACACCGACACGCCCGGTGCGGTCGTGGTGGACGAGGCGATCGAACTTGCCCGCCGGTATGGCAGCGAGGCCTCGCCGAAGTTCGTGGCCGGGATTCTCGGCGGCATCCTCGCCGATCGGGACGGCCTGTCGCGGCCGGCCGCCGGCTGACGCGGGACGACCGGAGACCCACCGATGGCACTGTTTCGTTTTGGTCGCAAGGAAGAGCCGCAGCCTCCGGCCCCGCCGGAGCAAGCGGCGGTGGAGAGCCCGCCCGCGGAGGAATCGGCCGGGCCCCGCGGCTTCCTGGGCCGGCTTCGCGCCGGTCTCGCAAAGACCGTCCGGGTGCTCAACACCGACGTCCGCGACCTCTTCAAGCGGGAGGGGCGGCTGGTTGACGAGGAGTTCCTCGAGGAGCTTCGCGCGGCGCTCGTGAAGACCGACATGGGACCGTCGGCGGCCGAGGCGATCGTCTGCGACGTGCGGGAAAAGCTTCGTGCCCGGGTCGTCGATCCCGCGGTCGTCCTCGATTCGATCCGCAGCCAGTTGCTCGCGCGGCTCGCGCCCGCGGCGGCCTCGATCGCCGTGGCAACCTCCGGCCCCACCGTGATCCTCGTCACGGGCGTCAACGGTTCGGGGAAGACGACCTCCATCGCCAAGCTCGCGAGGCTCTTCACCCGGGACGGCAAGCGGGTCGTGCTCGGGGCCGGTGACACCTTTCGGGCCGCCGCCGTCGAGCAGCTCGGCATGTGGGCCGAGCGACTGGGAGTGGAGCTGATCCGGGGCGAGGCCGGCTGCGATCCGGCGAGTGTCGCCCACCGGGCGGTGGCCAAGGCGCTGGAGGACGGCTTCGATGTGTGCATCATCGACACGGCCGGCAGGCTGCAGACCCAGGCCAACCTGATGCAGGAACTCGGCAAGATCCGCCGCGTGATCACCAAGCAGATTCCCGAAGCACCCCACGAGACGCTGCTCGTGATCGACGCCACCGCCGGTCAAAACGCCCTCTCGCAGGCCAAGGGCTTCAAGGAAGCGGCCGGCTGCACGGGCATCGTGCTGTCCAAGCTCGATGGCTCCGCCCGCGGCGGCGTGATCGTGCCGGTGGCGGAGCAGTTCGGGCTCCCGGTGAAGTTCGTGGGGGTGGGCGAAAAAGCCGACGACCTCGAGCCCTTCGAGCCCGAGGCATTCCTCGCGGCGCTGCTCGAAGGGGCTTTTTCCGCGGCCGGATGAGCGTCGGGACTGCCCAGTCGGCACAGGTTCACACCGCCCGTTGAGGGTCGCGGAAGGTGTGCGGGCATCTGCAAAGCCCGGCGGATTTCGCCGCGGGCCGGGCCGATGATGACGTCGTGGGGGGGAATGACGGGCGCATGGTTGGCGGATCGCGTGCCCTTTTCATCCCCGATCAGCAACGCCATCCGGAACCGCACGATGCGGACCGGACTTCACACCATCGATGGGGAGCAACCGAGATATGCGATTCGCCAAGTTCACCCTGCCTGTGTGGGTGGCGAGCGGCCTGCTGGCCGTCTCGTCAGCCGCTGCCGACGATGCGACGCTGCCGTCGCGCATCGATCCGAATCTCTACAACCAACTGGCCCAGGCCGATACACCGGCCGTGCGGGATCCGGTGATGGCCAACGTGCCTCAGGAGGATGCCTACCAGCTTCGCGGCCTGCCTCCCCAGGAGGCGGCCCAGGAGGCGTCTGCCGAGGAGGGGCCGGCCCGGTATCTCGAGCTCGAGGCGCTGAAGAGCCGCGGGATCAACACCTACGGCTGGGTCGACGTGGGCATCGGTGCCAACAACTGGGGGAGCCCGTTCAACGGCCCGATCACGTTCAACGACCGCAACTGGCAGGGCCAGATGAACCAGCTCTATCTCGTCAACGAGAAGCTGCTCGACACGGAGAACGGGCCCGACTGGGGCGGTCGCGTCGACCTCCTCTACGGCACCGACTCCATCTTCACCACGGCCCGCGGCCTCGACGGCAACCTGCTGTACCAGCCGAATGCGGCCGGGGTGGGTGGTGCCCCGTCATGGTCGTCGAGCAAGGACTACGGTCTGGCGATGCCGCAGCTCTACGGTGAGGTCGGTGCCGCGAACCATGCCGTGAAGTTCGGCCACTTCTACACGATCATCGGGTATGAAGTCGTTCCGGCCATCGGTAACTTCTTCTACACGCACGCCTACACGATGCAGTATGGCGAGCCGTTCACCCATACGGGCATCCTCGACACCTGGACGCCCAACGACCAACTCGTGGTGTACGGCGGTATCACGAACGGCTGGGACAACTTCAGCGACCCGATCAACTACTTCGGGATCAACAACCCGACGTATCCGGGCGCCAACAGCAACGCTGCTTTCCTCGGCGGCGTGACCTTCAAGAACTCGGATGCGAGCCAGGCGCTGACCACGACGGTGTCGAGCGGCAACGAGATCGGGTCGTTCGCCCCGGTCACGGGCCTGGGCAACATCGGCAATCGCTCGATCGTGAGCACGGTCTACAGCAACGAACTGTCGGACAAGCTCACCTACGTGTTCCAGAACGACCTCGGCTGGCAGTTCAACGCCAACCCGGCGACGCAGAACATCGGCCAGGCCGCCGGGCTCGCCCAGTGGTACGGCATCAACCAGTACATGTTTTACAACATCAGCGAAACGCTGGTGGGGGGCATGCGGCTGGAATGGTTCCGCGACAACAACGGCACCCGTGTGATCAACCCGATCCGCAACGTCCTGTTCGGCGGACCGTACGGCAGCGGCTATGCGGGCAACTTCTGGCAGGCCACGTGGGGCCTGAACTGGAAGCCCAACAACAACTGGATCATCCGCCCCGAGTTGCGGTACGACTGGTACTCGCCCGACGATCCCAACGGCAATCTGCCCTTCGGCAAGATCGCCAACGGATCGGGTGATCAGTATGGCCAGTTTTACGGCGGCTGCGACGCCATCTGGCAGTTCTAACGACGCGGCCATCGGCCGGACGGCCGCGAGTCGAGCGGTATCAAAGCGAGGCCCACCGGGAACGGTGGGCCTCGCCGTTTTGTGCGAGGCCGGGCATCCGCCCCGCCTGCGAGAGGCCGCCTCGCCGTTTTTTGGACGATGTCGAAGAGCCGCCGGCGCGACGTAACTCCTGCGTTCACCACCAGCCCAGGGAAGGTGGGCAAGGTGCGTAATCTGCAAAAGACTCACAGTTTTACACGTCAGGCCGGTGCGGCTAGCCTTTTCTGCACGTTTCACCCCACGAACCCTCGCGGGCCGGATCATGTCCGCCCGATGAAATGGGCATGGGAAGGCAGGGAGGCAAACGACGATGAGCTTGAGCAACGCGACGGGGAGATTTCAGTTTCTGACCCCGTCCCCCCGGGCCGGCATCATGGCCCGCTGGATCGCCTCCATGGCGGCGATTCTCGCCGCCGTCGGGTCGGTTCAGGCCGGCGATCACTGGCTGCGGGACTACGACGAGGCCATGGCGGCCGCCGAGCAGTCGGGCCGTCCTGTGCTGACCATCTTCACGGGGAGCGATTGGTGCCCCCACTGCGTGACGATGGAGCGAAAAGTGCTGGAAAGCCAGCAGTTTCTCGCTTGGGCCGAGGATCGAGTCGTGCTGCTCATGATCGACCTCCCCCAGCAGGGCATTTCCCAGGAGGAGCGGAACTCCCGGTCCCGGGTGTGCATAAAATACGGCGTTCGGACGTTCCCCAACACCGTTCTCATCGCCCCGGACGGGGCGAGGATCGCGGGGCAGTCGGGCTACCACGGGCAATCCCCCGAGGCCTGGCTGGCCGCTTTCGACAAGCACGTGCCCGCCCCGGTGCTGGCCGACAAGCCGAGCCAGAACGGGGAGGACGGGAAGATCCTCTCCTCGCTCGATGAGGCCGTGGAAACGGCCCGGGATTCCCGGCGCCCGATGCTGCTGCTCGTCTCGCGGCCCAGCGATTCCGCGGCCAAAACCCGGGTCGCGACCCTGATCGAAGACCCTGAGTTCGAATCGCTGGCCCGCGACAACTTCGTCGTGGCCCAGCTTCCGCCGCAGGAAGGGGCCGAAAAAACCCCCTCCGGCGTCACCGACGATCTTCTGGGAGGGGCCAAACTCGCCCCGGAGGCGGTGGAGGTGATCGTCACGGAGGACGGTGAAACGCCGGTTCACACCGAGTCGGGCTCGCAGCCCGCCACCCGAATCGTGAGCGGTCTGAGGCGGTTTCTGGCCAACCGCCAGGCCTCCCGGGAAGTTGACGCCCGCCGGTAGACCCTATTCCACCGGCCCGACCAGGGCCGGTCGGTCTTCCTGCCGGGTGCGGAATCGGGCGACCTCGGCGTTGAGTTCGGCGATCGAGCGGCGGAGTTCGGCCAGTGATGCCGAAAACACGGCCTGGGAGGCGGCCGACTCCCCGGCGTCGGCCCGCAGCGTCTCCATCGCGTCGCGAATCTGCTTGGCCCCTGCCGACTGCGATTCCATGCCGCCGTGGACGGTCTCCAGTGACCTGGTGACGGCCTGCACCGGCTCGATGATCCTGCCCAGTTTCTCGCTCACCTGGGCCACCTCCCCGATTCGGCCGCTGACCTCGTTGCGGAAGCGGTCCATCTCCATCGTGCCGCTGGCGACGGCAGCCTGCATGTCGCGGACCATCCGCTCGATGTCCTTCGTCGAGAGGGCCGTCTGATCGGCGAGCCGCCTGATTTCCTGGGCGACGATCCTGAAGCCCCGCCCCGACTCGCCCGCCTTCTCGGCCTCGATCGTGGCATTGACCGAGAGCAGGTTGGTCTGCTCCGCGACCTTGGCGATCGTCGTCACGACCGAGGTGATGCCGCTGGCACGCTGGCTGATCGTCGCGAGTTTGCGGGTGAAGGCGTTCATCGCCTCGTCGAGATGCTCCATCGACGCCGTCATGCTCTCGAGGCCTCCCCGGCCCTGCTCGGCCACCTCGGCGGCTTCGCGGGCGATGCCCATCACGCCGTTGGTCGCGTCGAGGAGTTGTTCGCTGGTGGTCGAAATCTCGGTCACGGCCGCGGAAATGTCGTTGGCCGAGCCACTGAAGCCGCGGACGGCCCGCTCCTGACGGCCGAGAGCCGACGTCGCATCGGCCTCCACGCTCGACAGCCGCTCGCCCGCTGATTGGATCCGGCCGATCAGGCCGCTGAGTGACTGCGTCATCCGCTGAAACGACCCGAGCAGCCGCCCCATCTCATGGGTTCCTCCCGGGGGCACCCGCTGGGTCAGATCGCCGGCCGCGATTGCCTCCGCGACCGTGAGCGCCCGGCCCACAGGCTCCGCGATCGAGCGTGCCAGCCAGATCGCCGCCAGCACCGCCGGCAGGCCGACGAACAACGCGGAAACCGCGGCTCCGGCCGCCTGCCACCAGAGCACGTCACGGCTGGAGTCGGTCGAGATCGTCACGAGTACGGCGCCCGCCGACCTTCCGTCGGCCCGGGCCACCGGCGCCGCGGCCCTGTAGCCCTCGGCGATGAAGCGTCCGGCGGGCTGACCGGATGTCATGCAGTCGCGGACCAACTCGGCGTCGGCCTGCTGGAGCGTCTGCGGGGTCGGCGCTGCGGCCCCCACAGAATCGCCGCGGCGGGTGATCAGCGGCGCGAGCCGCTGATCGAGGATCTGCACCTCGCTGACCTCACCACCCACGAGTTCGCCGACGAGTCGGCCGACGCCGAGATTCCGGTCGAGTCGTTCGAGGAACGTCGCCTCGATCCCGACCTCCGCGATCCGCGGCTTGTCGATGCCACCCACGCCGGCGTACTTGAACACCCTGCCGTCCTGATCACGCTTCTGCGCCTTTTGCACGACGCTCGGCGTGTCGCCTGAGAGCAGGCGGTGGAAGACGTGGGCCTCGGGCTGCTTGGCGGCATCCGGCAGAAAGACGAACGGCCGATCACGGGCCTCCGTGTCGATCGAACCGACGCCCGCGGAATCGGTGACGAGCAGCTGGTCGACGACCGTCTCGGAGGCCACCTCGCGAAGCTGTTCCACGATCACGTCTTTGCCGAGGCCCGCTTTTTCCGCCGCGGCCACGTAGGCCGCCAGCAGCCGGGCTTCGACGATCATGTGCCGGCCGATCTCGTCCTCCACATGCCCCGGCACGTCCTCTGCGAACGCCGCCACGCGGGCGAGCATGCCGGCGATCCGGTCGCCCCCCGCCCGGGTCTGCTCCAGGATGGCCCTGCGGGCCGCGAGCGTCTGCAAGAGCGAACTGACGGCGACCGCGCACAGCACGAGTGCCGTCGCCAGGAGGGCGATCCGGGAGCGAAATGACATGGACTTTCTCCGGGGGATACGGGACCGAATCCCCCGGGGAGAAACTAGTCCGCCGAACGGCTCCACGCCACCTGGCGGTGCGGAACTCAGGGACGGGGCTGGATCATCGTCACGACCGTCGTCGTCGGAGCGACCGGACCGGGCAGTGGAATCGTCTCGACCGTTTCCGCAGCCGATGCGACAGGCCGGCGGAGGGCGGCAGCCACCCCGCAGCCTCCCATCGGCAGGAGCAGGAAGGCGGGAGCGAAGAGCCAGGGCAGCCAGACGGGAGGCTGCCCGGAGCGGCCCGCCGCGGGTGGATCGATCTGCGTGTGCGGGGGCAGTGGCATCGCTTGGTCGAGGAGGAGGAACCGGGGCGGCCCGGTCTGGCGGGGTGATAGTGGACGCCTCGGCGTCGCGGCAAGAGCGGCTTCACTTGCCCGGACCCGCGGCTTGGGGATGATTGGGCCGTTTCCCATCCTGCGGAGGCGGGGTGGGCACGGGCAGCGACTGGGGGGCCGCAAACCGGCCGCGGCCGATTCGGCCCGGGCCCGGATTCAGTCGCTGAGGGAGCGGCTTTCTTTCCGGTGGGGAGGGCGAACCACCCCGGATCGACGAAGTTCACCGACGGCCCCGCGCGGGGGCAATGGCCGAGGCGGGGATCGAACCCGCACGGAGATCGCTCTCCACGGGATTTTAAGTCCCGTGCGTCTGCCAGTTTCGCCACTCGGCCCATGCCTACACTACTCCTCCGCACACCTCCTGAGGAAGAGACCTTGAAGAGCGACACAGTCAGCGACACCGCCGAGACGGCCGTCGTGCCCGCCCGGGGTATCGATGGATTCCTGGGCACACGGGCGTCGATCGGGATGGACGTGGTGCTCGTGGGGCTTCTGGCGCTCCTGCCCGTGCTCGCGTGGAGCATCGCGTTGGTCCGCCGCGGCCGCTATCTGGCCCACAAGCGGCTGCAGCTCTTCATCGTGGCGGCGCTGTTTGTCGCGATCGTCGTCTTTGAAATCGACGTCCGACTTCTCAGCGACTGGAAGGCCCGCGCCGCCGGCGGACCGCCGTGGGGAACGGAGCCCAATGCGTGGTGGCCGGCCGGCGTGCTCGTGGCGCTCGGCATCCATCTCGTGTTCGCCGTGACGACCTTCGTGCTCCTGGCGTGGGTCGTCTGGGAAGCGGTCGTCCGGTTTCCCTCGCCACCGTCGCCGGGCACGCACGGCCCGCGGCACCGCGTCATGGCCCGCCTCGCTGCGGCCGACCTCTTGCTCACCGCCGTGACGGGCACGGTCTTCTACTGGCTCGCCTTCGTGGCCTGAGCGAGTCGCGGTCGTGCTTCGGTCGGGCCGAACCAGCGGCACAGGCCCACGCCCCCGAAGTAAAGCAGGCAGAGAGGCGCCGCCAGGAAGAGCATGCTGTAGGGATCGGCCGGCGTGAGGATGGCCGACGCCACGACGATCACCAGCACCGCCATCCGCCACTGCGAGACGTAGGTGTCGGCCTCGAACACGCCGATCCGCTCCAGGAAGAGCATCACGAGCGGCAGCTGGAAGCCCAGGCCGAAGCCGATGGGGAGAATGAGCACGAAGCCGAGCCACTCGCTGATGCGGGGGTCGGGATCGAGCCCCAGCCAGGCGTTGAACTGCAGCAGGTAGTCGAGCACGAAGTCGAACACGAAGAAGAAAGCGATCAACACGCCCGCGAGAAACAGTCCGATGCTGATCGGCAGGAACAGCCACACCCACTTCTTCTCGTGCGGGTAGAGGCCGGCGGCGACGAAGAGCCAGAGCTGATAGAAGATCCACGGACTCGCCAGCACCAGCCCCACCGTCAGCGCCGCCTTCACATAGATGCCGAACGCCTCCTGGGCCGAAAGCGTGGTGATGCTCACGCGGGAGTCGCGGGAGAGCGGCTGCCAGAGCAGCACCGGCACGAGGCTGTCGGTGTCGAACGCGGGCTTCGCGCCGCCGTCGGCTCCCGCGGCCGGAGCCTCCTCGGCCGTCTCGTCCGTCGTCTCGTCCGTCGTCGCGCGGCCCAGCACGCGGGCCAGCCGGTCGGCATGAATCTCGCGGAGCTCGAACGACATGCCGTGTTTCTCGACGGCGTCGCGGATCTCCTCCTGCGAGTAGGGGAGGGGGGCGCCGCCGGCGGTCCGGGGCTGCCAGTCGGCGGCGGTTTCGAGCGCCCGCTTCGAGTAGTAGTCGCCAAGCGCGCGGCGCAGCGGCTCCTCGATCAGATGCACCACGGGCCGGGCCACGAAGAATCCGAGCAGCACGGCGACCGCCAATCCCGCGGCGGCCCGGATCAGGCAGGCGCGGAGTTCCTCCAAGTGTTCGCCGAACGTCATCGTCGAACTTTGGAACAGATCTTCGTCGGCAGGGCGGGGCATCGGGCGTGTGGCACTCCGGGGCGTCGTCCTCCGACTGTAGTAGCGATCTGCCCGAAACCCTAGTCCCGGCTGGAAACCGGCCTCGCGCGGGTTCCGTGGGCTGTCGCTCGTGCCCTGGGAAGCCCCCGATCGCGGGATCGGGGGCCCCGTGCGAGCCGACCGGCCGTCAGGCCGCGGGCCGGGCACGGCGACGACCCGCCAACTTGCAGGGCGCGTGGCGGATCACGCCCCGTATTTGCCGAACCGCTGGGCGTGGGCCATCGCCAGCAGCATCAGGTGCTTCGCCGGGAAGATGCCGAAGCCGCCGCGGAGGCAGTCGCGCTCCGAAAATCGCGTCAGCCCGTCGGGCCGGCAGGTGTCGGCCGCGAGCAGCGTGGGCACCGGATGCCAGCTGTGGCTCTTGAGCCGGCTCGGCGTCGAGTGGTCGCCCGTCACGATCAGCACGTCGGGCTTCAGGGCCTCGATCCGCGGCAACGCCCGGTCGAGTTCCTCGATCCGCTTCACCTTCTGGTCGAACGCCCCGTCCTCGCCGGTGGAGTCGGTGTATTTGAAGTGGAGGAAGAAGAAGTCGTAGTCGTTCCAGCACTTCGCCAGTTCGTCGATCTGCTCGTCGAGCGACTGGGCCTTGCCCACGAGCTTCATGCCGACGAGCTGGGCGAGCCCCTTGTACATCGGGTAGACGGCGATCGCCGCGGCACGAAGGCCGTAGAGTTCTTCGTAGGAGGGCAGGGCGGGCTTGGCCGCGAAGCCGCGGAGCACCATGCCGTTGGCCTTGGGCTCGTCGGCGAGGATCAAGCGGGCCTGTCGCACGAACTCCTTCGCCACTTCGGCCGTCTTCTTGGCCGCGGGATCGACGGGCTGCGGGTCGAGCGGCGGCACGCCCACGGCCTGCGGGTCGGTGTCGGCGACACGGCCGTCGAGGCCGCTGCCGCGAAACACGACGACGAACCTATGCTCCTTCACCGGCTTGACGAACGTCTCCACGCCGGGAATCTTCACGGCCTGCAGCCGCTCCACCACCTTGAAGCTCTCTTCGGAGGGGATGCGGCCGGCGCGGCGATCGGCGATGTTGCCGGCGGCGTCGAGCGTGCAGAAGTTGCCGCGGGCCGCGACGTCATCGGGGCCGAGTTCGAAGCCGATGCCGGTCGCCTCGAGCGCCCCGCGGCCGATCTTGAACTCCAGCGGGTCGTAGCCGAACAGGCCCAGGTGGCCGGGCCCGGAGCCGGGCGTGATTCCCGGCAGCACCGGCACGCTCGAGCCGCTCGTGCCCCGGGATGCGAGCCGGTCGAGGTGCGGCGTCGCGGCCGTCTCCAGCTCCGTCTTTCCGTCGAGCTGCATCGGCAGGCCGCCGAGGCCGTCGGCCACGAGCATCACGATCTTGGACGTGTTCTTTTCGGCGAGTTCGCGGATGAGTTCGTGCTCTTTCACGGTGGGTTTTCCTGGGCGGGTTTTGCTTGGCGGCCGTCGCGGGGATCGGCTAGAGTTCGACCGCCAGAATCTACACGGTGGCTCGCCCCGCCCGAAACCGTCCTCCACCACGAGGCCCCCATGAGCGTCGTCCGTCCCCGCCACTCCGACGATCCGATCCAGTACGACCCGGCCGCCGTCTATGCCGCGGGCACCGTCTCGCCGGCCGCGGTCGCCGGCCTCGGCGGCCGGCTCGATGCGGCCCGGGCGGAGTCACTCGCCGATCTCGACCGCTGGCGGAGCGGCGGTGCGAAGCCCGGCGAGGCGCTCGATCCGGCGTTCATCGACCTGCCGGAGAGGCTGCTCGCCGCCTACGGCACCGTGCGGCCCGAGAGCGAACTCTACGCGATCCTGCAGACGGCCCGGCGGATTCGGGATGCGGTCGATCGCGTGATCGTGCTCGGCATCGGCGGCTCCTACATGGGCACCCGCGCGCTCTTCGAAGCCTGCTGCCATCCCTGCCACAACGAGCTTCCCCGCGGCGAGCGTGGCGGTCGTCCCCGGCTCTCGTTCGAGGGTTTCAACATCGACAACGATTCGGCGCAGGGGCTGCTCGATCTCGTCGCCCCGGCCGGCCGGCCGCGGGGCGACGACCTCCTCGATCGCTGGGCCATCGTCGTCGCCAGCAAGAGCGGGGGCACGCTCGAGACGGCGGTGGCCACGCGCCGCCTGCTCGCCGCCCTGCTCGATGCCGTCGGCGGCGACGTGACACGGCTCGCACCGCTCGTCGTTCCGGTCACGGGCAAGACGGGCCGGCTCGCGGAACTCGCCAAGGCGATCGGCTGCCCCGACCTGTTCGACATCCCGGACGGTGTCGGCGGACGATTCTCGGTGTTGACGGCGGTGGGCCTGCTGCCGGCCTCCATCGTGGGCATCGACGTGGTGCGGCTGCTCGAGGGGGCCGCGGCGATGAACCGCCGGTTCCGCGAGGCCCCGGTCGTGGACAACCCGGTGCTCCAGTACGTGGCCGTGTCGCATCTCGCCGAGGTCGATGGCGGCGCGACGATCCGCGTGCTCTCGAGCTGGAGCAACAGGCTCGAGGCGGTGGGCCTGTGGTACGACCAACTCCTCTCGGAGAGCCTCGGCAAGGACGGCAAGGGGGCCACGCCGCTCACGGCCGTGACCACCCGCGACCTCCACTCCCGCGGCCAGCAGCATCAGGACGGCCGCCGCGACAAGTTGATCACGAACCTCGTGGTGGGCGAACCGCGCCGCGATCCGCTCGCCCTGCCTCCGCTCGGCGGGTATGCCGCCGATCAGGACAAACTCGACGACCTCGTCGGAAAGACCTGGCCAGAGATGCTCGCCGCAGCCGTCGCCGGCACGAACGAGGCCTACGCGCTTGCCAGGCGGCCGACCGCCGACATTCTGCTGCCGCGGGTGGACGAGCACGTCGTCGGCCAGCTCCTCCAGATGCTGATGCTCGCCACCGTCGTCGAGGGCCGACTCGTCGGCACCAATCCCTACGGTCAGCCCGGCGTCGAGGACTACAAGAGATTGATGATGGCCCGCCTGCGGCCCCGTTGAACCGCAGGAAGCCCCCGATCCCGAGCACGGGGCGAACCCCCGAGGAGACCGCCATGTCCGTCATGATCACCTGGACCGGCCACGCGACGTGGCTCATCGACACCGGCTCCGGCATCCTGCTCGTCGATCCCTTCTTCGACGAGTGTCCGACCGCGAGCATGCGGGCGAAGGACGTGGGCTGCGACGCGATCCTCGTCACGCACGGCCACGTCGATCACGTGGGCGACCTGATCGCGATCGCCAGGCGGACGAAGGCGAAGGTCTTCTGCAACTGGGAGATCGGTCAGTGGCTGGGAAAGCACGGGATCGAAAACGTGCAGCCGATGAACATCGGCGGGACGGCGGCCGTGCCGGGCGGGACCGCTAAGATGGAGATCGCCCATCATTCGTCGAGCCTGCCCGACGGCACCTATGGCGGAAATCCCTGCGGCTGGGTGCTCGACGTGGGTGGCAGGCGGATTTACATCGCCGGCGATACGTCCCTCTTCTCCGACATGGAGCGGATCGGGAGGCCCCGTGGCGGCCGAGGTCTCGACGTCGCGATCCTGCCGATCGGCGACCTCTTCACGATGGGGCCCGGGGATGCGATCGAGGCGATCGGGCTTCTGCAGCCCGCACTCGCGCTGCCGAGTCATTACGGCACCTGGCCGCCCATCGAGCAGGACGCGGTGGCGTGGGCGAAGCAGGTCGCCGCGGCGGGCGTCGGGACGGCGAAGGTGCTCGCGCCGGGCGAGTCGATCACTTGCGGGTAGGCAGTTCGATCGGCCGCGGCGGCGGCACCCGGACCTCGACGACATCGCCCGCGACGCGGACCTCGAAGACCTCGACCTTCAGTTTCTCGTTGTCGCACCAGGCGCCGTCGCACGCCCGGAACCTCCAGGCGTGCCAGGGACAGGTGACGACGCCATCGACGAAGGGGCCGGAGCCGAGCGACGCGCCCATGTGGGGGCAGAGGTCGTCCATGGCATGGTAGCCCTCCGCATCGAAGAACACGGCCACGAGGCGGCCGGCGACCTCGAACGTGCGGCCTTCGCCGGCAGGGATGTCACCCACGCGGGCCACGGGCGTGAACGGAATGGCGGAGGTGTCTTCGGCAGCGGGCGTCATGAGGGGTGTCTCCGGCTGTATCATAGCGTGCATGAACGTCGTCCCCTCTTCCGCGCCGCCACGTCCCGTGCGACTGCTCGTGCTCGACGTGGACGGCACGGTCATGACCAGTGCCCACGAGGTTTCGGAAGTGGCCCGCGACGCGGTGCGACGTCTGCGGGCCGCAGGTGTGCGGGTGATGTTGGCGACCGGCCGACGCTACCGCGACACGCTCGCCGTCGCCCGCTGCCTCGGAATCGACGTGCCCCTGGTCACGGCTTCGGGAGCCCTGGTGAAGCGGTTGGCCGATCACGCGACGCTCGCACGGGCTGAGTTCGCCCCGGGCGTCCTGCCGGGGGTGTTGGCGCGGGTGGTCGCAGCGGGCCACGAGGCGATCCTCTACAGCGACAGCTACACCCGGGGTTTCGATTTTCATTGCCGCAGCCTGGCCGATGCGAGCGACGAATCGGCCGCGTACGGCGGTGGTTTGCGGGAATACCTGGGCCGCAACCGGGACCTCGCCCAGGTGCTGCCCGATCTGCACGCCGCGCCCCCGGAGGACGTGTTCGCCGGATTCGTGATGGGGCCCCAGGAGTCGATGGCGAAACTCGAGACCGAGCTTTTGGCCGCGTTTCCCGGACAGCTGTCGATGCACACGATCAAGAGCCCGAGGTATCGCGACTGGATGTGTGAAATCGCGCCGGCGGGTGTGACCAAGTGGTCGGGCGTGACGGCCGTGGCCGCCGATTGGGGCATCGCCGCGGACGAGATCTGCGCGGTCGGCGACGATGTGAACGACATTCCCATGATTCGCGGCGCCGGGCTGGGCATCGCCATGGGAAACGCCCGGCCCGAGGTGGTGCAGGTGGCGGACGCGGTGGTGGGCACGAACGACGGCCCGGGAATCGCCGACGTCGCCGACATGATTCTCGCCCGTCTTGCCTAGCCCGCCCGGTTTCGCCGGCGCCGTGCTTGTGGCGGAGGCGGACTGTTTCTATGGTCCCCGCCCGAGAACACCCGTCGACGGATCCGCATGGACCTCAAGCTTCACAGACCGCAAGCGGCGTGCGCACGCACGGGCCGGACGTTCGCGGCCGGTGAGGAGTTCTACTCCGCGCTCGTCCGCAGCAGTGGTGCCCTCGATCGGCTCGACGTCGCGTCAGAGGCCTGGGACGGCCCGCCTCCCGACACGATCGCCTGGTGGCGGTCGCGGCATGCGCCCGGGGGCGAGTCCGGACCGACGCTCGCCCCCGCCGACGTTCTGCTCGACGCCTTTGAAAGTCTCGAGGACGGCGGAGATGAGCCCCTCCGCTACCTGCTCGCCCTGGAACTGATGCGCCGCCGGATGCTGCGCATCGTGGACGACCACGGCGAGTCGCCCGAGACCGGGTTCCTCGTGCTCTCGTGCCGCAAGCGGGGCCGCGAGTACCGCGTTCGAACGGTGGGGCGGGCGGACGTGGCCGCCACCGGCGTCGAAGATCGGCTCGTGTCATTGCTCTGGTCGGGAGGTGCGGCATGAAGCCGGAGCGTCCCGCCGCCACCGCCTCGCGGCCGACCGTCATCACGCGGGGCGTCGCGTTGCTGCTGCTGGTCGCCGCCGTCGCGTCGAGCGGCGCCTCCTGCCCCCAGGTGCTCCGCGGCTACCAGGTGGGCACGATGCCACTGCCCCGCACGCTGCCGGCGCAGCCGTCGCTCGACCAGATCATCGCCGCCGTTCATGACAACACGCAGCGGGTCAGGAGCTATGTCGCGACGCAGGCGGTGCTCGCGGTGCCGGGCGTGCCACGGCTCTCGGCCCGCGTGGCGTGCGAGCCGCCGCGACGTTTCCGCCTGCAGGCCCAGACGGCGATCACGGGACCCGAACTCGACATCGGCAGCAACGACGACCTGTTCTGGCTCTGGCTGCGGCAGCACAAGCCGCCGATCGTCGCCTTCTGCCGGCACGAGCAATATGCCCAGTCGGCCGCTCGCCGGCTGCTGCCGATCCGCGCCGATTGGATGCCCGAGATTCTCGGGCTCGTGAACTTCCGCCCCGAAGACCGGCATCAGGGGCCGTTTCCGCTGCCCGATGGCAGGATCGAGGTTCGCAGCACGATCGATTCGCCCGAGGGTGAGATCCTCAAGTCCACGATTCTCGACGGCACCACCGGACTGGTGAGCGAGCAGCATCTCTTCACGGCGTCGGGTGAGCGGTTGGCGAGCGCGCGAACCAGCCGGCACCGCGTCGATCCGCGATCGGGGGCCGCCCTGCCGCACCTGGTGGAGGTGTCGTGGCCCGCGTCGGGCATCGAGTTCAAGATCGAACTGTCGTCGATCACGGTCAACACCGGCAGCGGTGATCCCGGGCAGCTCTGGCAGATGCCCGCCTACCCGGGTTACGAGCCGGTCGACCTCGCCGACCCGTCGGTGGTCATCGGCCCGCCCGCGGCGTCGCCGCAGTGACCGCAGGGGACCGGTCGCGGTCAGTTGGGATCAGCCGGCCTGGGGATGTCGCCCCAACAGCCGCATCTTCTCGCGGGCCCGCGACAGAGCCGGGCCGATCGAGCCGAGCGGCATGCCGGTGATGTGGCTGATCTCGCCATAACTCCGCTGCTCGAGGTGATGCATCCGGATGAGCCGCGCCTCTTCGCCGTCGAGTGCGGCGAGGAGCGACTCCACATGTTCGCGGTCCACGATCCGGGCGGCCTCGTCGGGCCCGGGGGCGGAAGCGACGGCCGCCGGAGAGGCGGTGCGACTCGAGTTTCGCAGCAGGAACCGGACGGTCACCCGGCGGGCGATCACGGTGAGGTAGGTCGCGAGGCTTGCCCGGCCAGCGAAGGAACGCATCAGGGCGGCATCGCCGCGGAGGCACTCCAGCAGGATCTCCGCCACGAGATCGTCCCGGTCTGCCTGGGACAGGGACCGCCCGCGCTGCTGGGCGGTTCGAAAGGCGACAAAGTTGAACAGGCCGGCGAACCGGCCGACGAACGCCTCCCAGGCGTGCTCACCCCCCGAGAGGCATCCATCGAGCAGTCGGCGATCCTCGGCCGAAAGGGCCGTCGCGTCGTCGGTTGTTTGCGGCGGGATCGACACGGTGGGAGTCATCCTCGCGAATCCGAACGTCACACGACCGGTGAAAACCGCGGAAACTTCGCCGACTCATTTTTTTGCGGCAACTGGACGATCCTACCTGCATCATAAGGCGGTCCGGCACGGGCCACCAACGGCAGTGACCGGAGGCACGGGAGGCCGTGGATCGCGGCCGGCCGGCTCGTTGACACGGTTTCTTGACCTCCCTACCATTTTGAAGCGTCACGGCCGATCCCACGTTGCGGCGGTGTGACTCGCCTCCGGGATCCGCATGGATCTCCCGGGTTTGATTCATCGCAAAGGAACCGAACATGACCCACGTCGTCGCCGAGCCCTGTTTCGCCTGCAAGTACACCGACTGCGTGGTGGTCTGCCCCGTGGAATGCTTCTACGAAGGGGACAAGATGGTCTACATCCACCCCGACGAGTGCATCGACTGCGAAGCGTGCGTGCCCGAGTGCCCGGTCGAGGCGATCTTCCACGAAGACAACCTGCCGGCCGAGTGGAAGGACTTCACGGCGCTCAACGCCGAGATGGCGCCGCAACTTCCGGTGATCACCGAGAAGAAAGATCCCCTCTGCTAGCGGGCTGCGGGCCGAGTTTGCCCGCGCCGGACGCGAGGATCATCCACCGGGATCATCGACCGGGATCATACACCGGGCGAGCCCCGGGGCGTTGCCGCCGGTCGATCGGTTGGATCCGCCTCGGTGGGATCTGCCGTGGATGACCTTCTCCGCGGACGGATGAGGAGATTCCTCCGACAAACCGGTCGATTCAACGGAGGTCCGTGAGCCAGTAGGCGTTGTCGACGAAGCTCTTCCAGCTCGCGTACTTCGGGTTGCCCATCTTGATCGAGAGCAGGGGGCTCCTCTTCGGCTTCACGGGCTGACGGATGAGGTTCATTCGGGCCTCGTGTGGCGTGCGTCCCCCCTTGCGGACGTTGCAGTCCACGCAGGCGCAGACGATGTTTTCCCAGCTTGTGATGCCCCCTCTGCTCCGGGGCACCACGTGATCGAGCGACAGTTCGCTCGTCGGGAAGGTCTTGCCGCAGTACTGGCAGAGGTTTCCGTCGCGGGCGAAGACGTTCCGGCGGTTGAATCGCATGCCCTGGCGGGGCCCGCGGTCGCAGGAAATCAGCCTGATGACCCGTGGCGCCTGAAGTTCATACCCGACGGCGCGGACCCAATCCTGCTCGGGGCTGCGAAACCCGGCCTGCAGAAGGGAGAGTTCTCTCCAGGAATCGAGGTTATAGGCGGCGTACTGCCCCTCCTCGATGTGCACGACCTCGGCCAGTTGCCGGAAGAGGAGCGTGATGGCCCGCCGGACGTTGGTGATGTGAACCGCCACGAACGAGCGGTTGAGGACGAGGACGCTCAAACCCAGCGACGTTGGCAGACGCTGGGAAGGCAGCGTGAGGGCGAGCGATGTCATGGAGATGAGGTCCCTCCTTACAGGCTCCCGGAGTCTACCGGCCTCACCGAAACCGTGCCAAATAACTTCGCTTTCCGGCGTGTCGGCGGCTTGCCTCGGCCGCACGTTGCGGTCACACTCAGGGACGTCGGCAGGGCCCCCGCGGCCCGTGGCTGTCCGTGGGCGGAGTCATCCGTGAGCTTTGTCCACTCGATCGACCGGCGGAAACGCCGGGGCTTTCACGGTCGAAGATCTTCGCATCCCGCTCGGGCGGACTTGTTCCACAGTCTCGGAGTCTGTTGGGCGCCGGTCTTCCCGGCTGCGGCCACGGCCCCACTCGTCATTTCGGAGAAAGTGATGCTGCATTACTCGTGCGATGTCTGCAAGCGGCCGATCAACCTCGCCACCGACGTGCGTCATGTCGTGAAGATCGAGGTGTTTCCCGCGATCGAGGATCAGGAATGTGGGTGCGAGGATGCCGAAGGACCAGCGGCCGACGCCGACCATCTCGAGGACATGCAGGACATGCTCGAGCGGCTCGACGACGGGGATGTCTCGGATCTCGACGACTCGACGCGATCGCTGCGGTTCGATCTCTGCGATGCGTGCCGGCAGCGGTTCGTCAAGAATCCGCTCGGCATGAAGACCGGCAAGCAGCACAACTTCAGCAACAACTGAGCAATCCTTCGGGTATGCCCCGGCGGGCGGTGGCCCGGGTCGATGGCCGTCGCGTGCGACGGATGTCGATCCAGGAAACCCCCGCCGCCGCCGCGGCCGGCTGTGTCGGACGTGCTTCAGGCCGCCCGGTCTTTTCGGGAACATTCGGCCCCGACACGTACGGGTTCCGTTTGGTCGCCCGCGACCGTAGTCTGTCGCAGTCGTGATCCGCCGATTCCCACCCGCCTCCATGGAGCATGCAGCCACGATGGCCTCATCGACCCTGAAGATCGCCGCGATTCCCGGTGACGGCACCGGCCCCGAAGTCACCGTCGAGGCGATCAAGGTCCTCGACGCCGTCGCCGCGATCGACGGCTTCGCATATGACGTCGAGATGCTCGACTGGGGCGGCGATCGCTACCTCAAGACCGGCGAGATCATCCCCGAGGGCGGGCTCGACCTGCTGCGCGGCAAGGACGCGATCTTCCTGGGCGCCATCGGCCATCCGGGCGTGCAGCCGGGCGTTCTGGAGAAGGGTCTCCTGCTCGACCTGCGGTTCAAGCTCGATCAATACATCAACCTGCGGCCCGTGAAACTCCTGCCGGGTGTCGAGACGCCGTTGGCCGGCCGCGGCCCCAAGGACATCGACTTCGTCGTCGTCCGGGAAAATACCGAAGACCTGTACTGCGGCGTTGGCGGCTACCTCAAGAAGGGAACGCCCGACGAGGTGGCGGTGCAGCAGGCCGTCTACACCCGCAAGGGGTGCGAGCGGTGCATCCGCTGGGCCTTCGACTTCACGCGGAAGCGGAACAGCCCGAAGAAGACGCTCACGCTCGTCGCCAAGACCAACGTGCTCACCTACGGTCACGACCTCTGGTGGCGGACCTTCCAGGAGGTGGCCAAGGACTATCCCGACGTGAAGACCGACTACAACCACGTCGATGCATGCTGCATGTGGATGGTCAAGAATCCCGACGCCTACGACGTGATCGTGACGACGAACATGTTCGGCGACATCATCACCGACCTCGGCGGCATCCTCCAGGGCGGCATGGGCGTGGCGGCCGGCGCCAATCTCAACCCCGACCAGGGGGGCGTGAGCATGTTCGAGCCGATGGGTGGCAGCGCCCCGAAGTACACCGGCCAGAACGTGATCAATCCAATCGCGGCCATCAATGCGATGGCGATGCTCCTGGAGCACAGCGGCCATCCCAAGTCGGGCGGCCGGATCGATGCGGCCGTGGCCCACGTCACGGGCACGAAGATGAAGAGCCAGGCCGCCGGCAAGATGGGCCACGGCACCCGCGAGGTGGGCGACCTCGTCGTCGAGGCGCTCAAGAGAGCCTGACCCGGAGCCCCTCCGCCTGACTCCGCTCGGCCGCCTGCACGATCTGCATGGCCCGCAGGGCGTCGTCGAGGCCGCTCATGTGACGCAGCAGGCTCGTCACCATGCGATGAAACTGGGCGAGCATCTGCTCGCCCACCGGCCGCTCGCTGTCGAGCGATTCCTGGTGGCGTCCGGCGGCGTCGAACCAGACGAGGGTGTTGGGGAGATCGATGAAAGCGATTCCTGACTCGCAGACGATCTGCAGGCCCGGCGGCGGGCGGAAGGTGACCGCCTCCTCCCAGACCCGTGGCATGTAATAGCCGCAGCTGATCTGGGCGATGGGTCCGTCGCCGGGACGGCCGGTCTGTGAAAAGTCGAGGCTCATCATCTGGTAGTCGTCCACCTCGCCGCCGGGGGCTTCGGCGTGCCGCACGGCGACCACGCTCGTGGGCTCCATCCCGGCCACGTAGCGGCACCAGTCGACGAGTTCCACGAGGTCGCGGGCCTCGGTGCGACGGTCGCGGGTCGGGGCCGCCGCCGAAAGCGGGACTCGCCGGTGGCAGAAGAGCATCCGTGGCGGGCCGAGCCGCGTGGCGATGAGTTCCTTGATGCGGACGGTCGCCGCCGCATGCCGCCGCGGCAGTTCGGCCATGAAGGCGATGCCCGATTCCTCCACGCGGCGGCGAAGCAATTCCGCCTCGTCGGCGGCGAACGGGAGCGAGATCGCGGAGTAGACGGCCTTTCCGTGGTCGCAGGCCGCGAGGATCGGCGTGGCCCCGAACCACTGGTCGGCGAGGTAGAGGATCGCGTCGATGTCGTCGCGGGCGGCGAGGGCCCGGAAGCCATTGACCGGGGTCGTGTCGAGTTCTGCCGCGGCCCGTTCGGCCCTGTGCGACACCTGCTCGCAGATTCCCCGCACCTCGAACCTGTCGGCCAGCGTGCGAATGGCCGGGAGGTGCCGCGACTCCCATTGGTCGCCCAGGCCGACGATGCCCACGCGGAGTTTCACGACGTCGTCTCCGCAGCGGTGGCTTCGGCGGCAAGCAGCTCCCGCTCGCGGCGCAGCCCCTTGTCGGCGATGTCCTTGCGGCACCAGGCGCCGGCCCAGCGGATCTCCTTGACTGCCGTGTAGGCCTGCAGCTTCGCACGGGCCAGGGAGGTTCCCAGAGCCGTGACGGCAAGCACCCGTCCGCCGTCGGCCACGCTGCCCCCGTCGGCGAGCCGCGTTGCCGCGTGGAAGACCTGCACGTCGGGAAGCGCCGCGGCGGCGGCGAGACCGCGGATCGGCTGCCCCTTCGAGACCGGGCCCGGGTAGCCCTCGCTTGCCATCACGACGCTCACCGCAGCGCCTTCGTGCCAGGTCGGCGGCGGGCAGGATTCCAGCCGGCGATCGACGGTGGCATCGAGCAGGTCGAGCAGGCTCGACTCCATCCGGAGGAGCAGCGGCTCGCACTCGGGGTCGCCGAAACGGGCGTTGAACTCGAGCACCTTCGGGCCCTGCGACGTGAGCATCAGGCCGGCGTAGAGCACGCCCTGAAAGGGCACCTTGGCCCGCCGCATCGCGTGGACCGTCGGAACGAGGATCTTCGCCTCGATCTCAGCGAGGAGTTCGGCATCGACGAACGGAGTCGGGCAGTAAGCGCCCATGCCGCCGGTGTTGGGCCCGTCGTCGTCGTCGTACGCCGCCTTGTGGTCCTGCAGCGGCGGGAGCGTGACGATCGTGCGGCCATCGGTGATCGCCAGCACGCTCACCTCGACGCCATCGAGCCGTTCCTCCACCAGGATGCTGCCGGCCGCGGCGGCGAGGGCGGGATCCTCGGCAAGCGACTGCACGGCGGCCAGCGCCGCGGCCCGGTCGGCGCACACGAAAACTCCCTTGCCGGCGGCGAGTCCGTCGGCC
>SXHR01000017.1:0-22184 GCA_005773625.1 Planctomycetaceae bacterium | reverse complement strand
AGGCCGCTCCCCGCGGCCAGATCTTCGTGACCGCCACCGGCTGCCGGGACGTGGTCCTCGGCCGCCACATCGAGAAGATGCCGAACGACGCGATCATCTGCAACATCGGGCACTTCGACCTGGAAATCGACGTCGCCTGGCTGGAAAACACCAAGGGCGTCAAGAAGGTCGAGATCAAGCCGCAGGTCGATCGTTACACGCTCCCCTCGGGTAACAGCGTGATCGTGTTGGCCGAGGGTCGGCTGGTGAACCTCGGCTGTGCGACCGGTCACCCGTCGTTCGTGATGAGCACGAGCTTCACCAACCAGGTGCTCGCGCAACTGGCCCTCTGGAGCGAGAGCGACAAGTACGACGTGGGTGTTCACCTGCTCCCCAAGAAGCTCGACGAGGAGGTGGCCCGGCTGCACCTCGAGAAGCTCGGTGTGAAGCTGACGAAGCTCACCAAGGAGCAGGCCGACTATCTGCACATTCCGGCCGAGGGCCCCTTCAAGCCCGAGTACTACCGCTACTGAGCCGCCCCAGGGCGGCTTGGTGTCGCATCGCACGGCCATCACCGGTCGTCGCGGATGCGGGTGCGGGCGGAGAGAAAGCCCCGGTTTCCCTCCCCCGCCTGACGGCCGCCCTTCCGGGCGGCCGTTGTGTTTCATGGCCCGATGGGCTCCACCGTTTCACATGGAACCGCAGCCGATCCCGAGCCGGGAGTCGGGCGTTGCCCATCCATTTTTTGCTACCATTCCGGCTCCCGTTTCCGACCCTCGAAGAGCAAGGATCAGCATGCCCACCGTCGCCCCGCTCCGCGGCCTCCGCTACGACCCCAAGCACGTCGGCACCCTGTCGCAGGTGATCGCACCCCCGTACGACGTGATCGACGCCGCGCTCCAGACGAAGCTCTACGAGCGGCATCCGGCCAACGTCATCCGGTTGGAGCTCAACCGGGAAGAGCCGGGCGACGACGAGCGCACCAACAAGTATTCCCGGGCCGCCCGGTTTCTGAAGGAGTGGCGGGAGCAGGGGGTTGTGATGCAGGAGCCCGCCGCGGCGCTCTATGTCTACCACCAGGAGTTCGAGGTCGAGGGGCAGACGTTCGTGCGTCGCGGCGTGATGGCCCGGGTGCGGCTGGAGCGGTTCGGCACCGGCAACATCCATCCCCATGAGGAGACGATGTCGGGCCCCAAGCAGGACCGGCTGCTCCTCACGCGGGCCTGCCGGGCGAATCTCAGCCAGGTGTTCGGCCTCTATCCCGACCCGCAGGGAGAAGTGCAGGAGATGCTCGACAAGGCGGTGGCGGGACAGCCGCCGGTCGAGGCTACGGACCACCTTGGCGTGAAGAGCTGGATGTGGCCCCTGACCGACGAGGGTGTGGCCGCGAAGGTGGCGGGGCTCATGGGGCCCAAGCCCGTGTTCATCGCCGACGGGCACCACCGTTATGAGACCGCCTGCAACTACCGCGACGAGGTCGCGACGGCCTGGGCCGCGGAGCATGGCGGCGAGCCGCTCCCCCCGGATCATCCGGCCAACTTCGTGCTCATGATGCTCGTGGGGATGAGCGATCCGGGGCTCGTGGTGCTCCCCACGCACCGGCTCTTCATCCAGCCCTCGGTCGCCACCGCGGCGGATCTGGCCGCGAAGCTCGGCGAATGCTTCAACACGCGGACATCATGGAAGGGGCCCGAGGCGGCCGAGGCGGTCTGGTCCAATATCGAACTGGAGGGGGATCAGGGCACGATCGGCTTCTACACGGCGAGTGATCAGGCTTGGACGCTGGCCCGGATCACGGCCGCGGGCAGGGCCCGGATGGACGCGGTGGCCGCCGACCATGGGGCCGCCTGGCGGGGCCTCGGCGTTTCGATCCTCCATCGACTGGTGATCGGGGAGTTGCTCGGGGCCAAGGAGATCCCGACGCCCGGCTACGTGCATCTTGTCCGCGAGGTCGTCGAGGGGCTTGGCAGCGGGAGGTATCCGCTGGCCGCCCTCGTGATGCCGGCGAGCGTGGAGGACATCCGCAGGGTGAGTGAAACCGGGGAGCGGATGCCCGCCAAGAGCACCTACTTCTATCCGAAGCTGGCCAGCGGTCTCGTCTTCAACCCGCTCGACTGAGCCGTCGCCGGTGTGTCGCCGGGTGACCGGGGTCGCTCGATGCCCCGTCGTGTTTCATGTGAAACACGGGGACCCCGGGCGGCTGCGCAGAGCGGGGCGACTGCGCAAGGCCGGCGGTTTCACGTGGAACTCCCCCCTCGACCTTGCGCTCGCGGCGGTTTTCGCAGGTTCGCGGGACCGACGTGACGATCGTGCCTGAAGTGGCCGATATCCCGATGGTGCCCGAAATGCCTCGGGAATCAGCGGGAAGGATTTTGCGCGTGGGAAGGATTCTCTGCGTGGCCAACCAGAAGGGCGGCGTCGGCAAGACGACGACCGCCTCCAATCTCGCAGCGGCGCTGGCCCACGGCGGAATGCGGACGCTCCTGGTCGATCTCGACCCGCAGTGCAACGCGACGACGGGTCTGGGGGCGACGCCCGCCGTCACCCATCCGTTGGTGCTGGAGGCCCCGCTGGCCTCGTCGGTCGTTGAGACAGCCATCGCCAACCTGGCGATCCTGCCCGGCAGCCGCAGCGTGCGCGACGTCGAGCGGCTCGCGGCCCAGTCGCGTGCGGGGGCCGCGGTGCTCGAGCACCATCTCGGCCTGGGACTTGCCGCCTGGGACTACTGCCTCATCGATTGTCCGCCGTCGATCGGCGACCTGACGAGAACAGCCCTCGCCGGCAGCACCGAGGTGCTGATGCCGATCCAATGCGAATATTTCGCGCTCGAAGGACTCACCCAGATGATCGAGGTGATCCGCGACGTGATGCGGGAGAGGCCCGGCCGGCTCTCCTTCAGTGGCATCGTGCTGACCATGCATGATGCCACGCTCGAACTGACGGCCGAGGTCGAGGCCGAGGTCCGTGACTTTTTCGGGGAGATCGTCTTCGAGACGGTGATCCCACGGGATGTCGCCGTCTCGGAGGCCCCCAGCCACGCCCAGAGCGTGCTCGACTACGCACCTCGCTCACCGGGAGCGAGGGCCTACACGGAACTCTGCATGGAGGTACGCGACTGTGAGTAAGGAACGACGCCTGGGCCGTGGCTTGGAAGCTCTCCTCGGACGTGCCGGAATCGACACACCGCCGGCCGTGACGCATGGCACCTCCGCCGTCGCGCAGCAGCCGGCCCGGGGCACGCCGCCGACCGGTCTGGGGTCGGGGGCCGCCCGGCTCATGCTCCACGCGCCCGACGAGGTGGAGCAGGCGGCTGCCGCCCTGCCCACCAGCGAGATCGCGTCGGCCCGCATCGACCCGAATCCCTGGCAGCCGCGGAGCATCGTCGACGACGCCGACCTCGCCGAACTCGCCGCCAGCCTCGGCGAGCACGGGCTCGTGCAGCCGATCGTGGTGCGGGCGAAGGGCGACCGCTTCCAGTTGATCGCCGGCCAGCGGCGGCTCGCCGCCGCGAAACGGCTCGGTTGGGAGAAGGTGCCGGTCCGGGTGCTCGAGGTGGACGATCGGCAGATGTCGGAGATCGCGATCGTCGAGAATCTCCAGCGACGCGACCTCGACGCGCTCGAGAAGGCGGCCAGCTTCAAGCAGTATCTCGCCATGTGGAACTGCACCCAGGATGAACTGGCCAAGCGACTCTCGGTCGATCGCTCCACCGTCGCCAACCTGATCCGGCTCCTGGAACTCCCGGCGGGAGTGCAGCAAAAGCTCCGCTCCGGTGGTCTCTCCATGGGCCACGCCCGGGCGCTTCTGCCGCTCGGCGACGAGGACCAGCAGGTGCGGCTGGCCGACCGCGTGGCGGCCGAAGGACTCTCCGTGCGGGTGATCGAGGCGGAGGTTCAGGAGATCATCCGCCGCGAAGAGGCGGATGATCTCGGCGGCTGCGGCGACGACGGGTCGGACGGAGGTCCGCTCGTGGCCGACGAGGGATCGTCCGGTGGGCCCGCGGCTGCCAGGCGGAAGCCGGGCCGGCCGGCGACCCGGCGGGCGAGCCAGGTGGCGGCGGTCGAGACGCAGCTGCGGCGGGCGCTCGGCGTGAAGGTGGTGGTGCACGCCAATGGCAAGGGGGCGGGCCGGATCGTGATTCCATTCGGGGATCTCGACGAGTTCCAGCGATTGCTCGACCACATCACCGAGTGAGCCGGAGCGGCCGCAGGCGGCCCGCCCGGCTTCGCAGCGGCGTGCTACACTCTCGCTGCCTCGGAGCGTAGCGCAGTTGGTAGCGCGCTTGGTTTGGGACCAAGAGGTCGAGAGTTCGAATCTCTCCGCTCCGACTCGACACGGCCCCCCGGCGAACATTTGCGGCGGCGCTGCGTAACAGTGATTCGACCGCTGGTGTCGGCCGGCGTGTCGCCGTCCCCGGAAAGGTTTCCAACGGCTCCGACCGACCTCACTTCGACCATGCCGCCCCCCGGCGGCTCGAGATCTTCCTCCTCACCGACGGAGACTGAGTTGAACCAGAAGACCCTCGTCGAGCTCGCCAAGAAGCACGGCACGCCCCTGTTCGTCGTGGACCATGCCGAACTGAGGAAGAACTACGCCCTGTTCCGCAAGCACTTTCCGCGGGTCCAGGCCTACTATGCGGTGAAGGTCAACAGCGACCCGGCAATCGTCGAGACGTTCTACAAGCTCGGCGGCAGCTTCGACGTGGCCAGCATCCAGGAGTTTCGCACGGTCTACCAGTTCATCGCGAAACTCCCGGCGAAGCAGCGGCAGGATTTCATCTGGGACAAGATCATCTACGCCAATCCGATCAAGCCGGTCGAGACGCTCGAGGAACTCGACCAGTACAAGCCGCTGGTCACGTATGACAACCACGAGGAGGTCAAGAAGATCGCCAGGCACGCGCCGCATGCCGGGTTGGCGCTGCGGCTCAGCGTGCCCAATACCGGCTCGATGGTGGAGCTCTCGAGCAAGTTCGGCGCGCTGCCGGGGGAGGCGGTGGATCTGATCGAGGATGCCCACGACCACGGCCTGGTGGTGGAGGGGCTCTCGTTCCACGTCGGCAGCCAGTGCACCAATCACGAGAACTACATCCAGGCGCTCCACCTCTGCGCCGGGATCTTCGCCGAGGCGAAGTCGCGGGGATTCAACCTCAAGCTCCTCGACATCGGCGGCGGGTTTCCTGCGGCGTACGATGCGACCGTGCCGAAGTTTTCCGAGTTGGCGAAGAAGATCAACCACGAGCTCAACCGGCTGTTTCCCAAGGAGATCGAGATTCTGGCCGAGCCGGGGCGGTTTCTCGTGGCCTCCGCCGGGAGCGCCGTGAGCAAGATCATCGGCAAGGCCGTCCGCAACGGGAAGCTGAGCTACTACGTGGACGACGGCGTCTACCACACCTACTCGGGCGTGATCTTCGACCACTGCACCTACCACATGAAGAGCTTCAAGCGGGGCGCCTCGCAGATCTGCGCGGTCTTCGGTCCGACCTGTGACGCCCTCGACACCATCACCCTTTCCGAGCATCTGCCCGACCTCGAGATCGGCGAGTATCTCTACAGCGAGAACATCGGCGCCTACTCGGCCGCGAGCAGCACGCACTTCAACGGCTTTCCGCCGGCGAAAGTGATCCACGTCAATCAGTAGGATGCCGCCACGGCCCGGGCGACGGGTGGCGGCCCCGGCGAGCGTCAGGCCCGGACGGCCTCGATGATGTGGTAGGTCTTCACCTCTTCGCGGACGACATCCGTCCACATCCGCGGCAGATTTTCCAGATACCAGGTCGGCTGCTTGGTGACCACGAGGAGCGTGCCGCCGGGAGCGAGGGCCAGCCGCGCCGATTCGACGAAGAGTTCCGCGAGGCGGAAGTCGGAGTAGTAGGGGGGATTTGCCAGCGCGAGATCCCACGTGCCCGGCTCCGGCACACGGCCGTCGGACTCGAGGGCAACCGTCGCGTTGGTGAGGCCGTTCTTCTCGATGCCACGGCGGGTGCAGTCGACGGCGCGGGCCGACGAGTCGAGGGCGTGCACGCGAACACTCGGATCGCGGGCGGCGATGCCGAGGGCCACGCAGCCCGAGCCGCAGCCGATGTCGAGCACGCGGGTTCCGGCCGCCACGTCCACGGCATTGAGCAGATGCCGGGCGCCGGGATCGATGCGCCGGTGGGCGAAGACACCGGGCCGCGTGAATGCCGTCAGCAGGTTGCCGCAGTCCCGAAACACGACCTCGCAGGAGAAGTCGCGGATTTTCGCCGGTTCCCGCGTCTTCTGCACGACGTAGGCGATCGTGCCCGACTTCCCCGTCCCCTTCCCCTTGCCTTTGGCGGCCGCGGGCTCGGCGGGGCGAACGCGGACCGTTTCGCCAGTCTCGGCGAGTTGCTCGCGGAGCCACTTGTCGTGTGGGTTGTCGATTGCGGCAACCAGATGGCCGCCGATCGCGAGGTTGATCAGAGCCGACTGGAGGATGTCCCGTGAGAGTTCGGCTTCGCCGTCCTTCATCAGCGGCACGACCGCAAGATCGTGGGGCCCGGGCGGAATGTCGGCCACGCACGCGGCCGTCAGGTTGGACGGAGCCGGGGACCAGGCCGCCCGGGATGCGGTGCAGGGATGGAGGTCGAGAAACCAGGCGGTGACGGCGGCGTCGGGCCGCTCGATCGCCAGGGCGTGGGCCGCCTGACCACGACCTGTCGTGGTGCAGACGATCCGGGTCGCGGGCAGCGTGCGGGCGACGGCGAGGGCGTGGGCTTCGGCGGGACGGGCGGGGAGTTGCTCTGCGGAGTTTTTCATGCTCCGCAGAGCATACCCTGCCTTATTCCGCCTGGCGGGAACCTTCCGGACGGGCGTCGTCTTTTGACTCTTCCGGCCTGCGCGGCGGGCCTGCACCCTCGCGGTCGGGCCTGGCGGCCCGCATGCGTTCCACCATGCCGCCGGCGAACTTCTCCAGCTCGCTCTTGTCGAGCTTGCCGTCCCCGTCGGCATCAAAGCTCATCGCCCGTGCGACGACTCGCTCGGTCGAGGGGCCTCCCTCGCCGCGTGGCCCCGCGCCATCCCTGGGGCCGATCCCACGTTCCGGTCTGCCTTCGCGTTCGCGTTCCGGTCTGCCCTCGCGTTCGCGTTCCGGTCTGCCTTCGCGTTCGCGTTCCGGTCTGCCTTCGCGAGGCCCGCGTGATTCGCTGCCCGGATCGCGTTCCCTCGACGGGGCGGGCCGACCGCGAAAGCCGTCGCCCCCCCCGCGGATCGGCGGCCGAAACTCCTCCCGGTCGATCTTGCCGTTGCCGTCGGCGTCGAGTGATGCCAGAACGCTGGCCGCGTTCTTGATCTCGTCGGCGTCGAGTTCGTGGTCGCCATTGGCGTCGAGCGCGTCGCGAAGGCGATCGCGGTGCTCGGGGGGTGGGCCGTCTCGGCCCTCCGGCGGCTGAGCGGTGGCGGACGCACCGCAGGCAGCGACGACGGCCAGGATTCCGAGAGTGATGCGGAGTCGCACGGGATGTCTCCTCGAAGTGGTTGTGAAGTGCCTTGCCGAGGGTTCAACGCCCGGCGATCGAAAAGGTTGCGGCCGCAGCCCCTGCCACGATCCCCGGAACGTCGTTTTCCACGATGATCGGGCGGGGCATCGTTTGGTGACCCGTCACCTCCCACTCCCCGCCGTTCCGCCCGACACTCGGGCAGCCCCGGACTCGGTCGTGTTTCCGGCCGCGCTCGACCAGGTGCTGAACAGGTCGCCGCGCTTGACGCGCGCCGCGTCCTCCCGCATCACGTCGGGCGTGCGGTGGGTCAGCCGAACGGTCGAGCGACGATGCCGCCGGATCCGTGAGCGGGACTGCGTCGTGGGGCCATGGCCCGGTGACGACGTGTCGATCCCGGCCGGTGCGGCAGCGGCAATGTCGGTCGCGACGGCCGCCGAGAGAATGACGGCGCACACGATCACGGAGCGGATCACTTCGACTCCTTCGCCTCGGGAAGCGGCTGGAGCGTGAGCGGGTCACGGAGCGGCAGATGCGTCACGTCGCCCTTGAAAAACTCCTTCATCGTCGCCCGACCCTCGAGGTCGCCCTTGGCGATCGCGTCCCAGTCACCGACCACGAGCACGGCCATCTTGCCGGGGTCGAGGTGCTTCCGTGCCACCCGCTGCAGATCCTCGCGGGTCACGGCGGCCACCTTCTGGCGGAAGGTCTTCCAATAATCGGCCGGACGCTTCGTCCACTCGTCGTTGACGAACAGGCGGAGCATCTGCGGCTTGCTCTCGAACTGCCGGGGGACGGTCTCGATGATGCTCTTCTTGGCGGTGTCGAGTTCGTCCTCGGTCACGAGTTCATCGCGGATCTTGCCGATCTCGTCGAGGACGATCTTCGTCGCCAGGGCCACTGTCGGGCTCTTGCTCTCGAAACTCACCCGGAAGTCGCCCGGATAGTCGACCTTCGGCACGATCCCGGAGCGGACGGAGTAGGCGAGCCCCTGATTGCTCCGCACCTGCTGCATCAGTCGGCTCGTGAATCCGCCGGCGCCCAGGATCTCATTGAGGAGCAGGAGCGGGATCAGGTCGGGATCGTCCCGCGCGATCGACCGGCACCCCATCACCACCTTGCCCTGCGGGATGCCTTTCGGCACGTGGTACAGCCCCGGCGTCAGTGTCGCGGTGGGCGGGGCGGGATTCGCCGGCGAGGCCCCCCGCTCCCAGCCCGCGAGGGCCTTCTGCAGTCTGCCGAGCATCTCCTGCTCGTCAAAATCGCCGGAGACGGAGATGATCAGGTTGCCCGGATGAAAGACCTTCGCGTGCATCCCGGCGAGCCGGTCCCGGTCGATGGCCGCCACGGTCTTCTCGGTCGGCTCGGCCGCCTCGAAGTGATCGGGTCCGTAGAGGAGCCGCTTCCACTCGCGGCCGATGATCGACGAGGCATCGTCGTTTCGTTGCTTGAGGTCTTCCGCGATGCGGGCCTTGGCCGTCTCGAGCCGGCCCTCATCGAATCCCGGGGTTCGCAGCAGCTCGACGAACAACGCCAGGCTCTCGTCGAGGTTCCGCTTCAGGCAGTTCATCGTGGCGACGGTGAAGGTGTCGTTGGCCGCGACACCCACCTCCGTCGCCAGGAAGTCGAGCGTCTCGTCGAAATCGCCGGGCTTGCGCCGGGCGGTGCCCCCCTCGCGGATCAAACGGGCGGTCATCGCGGCGAGGCCCGGGGCATCGGCCGGGTCGAGCGACGAACCCCCCTTGAACGTCATCGAGACGGTGACGAGGGGAAACTCGTGCGACGGTGCGAGGTAGCAGACCGTCCCGTCAGGAAGCACGCGGCGGAAAGTCTTCGCATCGGGGGGCTCGAACACGAGCGGCTCAAAAGCGATCTGCTCGGGCCGGGCGGGAATCACCGCCGCCGCCGACCCTGCCGCCTTTGGCACTGCCGGGGGTGTGGAGACCGGTGCGGCGGCGGCCGGCGCCGCAGCAGGGGCCGGCGGAGCCGCCTCGATGAGGCTCGGCACCGCTCCGGCGGGCAGGGCGGCGAGCAAGCAGGCGATCCGGGCTGCGTGGGACTTCGACTGGCGTGGGGTCATGGGTTGTCCGTGGGAGGATTGGGCCGTTGAAAAAAAGCCGGACGCGGGCCGGCGGGATGGCAAGGTCGCCCGTTCGCGGCTCAGTCGGTCTTGCGACGGTAGACGGCGACGCTGCGGTTGGTCTCCTTGAAATACTTTCGGGCCACGCGGCGGATGTCGGCGGCGGTGACGGCCTCGTACTTGGCCGGTCCCTCGTTGATCTCCCGCCAGTCGAGCACCGCCTCGGCGAAGCCGAGCTGCACGAACAGCGACATGTTGTTTTCGAGCTTGCGGTAGTTCTGGGCGGCGACCCGGTTCTTGACCTTGCGGAGTTCACGATCCGAGAGATCCTCGGACTGGAGCTTCGTGAGTTCCTCGATCCAGGCCTGCTCGAGCTGCTCGGGCGTGGCCTCTCCCCGTGTCTGGGCCGACATGGCGAACAGGCCGGCATACTTGCGGGTGTCCGACATCGCCTGCGCCGCGGCGGCGATGCCGCGGCCTTCGACCAGGCCCCGATAGAGCCGGCCGGTGCGGTCGTTGAGCACCTCGGCGAGCATGTCGAGCGGATAGCTGTCCACGTGACCGGCCGGCACCGTGTGGTAGCGGACCTCGATCGCCGGCGGGAAGTCGCCCGTCGCGTTCATCCGCTGCTCGGCAAGCTGCTCGACTTCGAGCGTGACCACCGGCGGGGGAGGCACCTTCCCGCGTTCGAGCCGCGAAAAGTAGTTGGTGATCAGCTGCTTCGCCCGGGCGGGGTCGAAATCGCCGACGAGGATCCCGACGAGGTTGTTGGGGCGATAGTAGATGTTCCAGTAGTCCTGCGCCTGGTCGAAGGTGTAGCTGTTCAGATCGCTCGGCCAGCCGATCACCGGCCATGCATACCCGCACGACGCCCAGAACATCGCGTCGAACTGCTCCTCGAACTTTCCCGTCGGCGTGCTGTCGGTCCGCAGGCGGCGCTCCTCGTGGACGACGTCGCGCTCGGAGTAAAACTCCCGAAACACGCTGTTATGGAGCCGGTCGCTCTCCATCCAGGCCCAGAGTTCGAGCTTGTTGGAGGGCACGGTGATGAAGTAGCAGGTCAGGTCGTAGGTGGTGAAGGCGTTCATCCCGCTGCCCCCCGCCTTCGTGTAGACCTGGTCGAACTCGTCCTTGACGATCGTGCCCGCCTCCGGCCCCGCCTCGCCGCGGCCCTGCTGGGCCTTGATCAGCGACTCGAGCCGGGCCCGCAGCACCCGCAGTTCCTGGGTGTCGTTGGCCGGGTTCCATGGGTCGTCGATCTCCCCCTTGAAGAAGCGGTCGTATTGCCGCGACCAGACCAGGCGGTTGATTTCGTCACGGATGGCTTTCTGTTCCCCCCGGTATTTCGAGTCGCGTTCGGGCTCACGGGTGCCGATGGTGTCGGTGCCCTTGAACATCATGTGTTCGAAAAAGTGGCTGATGCCGGTGATCCCCGGCCGCTCGTTCACGCTGCCAACGCGGGCGATCCAGCCGGCGCTCACCACATTGGGCTGATCGCTCCGGGGCACGAGCAGAAACTGCATCCCATTGGGAAGCGTGAATTCCTCCACCTCCACCTTCTGCCCGCGGGCGGTGGCGGTGGCGGCGGTGAAGAGCAGGGCAATGAGCAGAGCGAATCGCATGAACGGATGTCCTCTCGGGTGGGGTCCACTGTTTATAGCCGACACCGCGGATTCCGGACGAACCGTCTTCGGCCGGCGATGAGCGGAGGCCTCCTTCGTCGGAGGATTTCCCGCGGACCCCGAGGGCGGGACGGAAGGCCTTCAGCGGCCGCCCGCCGCCAGCGCCCACTCAAACAGGGTCAGGAGGATCTCGAACACGATCAGCCCCACGATCGCCCACTCGACCCGCAGCGAGCGGCGATTCTGCAGCAGTTCGAGGGCCGTTTCAGCCGTACGTGAGATGAGGGCGAGCTTGCCGTGGAGCGCGGCGAAGCGTTCGCGGATCTCGAAGTCGTCGCGCAACCGGGCCCAGAGTCGTTCCAGTTCCGGATGGTCCCAGAGCAGTTCGGGTGAATCGTCCACGCGGGCCCCGGCCACGACCCGGTGTTCGGCGAGCAGCGCGGTGCCGAGATGCTGGAGGAGCTCCCTGGCGGCGCGGCCGCCGCGGCCCCAGTGATCGAGGTTGGCGGCGAAGGGCTCGATCCGCTCGAACTGGCTCTCGATGGCCCGCTCGTGATGGGCCAGCGACACGCTCTTGGCGAGCACGTCGGCGACGAGCTGGAGCTTCTCGAGCGTCACGTCGCCGAGCACGAGCGTGTTGCCCTCCATCGTCTCCTTGCCGTTGGATGCGATGCGAATGTCGAGCACCTCGGTCTCCTGGTCCATCAGGGGAAAAGGCTGACGGATGAACGGCCCGATCTGGCGGATGTAGTCGGTGGCCGCGGCAGGTGAGACGTCGAAAAACACGATCGCGCCGTAGCGGAAGAGCACGGCGAGGCCGTTGCCCGCGGGCGGCTTCGCGGCGATCACGCCACCGAGTTGCGAGCCCACGAGCTCCACGACGAGCGGCGGGTTGCCCGTGCGGTCGGTGGAGCCGAGGGCCGAGACGTCGATACCCGTGCCGGCGAGCACGGCCCGGGCCTGGAAGGCGATGCGGTCAATGACGGACGGGCGTGCGGTGGTCTCGGCGTCGCGTGAACGCTGGTCGTCGGGCATGGAACGGTTCCTCGACGGTCACGACCGGGCGGCTTTCCGCAAGTGTCCATCACCGGGGGCGCAAGCACCAGCCGGCGGGTGGGGCGGACTCCCGCCATGCTCGAACCGCCGAGCGAACAATAGGGGGGCAGGGTCGCGGCCTCCACTCCGAGGTTCTCTCCGGCACGAGGACAGATGCGATGTATTCACCCGACCGCATCGACCCGGTGATCCTCGGGCATATTCTCGGCCAGCATCGCGAACTCCATGCGCAGCTGCTGGCCACACGAGCGGCCTTTGCCGCCGTCGAGCCCCCGGATGCCCGGCGGCTGGGGGCCGTGAGGAAGATGCTCACGTGCCTGCGGGACTACCTCAGGGCCCATTTTGAGCAGGAGGAACGGGGCGGCTTCATGGAGGAGTCGATCGCCCGGATGCCCCGCCTGGCGTCCGCTGCCGGCAAGGTCCTGGCCGATCATCCGCGATTGCTCGCCGAACTCGACACCTTGCTGGCAACGCTGGCGGGTCAGGACGTTTCTTCCCGGGCGTGGGACGAGGCCACCCGCGGCTTCGCGACCTTCGCCGACCATCTGATCGCCCACGAGAGGAATGAAAACGCCGTCGTGCAGCAGGGCTACAACGAGGATCTCGACCTGGCCGACTGACACCCCAGGCAGACTGTGGAACAGCGGTGGCCGGGCAGGATGCGAAAAATTGTCGGCCGAGGACACCCCCGGCGTTTCCGCCGGTCGAATCAGCGATCGACCAGCAGCGACGGATCGATGGGGCGGTGCGTGAACGTGCTGTCGAGCGTCGTCACCTTCTCGATCAACTCGATGTCGAGCATGATCGGGCCGGCGTCGTCCGACGGCGACGTCCAGCCGACGAGCTGCACCTTCGGCAAACGGATCATCAGCATCACCGGCTGGATGCGTCGGCGGACCGGGCCATCGGCCTGGCGTGACTCGACTTCGATTTCCCGGCAGTCGTCGATGGCGGTGCAGATCGCCGAGAGGAGCCGGGGATGCGAGGCATACTTCGAGCTGTCGAGTTGATCGACATGAAACACCCGGCGGGCGTCTTCCACCTGCTCGAGCAGATCCGCAGGGACCCCGGTCGTGATCTTCGACCGGAGTGATTCGATTCCCGTCCAGAGGATCGTGCCCTGGAACGTCCGCAGCAGATCGCGGGCCACGTTGAAGGCGACGAGTTCCAGAATCGTCATCGGCTCGCCGGGCAACCGGCGATTGACCATCGCTTCCTTGTCGAGCAGCCACCCATGCCGCCGATCGCCGGGCAGTTGGGGCCTGTCGATCGGGTAGCCGCAGGCCAGGAGGAACTCGCAGTCACGGTGCAGGGTCCGCGGCGAGAGCCGGGAAAAACCGAGCCGATCCTTGACCTGCGTGATCAGGGTCTGGTCATCGAGCGGCTGGCGGGCGGTGGAGAGGATGTCGAGAAGCGAGTAGATGCGGAGAAACTGTTCGTAGCGAGCGAGGTTTCTTGGCATGGTCACAAGGTGCGAGGCGTGAGGGTGGGAATCAGAGCCGCTTGGACCTGGCGAAGCCGCCGGACCACCGCAGCGAGTCCGCACCCTCATTGGATAGGGGGACCACCCGCAGCCAATGGTCACCCGAGAGGACCAACTATGCGGCCCCGATCGGCACCCTTGGTCAACGAGGCTTGGTCAGCCAGGCTTGGTCAACGAGGCTTGGTCAACGAGGCTTGGTCAACGAGGCTTGGTCAGCCAGGCTCCTGCACCCCGAGTCGCTTGTTTGCTGTCCCTACGTCAGGCAGCCTCCTGGTCCGCCTCACCAGTGTACCCTCTTTCGGGGGAGTCGGCCGTGTGTGCCCGGCCCGGCGAGGATCGCAGCGCCGTGTGTTCCAGTGCGGTCTGCCAGCACTCCGCCGCTTCGACGATGCGATCGACCATCGAGAGCAGTTGGAGGCGCGTGAGTTCACCATCCTCGACGACCGTTTCCACGGTCATCCGCAGATTCTCGAAGTCTTCGGCATACTCGATGGAGACCAGCGGCGTGTCGGCGGCGAGCCGGCAGAGATCGAGGCACGTCAGCGCGGCGTCCGGGCCGGGCGTGAACGCCCGTTCGATCGAGACGCGACAGCGATGGCCATCGTCGGGGGTCTCGATGCGAACCAGCGCGAGTTTCTCGCCCCGCAGGTTGCGGTAGCGCTGGGTGACGAACGCGAGGCGAATCACCCGCTCGCACTCATCGACGTGATGCCGCACCCCATCGCCCGAAAGAAACGCCGCGCACTGGGAAACGCTCGTGGACATGTCGCCCTCCTTGGCAGGTGAAAGACGGGGATCCCTCCCCGCCCAGGATTCAGAAGAATACCACACCCCCCCTTGTGGTTATACGCTGATCCGGTTGGCTCTTGCGCGCGGCATGTCCTGGCGCGCTGATTCAAGGCGCATGCAGACCAACCGTGCGCGTGAGTCAAGCCACGCCGACACAACATGCGGAATGCCGCTCGGCATCCTGACCATCCGTGCGCCGATCGTCATCCGAAGACGACCGTGCGTGGTCCGTGCAGGAAGACCCGCTCTTCGAGCACCAGCCGCACGGCCCGCGCGAGGACGATTTTCTCCACGTCGCGGCCGGCCTGGGCCATCCGTTCGGGAGTGAACGTGTGATCGACGGGGGTGACGTCCTGGGCGATGATCGGCCCTTCGTCGAGCTGCTCGGTGACGAAGTGCGCGGTGGCCCCGATCAGCTTCACACCGCGGGCGAACGCCTGTCGGTAGGGACTGGCACCGGCGAACGCGGGCAGGAACGAGTGGTGGATGTTGATGATGCGGTCCGGGTAGCGGGCGATCGCGGCGGCCGAGAGCACCCGCATGTAGCGGGCCAGGACGATGTATTGCGGGGCGAAGCCGGCGATCGCCCCGAGCAGGGCCTCTTCGTGGGCCTCGCGGGAAAGGCCGGTGTGCGACACGTGGAGGAAAGGCACGCCGAACCTATCGACCAGCGTGCGGAGATCGTCGTGATTGGCGACCACCGCCACGATCCGGCCCGGGAGTTCACCCACGGCGTCGAGCAGGAGCAGCTCTCCGAGGCAGTGCGGTTCGCGGGTCGCACAGACGACGATCGGCCGTCGATCCTCGCGGGTCACCCGCACCCGGGCGGCGCGGGAGAGCACCGCCTCGAGGTCGGCCCGCAGCTGCTCGGCGGGCACCGGCTCAACGGCCGGCGCGACCTCGGCCCGGAAGAAGAAGTGGCCGGTCGACACATCGACGAACTCACAGTTGCTCTCGATGTTGAGCCGCCGCGACTGCAGCACGCCGGTGATGCGGTGAATGAGACCCACTTCGTCCGGACAGTCGACGAGCACGATGTCGCGGCTGCGGGCGGCGCTCATCCCCAGACCCCGCGCTCGGCCGGCTGTCGTGCCGGCGACGTGGCGGGCACCCATGCGAGCACCACCTCATCGACGGCGATGCCGGTCTTCCTGGCCGGCACCTCGATCGATTCCAGCGCGAGCGAATCGGGGCCCGACTCGAGCCTGATGCGGTCGAGCTCCTGCTCGATCTCCTGCTCCAGGAGCAGCCGCTTTTCCTCGAGCGTCGTCAGGCTCTCCTCGGCATGGGCGACATCGGCCTGCTGCCGCGCGGCGCGGCTGGCCGACCGCATCGAACTGGCGGCCCGACCGATCGTGGTGGCGCTCGCCTTCCTGCGGCCGAGCAGGGCGCCGAGCACGGCCGTGCCGATCGAAACGTAGGTCTGCAGCGACTGGTTTTTGGCCTCCGACTTTTCTCGTTCGACCTTCTGCCGGGCCCGATCGATCTTGTCGGTGAGGGCGGCGAGTTTCGCCGCCTGCTTGTCGCGGACCTTCTCGATCTGCTCGTCGCGCCACTCCTTGACGCGGTGGGCGATCCGCACCCGGAACTCCCCCTCCGACTCGTCCGGTCGCGACACGGCCCCGATCGCCGGGGCCGAGAAGGCGGAGAGCTTCGATGTGCGACCGAGATGGCTTTTCAGCGAGGCCGCGAGCGTCGCGTAGCCCCGCGGGCCGGAGAGCGCCGCCGGCAGCGGCGCGAACTCCCCCGTCCGCGGCGCCGGCTCGAGGTGCGGCGTCTCCGCAAACTGCTCGGCCGACTCCCAGGCCGATTCGCCGAGCGAGTCGCCCGCCGGCGCCAGGCAGAAGACCTCGCGATCGACTTCGATCCCCGCCGTCGGCTTGGAATAGCGGACGCGGGCCCTGCCGAGGATCGCCGGCTCGTAGCGGATCGTCGCCTCGACCGGCACCAGCCCCGGGGGCGCGAGAAAGACCTCGCGGACACCCGGCGGCAGGATGGGCCGCGGGCCGCCTCGCGGCCGCGCAGCCTCGTGCGGACGTGCGGCCACGGGAGGCTCCGACGCAGTGCCCGCCACCCGTGATGTCAGCCGCCGGATTTCGTCGCGGAGCAAGGGCCCGCGGAGATACGCCATCGTCCAACGGCTCTGGAAGAGCGTCTCCTCGTCGCCGTGCACGCTGTGCATGAGGAAGCGGCGTTGCTCGAGGCCGGAGAGGAGCTTGTCGAGCCGGCCGCGGTCGAACGAGCCTCCGGCGGTCTGGGCCGCGCCCTCGAGTCCGTCGAGAACACGGGCCTTGTCCCGGGCCGTCTGCAGCCGCCCGAGAAACCAGAGGCCCGCGTTGGAGAGGCCCTTGTAGTCGAGATCGACGGGATTCTGCGTGGCGAGCACGACGCCGAGGCCGTAGGCTCGCGCCTGCTTCATGAGCGTCAGGATGGGGGTCTTGCTCGGCGGGTTGGCGGTCGGCGGCACGTAGCCGAAGACCTCGTCCATCAGGAACATCGCCTTCAGCGACGACGTGCCCCCCTGCCCGCGCATCCATGACACCGTCGCCCCGGCGAGGAGCGTGACGAACGCCATCCGCTGGGCGTCGGCGAGGTGGGCGATCGACACCACCGCGACCCGGGGCCGGCCGTCGGCGGTCCAGAGCAGGCGGCCGATGTCGAGTGGCTCACCGTCGAGCCAGGCCTCGAAGCCGGGCGCCGCGGCGATCGTGTTGAGGCGACTGGCGAGCTGGAACCGTTCCCCTGCCGGGAAGAAGTTTTCCAGGTCGAGGAAGCCCACCCGCTCGATCGGCGGCGCGGGAATCGCCCGCACGAGCGTGCCGAAATCGATCTGCTGGCCGCTCTTCCACAGGGCGTCGACGATCGTGGAAAGGAGCACGTGCTCCCTGCTGCGGCCCGGCTCGCCGTCGATGCCGACCAGCGCGAGAATCGCCGACACGAGCGACTCGATGCGTTCACGGCGGGCCTCGGGATCGTCGAGGATCGCGGCGGCGGGGGCTTCGATGCTGCCGAGCATCGCGAGCGGGCGGCCGGTGCGGCTGCCGGGCGTATAGACGGCCATCTCCGCGGCCTCGTGCAGGCGGCGAATCCGGTCGCCCGACTGGCCGCTGGACGTCAGGCCGTCCGACCATTTTTTCGCCGTCCGCTCGGCCAGTTCCTCCAGCGTGACTCCGTCGCGCTTCGCCGCCTCCGGTTCGAGCCACGGGAGGAAGTCGGACGGGGCGAGGTTTGGAAACGAGAGCAGGACGTTGGCCAGATCCCCCTTGGGATCGATGACGAGCGTCGGGATGCCGTCGAGCGCCGCCTCCTCGATCAGTCCGATCAGCAGGCCCGTCTTGCCGCTGCCCGTCATGCCGACGCAGACGGCATGCGTGGTCAGTCGCTTGGCATCGACGAGCAGCGGTTCGCCCGACGGCGTGCCGCTGTCCTGATCGATCTTCTGGCCGAGGTAAAAGACGCCGAGGCCCTCGATGGCCGCGGGGATCGTCTCCCTGGGAGCCGTCCGTGCCGGCCGCTTGTTGTCGGTCGCCATCGCTGTTCTCCGCCGGTCATCGGGCTGGTTTCGTCGCCCCGATTCAACGCCGCCACGCGGAATCGTGCAACCCGTTTGCCGAACGGCCTGCCCGCACCGCGGGCCGGCATGCCGCTTCACGCCGCAAAATCGCCGGCGGGCGGGGATGTTCACGCCGGATCCCCGGCCCGCCGGCGAAGCGATGGGCCGAACGCCTTCGGCCACCGACTGGGGGCGGTGCTCAATGTGGTTGCGCTGGACCTTGGTTGTAGATCGACCGGTTTGCGAGGGTCAGCGTTTTTTGCGGTCCCGGCACTGCGGGGCGGCGGCCAGCGTGATCACGATCACCTCCTCGCCGGTGACCGGACTGATGTCGTGGTGCAGGTTGACGGGCAGCGAGCCGGCTGCATCGCGGACCAACGAGTCGAGAACCGTCCGCCCGGCGGTCACGAGCCGGCTGCGGAGCTGCTTCAGCAGGCTCGCGCCGCTTTCGCCGCCGTCGCCGCGGCCCGCCAGCAGCCGCTGCTCGGCGGCGGTCAGCACGCCATCCATGTGCACGAACAGCCTGTTGTCCACGAGGTGGGCGTGGACGTTGCGCGGTCCGCGGCCCATGAACTCCTGCTGAAACCGCGACACCGCATCACAGACAGCGGCTTCGATCTCGCCTTGCGACTTCATGACGCGGCCCCCCCGACAAGACGCACCCCCTTCAGGAGGGGGTCTTGTTGCTGAGAGAAAGTTTCGGAAGAACCGGCCGCCGAGCATGAGGCGAAATGGCGAGCAGTCCGTATGAAGAGAGCGAATGTTCGCCGTTGAACGTCACCGACAAAGTGTCGGCGAACGGCGGGCACCACACTTTCGTTGACGGGAAAGCGAATCGGAAAAATCTGCTTGCGTTACCCAAACACCCAAATATAATCCCGGGCGTTCCGACGACGGGAACGGTGAAAACACCGCTCGCGGCCGAGGAAAAAGCACCACCAACGATCGGAAGACGGGTCGAGGGGCAGTCCGGCATGAGCCGGGAGGTCCGTCGCAGCGTAAGCCGGCGAGAGAGAAAGCCTTCGGGCCTTCTTTCCCGCCGGCTTTTTTTGTTTCCCTGCGGCACCCCGAGGCACCGGCATCGCCACGATGAAAACAATCGCGTCGGAAAGACTCGCTCGCACGGTGGCCCACGTCGCCGCCAGTTTCGAACACGTGCTCCTGGGCCGCGCGCCGACGAGTGTCAGCGTGGTGGCGGAGGACGACTGGATGGTCGTGCACCTGCACGAGCCATTTTCACGCACCGAGCGGCGCATCGCCGGCGACGCGGAGGGCGCGAGGAAGGTCCGCGAGTTTCACCGCTACCTCTTCGACAACACGCTCGACTCGCTGCTGCGGCAGATCCGCCAGCGGACGGGCGTGGAGCTCCGTGGCGCCATCGCGCACGTGGACACGCAGACCGGCAGCGTGCTCAAGACGCTGACCACCCAGCCGGCGGTTGACCTGTTTCTGCTGGGGCCGGGGCTGCCCGCCTTGGGGGTGCCGGTGAACGCCCACCTGCAGGCCAATGCATCGATCATGGCGGGCGGCAATGGAGCCGTCCGCCGGTGAGTGGATTCTACGAGGAGGGACCCGCAACACATGAGGAAGGTGAACCATGTTGGTGCTGACAAGAAAGAATCGTGAGAGCGTCGTCATCGGCCGGACCGACGAGATGCAGATCGTCCTGGAGATCACGGTCCTGGAGATCGAGGGGGGGCGGGTCCGGCTCGGTTTCGAGGCCGACTCCCGGATGCCGATCCATCGCCGCGAGGTCTGGGACCGCATCTGCAACGGCAACGGCGACGGGAATGGCCAGGCGGTCGGCAAGGGCGAGGCGGCCGCTCAGCCACTCGCCGCCAACGCGTCGAGGATGGGAGCCCGTCGCCAGGCGGGCGGCTGACCATGAAGTCCCAGGGCGAAATCGAGGCGGCCGTCTGCGACGGCATCTCGCGGTTTCAGCAGGAGTTCATCGGTCGGGGACCACGTGATATCCACGCGCACCTCGTCGGTCCGCTCCTCGTGGTGCGGCTCCAGGGCGCGCTGACGCCTGCGGAGCAGCAGCTGATGGCGTCGAGGCCGTCGATGGCGGTCTCCGCCGGGGGAAACGGAGACGGGCAGAGGCACGGTCAGGCCAACTCCGGCGGTCATGCCGGCGACAACGGCAACGGCCGCGCTCTTCTCAAGCAGGTGCGGGCGCACATGGTGGCCACGGGACGGCCACGGCTGCAGGAGATCGTGGAGACGGCCACGGCCGTTTCTCTCGTGAGCGTGCATCACGACATCTCGACGCTCACCGGCGAGGAGGTGCTTGTTTTCTCGCTCAAAGAGCCTCCCGCATGCCGTGCCAAGCGGAAGCCCTGAACAGGGCCCGAAGGACCGCACGGCGGCCGCCCGGCGGCGGGCTGTGGTAGCATCGCGGACTCGTTCACGACCTGTTCGCCCCGGCCCATCACCGCAGGCTCATGACCGCCGTCAAATCCCCCGTCCACCACGGCGTTTCCGTGTTGCTCGTCGACGACCAGCCGATCATCGGCGAGGCCGTACGGAGGATGCTCGCCGGCGAGGAAGGCATCTCCTTCCACTACTGCAGGGAGCCGCTCACGGCCCTGGAAAAAGCCGCGGAAGTGCGGCCCACGGTGATCCTCCAGGACCTCGTGATGCCCGAGATCGACGGGCTCTCGCTCGTGCGGCAGTTCCGGGCCGATGAACGGTTTCACGACGTGCCGATCATCGTGCTCTCCACGAAGGAGGAACCTGCCGTGAAGGCGGAGGCCTTTGCCATCGGGGCCAATGACTACGTGGTGAAACTGCCCGACCGCCTCGAAATCCTCGCCCGCGTGCGGTATCACTCGCGGGGCTACGTCGCCCTCCAGGAACGCAACGAAGCCTTCACGGCCCTCGAGGCGAGCCGCGAGGTGCTGGCCAACGACATCGCCACGGCCGCCCGGTATGTGCGGTCGCTGCTGCCGCCCCCGCAGTCGCAGGGCACGATCCAGGCCGACTGGCGGTTCATTCCATCGGCGGCTCTCGGCGGTGATGCCTTCGGCTATCACGATCTCGACGCCGACCACTTCGCCGTCTACCTGCTCGACGTCTGCGGCCACGGCGTGGGCGCGGCCCTGCTCTCCGTGTCGGCGCTCAACGCGATCCGCAGCGAGGCCCTTCCCGCCACCGACTTCCACGACCCGGGGGCCGTGCTTGCGGCGCTCAACAAGGCGTTTCCGATGGAGCGGCAAAACGACATGTTTTTCACCGCCTGGTATGGCGTGTTCCACCGCGGCAGCCGCACGCTGCGGTGGGCGGGCGGCGGCCATCCCCCGGCGCTCTTGATGACCGCCGACGGTGCGAAGCCCCGCCGCCTCGGCTCGGAAGGGCCCCTCATCGGAGCGGTGGACGGGCTGGAGTTCGAGTCGAACGAGGTCGCTGTCCCGCCGGCCGCGAGGCTCTTTGTCTACAGCGACGGGGCATTCGAGATCAGCCGGCCCGATGGGTCGATGTGGGCGTTTGAAGAGTTCGTGGCCACGCTGGCCGCCGCCCCCCAGGGGCCTGAAAACCCGATGGACTCGCTGGTGAACCATGTCCGGGGTCTGTCGGGCCGGGACGACTTCAACGATGATTTTTCGATGATGGCACTCGCCTTCGGGTGAGTGAAATCAGCGTCCCCGGGGGCGAAATCAGCGAAAAAGCGGCTCTGTGCGGGGCCAAATCGGCCGTCTTGCAGGGGCGGATCGAATCCGTACACTTCAAGGTTTCGCGGTTCTGACCGGCCGCTAGCGTAGCTCAATTGGCAGAGCAGCTGATTTGTCATCAGCAGGTTGCGGGTTCAACTCCCGCCGCTAGCTCAGCTAGACGGCGCTTGCGCGGCACAGTCGGTCGGGAGCGGCGGCAAAGCCGACGATCGCTGCGGCGTGCGTGGCCGCAGCGGCCGACCAGAACACGAGTCCTCGCCAGCAGTGCCCACAACAAGCGCAAAAACACGAAGAGGAGTCCGCCGTACACCACAGGGGAGTTTCCCGAGCGGTCAAAGGGGTCAGACTGTAAATCTGATGGCTTCTGCCTTCGCAGGTTCGAATCCTGCACTCCCCAGTCTCGTCCCGTACACCGTTCGGAATCGGCCGTTGAGGCCGATTCCTGCCGCGGAACCCCGGGCAACTTGGCTGCGATCGCGGGTGTAGCTCAATGGT
>SXHR01000203.1:0-4454 GCA_005773625.1 Planctomycetaceae bacterium | reverse complement strand
AGTCGCGAGCGGGCCTGCGGCCGCGACATCGGGCGGTTGTAACCACCGCTGCAGCCTGTCCCGCCCTGCGTGGCCGAAACGAGCGCCGGTGCGGACGAAACGGCCAGCCAGGGGGCATCACATGGCCGAGTCGGGCATCCTCGGTTCGGATGACCGTGTCGAACTGATCGCGGGTGAGGTGCTCGACATGTCGCCGATCGGAAGCCTGCACGCGGCTCTCGTGGCCGCCGTGAGTGACTATCTGGGCAGGGTTGCGGCTGGCCGACTGACCGTCTGGTCGCAAAATCCCGTCCGCCTCGACGACTCCAGTGAGCCGCAGCCCGACATTGCGCTCGTCAAGCTCCGGCCCGACTTCTACGCCGCCGCCCACCCTGGCCCCGCCGGGCGAAGCGACAGCCTGGCGACCATCCTGCCGCTCGGGCGATTCGCAGGGGCCTGACGGCCATCGCCGGGGCGAGCGCTTCGCTCGCACACGCTGCCGTCACCCCGCAGCGGCCTGCCGTCGGGGCAGCGTGGCGATCACCCGCACGCATCCGTCACCGGCGGCGACCCCGAGCCGGGCGCTTGGGTCGAAGAGCTCGAGCCGCCGGCGGAGGTTGGCCAGCGCGAGCCCCGGCGACCCGTCTTCGTCGGTCACCCAGTTGCCCGTGTTGCACACCTCGACCTCCAGATCGGACCCTGCGATCCGGGCGGTGACCGCAATGGCCAGGCGGCCGGGGGTCGTCCGCATGCCGTAGTGGATTGCGTTTTCCACCAATGGCTGCAATAGCATCGCCGGCGCGAGCAGCTCCCGAGTCTCCGGCGGGCAGTCGATCGAGCAGTCGAAGGCGTCCTCGAACCGAACCCGCTCCAGGGCAAGGTAGTGCTCGAGCAGCTCCAATTCCCGGCCCAGCGGCACGGCGGCCCCGCCGTCGGTCAGCGCGTGCTGCAGACAAGCGGAGAGGCTGCCGGCAATCCGGCTCACCGCGGCCGGGTCGCGGCGGCAGGCCACCACCGCCCCGAGAGCGTTGAACATGAGGTGGGGCCGCATCAGGCCGGCGAGTGACTCACGTTCGCTCGCGCGAGCGGCCTTCACCGTCCCCCACATTCGCCGCGCATCGGCCCGCAGGCCGGATCGTTCACAGATTGCGACATAACCCGCCGACCAGCCGAGCGGCAGCAGCAGCCAGCCGGCCCAGACGCCCTCCAGCGCCGCCGTGTTGATCGCCCCGGCAGGCAAGACAAGGGCCGCCAGCGGCGGCGATGCCAGCCGCACGGCCAAGCTGGCCAGGCCGCTCAGCAGCACAACGGCGGCCCACCGCGTCGGCCATGTACCTTGGCGAAACCATACGGTCTCGTAGGCAGCCCGCACGGCAACTGCCGCGACGGTAGCCACGGCGAATCGCACCCAAAGCGTGGGAAAACCGTCGCCCACCTCGGTCTTTTGTAAGATGCCGCGGGCAATCGCGGCGACAACGATCAGGCTCGCGGCGTGATACGTCCAAAAGAGCAGATCGCGTTCGATCGCGGACGGTCGGCGCGGGAGAGCTGACCGGTCGTGGCCGGAAATGGCAAGCATCGGGGCATGAAGGCCGGGTGGCGAGCACGTCGGGGGAGAGTTCCCGTGCAACCTATCTGCCGCAGACCGCTCCGGCAACTGTCAGTCGCTCGCGAGCGACCTGGTGATCGCGACCTGTCTCCCGAAGGCCGCAGCGGCCACAGTGGGGATCGTGACGATCGCCCGCACCCAGCCATCGGCGGCGGTCGTCTCGACGCCAGCGCCCGGCAGGCCCAGCAGTTCCAGCCGCCGCCGGAGGTTGCCGAGGGCCGCGTCGTCGGACTTGGGAACGGCTCCTGGTGCCACCCAGTTGCCGCTGTTGGCCACGGTGATCGTGAGCATGTCGTCGGCTACGCGGGCGGAGACCTCGATCGTAAGCCGGTCGTGACTCGTCCGGCCGCTGTGCTTGAGGGCGTTTTCCAGAAGCGGCTGGATGATCATCGGAGGCACCATCACCTGCCGGGCCACCCGGTCGCAGATGATCCGGCAGTCGAGGGCATCACCGAACCGGGCCCGCTCCACGGTGAGGTAGTGCTCGAGCACCTCCAGTTCCCGGCCGAGCGGCTCGAGCAGGTCGGCCCCGTCGAGTGTGAACCGCAGGTAGCCGGCGAGCCCTTCGGTCAGTTCCTCGACGGCCGCGGGATCGTCACGGCTGGCGATCACGGAGTTGAGGGCGTTGAAGAGGAAGTGCGGATTCATCTGGGTCTGGAGGAGTTTGAGTTCGCTCGTGCGGGCGGCGGCCTCCGCCGTGGCGAGATCCAAGAGCAGGTCGCGGCGGCGATCACGGTCTTGAAAGCTGAGAAACATCAGCGACCAAACCATCAGGATGGCGGCCCGCGTGGGGAACACGCCACGGAGAACCGTATCTTCGGCGGTGGAGAACGGGCCGCCGCCCCCAAGCACCGCCGCCAGGGGATGCTCGAGGGCCGCGCCGCCGAGGCACAATCCCACGATCACGAGCCAGCGCGGCCCGGGAGCGAGCCGCTCGAAGGTGGGCTGCATGTACACCAGCCGCAGCACCGTGGTAAGCGCGAGGCATGACACGAATCGCACCCACGCATGGCGGAACACGTCGCCACCGGGGGTGAACTGGGCGGCCACGGTCGTGGCGGTCATCGCCACGAGGGCCGCAAAGGCCACTTGAAACACCCAGAGCACGACCTCGCGTTGCAGCCGGAACCTCCCGCTGACAGGGTGACTCGCGCCGGCGTCGGCGGAGCGCCGGTTGAACCCGCTCCGGCCGGCGAGCGTACCTTTGGGCCCGGCGGCCCAGCCGCGATAACGGACCTGGCCGACTTGACTCATGGGAGGCTTTCCTCGCTGGCGGGCGGCGTGGGATTCTTGGCCAACAGGCTGCGAAGCCGCTCTGCAACCACCCGCCCGACCACGATGGGTTCATCGCACCCCTCGAGTCTTACGATAACTTCATGCCTTGAACGCCATTCCGTCGCCTCGACCGCGTCGAGGTTGACGATCAGCGAGCGGGAAAGCCTTGAAAACGGTTCGGCGGGCAGGAGTTCGCTCCACTCCTTCAGGCTCCGCCGCACAATCACGCTCATGCCCCGTCGGAGCACCACGCGGGAGTCGTTGCGGCTCGCCTCGATCCAGGCGATCTCGCTCTGCCTGGGCGTGAGCGTTGCGGCCTCGGTCGGCACGACGACCCGCTCGTCGGCTCCGAGCGGCGACGGCGACCCGCTGTCAGGCGGCAGGATTCGCCGCAGAGTCTCGGCGAGCCGGGCCGCAGTGACGGGCTTGAGCACGTAGTCCACCGCCCGGACCTCGAAAGCATCGACGGCGTAGTCGTCGTGGGCGGTGACGAAGACTACCTGCGGCGACCGGGGGACACGGCGGGCGAGGTCGAGCCCGCTCTCCTGCGGCATGTCGATGTCGAGAAACACGACGTCGACGTCGTGGACCGCGAGAAACGCCTCCGCATCGGCGACGTTTCGAGCCGTGCCGGCCACCGCCACGCGGGGTTCGTCGGCCAGGAGTTCCACCATCCGGCGGATCGCCAGCGGCTCGTCATCGACGACGAGCACGCGCAGCGGCGGCACGGCCCCGCTGGTGACGGGCGACGCTCGTTCGGCGGGGGACAACACAGGATTCATATCCAAGATTGGACAGAGCCGCACTCCGTCTCCTCTGGTAGAGGCCCACCTGGCCGGCTCTCCCGAGGGCTCCCCTGCGATCCTACCCGGCACCCCCGCGCTCCCTCGCCACGCGCGGACGAGACGAGCGCCAACGCGGACGAAACGGCTGGCAGGAGCCCCACGATGAGCACCGCGGCGAAGAGCCCCCCGGCCGGCCAGTTCCAGTCATCGACCAGCCATCGCCAGCAGGCGGCCGGCCAGCGGCAGTCGGCGGGCCCACGTGCCTCCTGGAAGGGCCTGATCAGGCTTTCGAGGCCGGCCATGAGTGGCTCGCTTCTGTCTCGATGGAACTTCGCTGGGCTGCTTCAACGGCGTCAGCCAAGGAACGCCCCTGATGACCGGAGAGCCGCCGCAGTTCCTGCTCAATCTGTTTGCTCACCTGGCGGACCCGTCTTATAGCACACGCCGACGGACAAACCTCCGGAACCAAGGCCTGTCAGGTCTTATTTCCCTGCGGCATCCTCTGCTTCGGATCGCGAACCCAGCCGAGTGCTGGTGACTTTCGCGAAGCAGTCTCCTCCACAGCCAAACCGTCCCGACCCGAAGTTCAGGGGCGGGGTGAGGCGGACGGGGGACCGATGCATGCGGTCCCGGGAAGCCCCCTTCGCCGGACAGAGATTTGAGGATTTGTGAGGATTGATGCCGGGGCGACGAAACTCCCTCTCGCGCTGTAGTCAGTACGCCCGGCTGGACTCGAACCAGCGGGCTATTTTCGGTCGTCGCGATCCCTTCGGGCCTCGCTCCGCCGCTGGTTGGCTGTAGTCAGT
>SXHR01000202.1:0-10974 GCA_005773625.1 Planctomycetaceae bacterium | reverse complement strand
GTCGGCGTGGTCATCGGCAGCGCGTTCGGCAAGATCATCAGCTCGCTCGTCGCCAACATCATCATGCCGCCTCTCAACCTGCTGACGAGCAAGTTTGGCGTCAACTTCAACGACCTCGCCTGGCGGATCAGGATGGAGTCGCCCAAACTCCTCGCCGACGGCACCGCCGAGCTGAAGGACGGCAAGCCCCTGATGATCGTGCAGGACTATCCCATCCTCAACTTCGGGCCCTTCATCCAATCGGTGGTCGATTTCACGCTCGTCGCGGCGGCGATCTTCCTCGTCGTGAAGCTGATCAACACCGCCAAGTCCCGGTTCGAGGAGAAAACGGTCGACGAGCCGGCGGCACCGCCGGAGGATGTCGTGCTGCTTCGCGAGATCCGCGACGCGCTGGTGAAACGGTAGGGTGCCGATGGGCTTATGCGACGACTCCTTCCTGCTTTCGAACGACGTCGCGGCGGATCTCTTCCACCGGGTGGCGGCACGCCGGCCGATCATCGACTACCACTGCCACCTGAGCCCGCAGGACATCGCCGCCGACCGCAGGTTTGACGACCTGCACGCCGCCTGGCTGGAGGGAGACCACTACAAGTGGCGGGCGATGCGGGCCGACGGTGTGCCGGAGGATCGGATCACGGGCTCCGCCTCGCCCCGCGAGAAGTTTCGGGCGTGGGCGGAGACGGTGCCGCACACGCTCCGCAATCCGCTCTTCCACTGGACCCACCTCGAACTCCGCCGGCACTTCGGCATCGAGGACCTCCTCGAAGGGGCGTCAGCCGAGAAAATCTGGACCGAGGCCAACCGGCAACTCGCCTCGGGGCCGCTCACGGCCCGGGGCATCCTCGACAAAATGCGGGTGGAGTTCGTCGGCACCACCGATGATCCGGCCGACGGCCTCGACGCCCATCATCAGATCGCCCGCGCGGGATTGAGGGTGCGGGTGGTGCCCACCTTCCGCCCCGATGCGGCGGGCAAGGTGCAGCAGCCCGACCGGGTCCAGGCCTGGGCAAGACGGCTCTCCGACGTGGCGGGCATCGCGGCCGACACCCACGCCGGACTGCTCGCCGCACTCGCCAAGCGGCACGACGACTTCGCCGCCGCCGGCTGCCGCGCGACCGACCACGGGCTCGAGTGCCTCGCCGCCACCGACTGCACCGATGCCGAGGCCGCGGCAATCTGGCACCGGACGCTGTCCGGCACGCCCGCCACCCCGGCAGAGGCCGAACGATTCGCGACCTCGATCGTGCTGCATGTCGCCAGGCTCAACCATCAGAAGGGCTGGGTGACGCAGCTGCACCTCGGCCCCTTCCGTGATCCCAACCCCCTGCTCGCCAGGCGGCTCGGTGCCGATGCCGGCTGCGACACGATCGGCGACGCTCGTCAGGGTCCGGGACTCGTCCGCTTCCTCGGGGTGCTGGCGGATCAAAACAGCCTCGGCCGCACGATCCTCTACAACATCAATCCCGCCGACAACGCCCTCTTCGCCGCCCTGCCCGGCTCGTTTCAAGACGGCAGCGTGCCCGGCAAGATCCAGTGGGGCAGCGGCTGGTGGTTCATGGACCAGGAACGGGGCATCCGGGACCAACTCGACATGCTCTCGAACGTGGGACTGCTTGCCCGGTTCGTGGGGATGGTGACCGACTCCCGGTCGTTTCTCTCCTACCCGCGGCACGAGTATTTCCGGCGAATTCTCTGCGATATTCTCGGCCGAGACGTCGCCTCCGGCCGCCTCCCGGACCGCCGCGACTGGCTCGAGAGCCTCGTCGCCGGCGTCTGCGACGACAACGCCCGCGGCCTGCTGGCCGGCGACCGGATCGCCCCCCTGCCCTGACCCCTGCCGCCGACCTGGGCCGGGATCATGAGAAGCTCGCGAGGATTGTGTGAGGGTTTGGTGAAATTGCGGTAAACGCCGGGAATAACCCAATTGTGAGGCCTTGAAATCACGAAACCCAATATCTGTTTCGACTCGTATTGAGCGGTATGCTCGGGGGAGAGAGAAGGCGTCCCAATCCTGTGTCGCACCCTGTAAGGAGAGTGACATGACGTCAAAGCCGCGCGGTGAAAACGAGATGCGCTGGGCGCCGAAGTTGAAGGGCGTCGTGCGGCACCCTGGCGGCAGCCTGAGCGGCAGCGCCCAAGCCGCCAGCATGGCCATGGGACAGATCAAAGAAATCGAGATTCGCAAACAGATCGGCGTGCAGATCGACGACGAGTATCTCGAGAAGGTGAGCAAGACGCTCAACTCGAAATCTCAGAAGCGGGCGCCGACGACGGCGACCCGTGGACCTTCGGGCATGGGAAAGATTCTGTCGATCGTCGTCGGGGTCGTCGTCCTGGTGGGCGGCCTCGTCTACGGGGCGGCCTGGATGCGGAGCGGTCCGGCCCACAGCGTCACGGGCACGCTGCTGCTGACCCGCACCCCCATCGTCGGAGCAGCCGTCGTCTTCCATCCGACGAAGTCCGGTGGCAAGCCCGCACGGACCACCACCAAGGAGGACGGATCGTTTCGGATCGGTGGCCTCACTCCCGACGCCTACAAGGTGACGATCGAACCGGGCGAGTTTGGCAGCACGGCCTTCCCCTCCGCCTACAGCAGCGCCGCGACCACCCCGCTCACGCTCAATGTCTTCCGGGACCGGGACATGAAGCAAGTCCGGGTGAACGCCCTGACCCAGCCGCCGCAGAAGAAGACCTAGCAGACTCCGGCACAAGCCTGCCTGAGCAGGATGCGAAGATCTTCGCGGGCGGAAACCCCCGGCGTTGCCCGCGGTCGATCACGTGGACGAAGGTCGTGAATGACTTTGTCACCGGCCCGCCAGCCGCGGGAGACGCGGCGGTGGCTGCTCAGCGGGACGGGCTGCGGACGACCGCGAACCGCACGCGGACGTCGGGATGCGTGGTGTAGAGCCGCTGCCGCTCACCGTCGAACACGAGCGTGCCGCTCGACTGTTTCGGATGGGCGGGGTCGGCCGGCAGGATGGGATTGCCCGCATACTTCGTCCAGCGGACGAGGTCGTCACTGACGGCGATGCAGGTCTGCCACCGGCGGCGGTCCGGATCGGGACTCGCGTGGTAATAGGCGTAGAAACGCCCGCGGAACCGCACGATCTGATCGACCGCGATCCCGTGCAGGTCGTAGGGCTCGGGGCCACAGGCGATCACCGGGGCGTCGCTCACGTTGGTGAACGTCCGCAGATCGCGGGTCGTGGCCAGCCAGACGCCGTCATCGTGACGCTCGTAGAAAAGGTGCCAGACACCCCGCTCGAGCCAGGCCGCGGGCGTGCCCCGCGGGCCGGCCGGGATCGGCTCGCCCGAGACCAGACGGATGTCCAGGGCACCGCACGACCGCCAGTCGCTGCCGTTTCGTGACGAGAGCAGGTGGGCGATGTCCTGCTCCCCCTCGGCGAACATCCACAGCACGTCGGCCGAGCGGCAGCGGGTCTTCACGACGCACACATCCTCGACCCAACGATCGGCCAGCAGCGGCCCCGGCGAGGACCGTGTCCAGTTGAGGCCGTCGGGGCTCGTGGCATGTCCGAGCCGGCGAACGGGATCACGGTCGGTGTTCGAGCCGGTGTACCAGAGATGCCAGGCACCGCCGTGCCGCATGATCCAGCCCCGCTCGCGGAGGTCGCGGTCCCACGCGTCGGGCCCCCCTCCGGCGAAGAGCGGCGTCGCCGATGCCGGACCGAAGTCGACGAGTTCCGGGGGGAAGAGCCCCGCCCCGGACGACGCGGGCGCGAGCAGCGCCGACAGGAGCAATCCGGCGACCAGGCGTCCGCACGCAGTCGATGCCTTTTCTCTCGTCATGGCGGCATCATACGCTGCGGCGCAGGTAGCATGGGAAGGTGCGGTGGGATCCGGTCGCCTGCCTCCTCCTCTCGCAAAGCGTCGCATGTCATCCTCACCCCGCGGCCGATCGCTCTTCAGGCAGCTGGTGCTGCCCGTCGTGGGACTCGTGCTGGCGGCGGTGCTCGGCAACGTCGCCTTCTCGGCCTGGCTGGCCGTGCAACGATCGTTCACCGCCGCCCGCGCCGGTCACGAACGGGTCGTCGCGGCACTGGAGGGTTCGCGGGTCTCGCTCGCGCCACAGGTGCTCGATGCCATGCACCGCCTGACCGGCAGCCACTTCGTCGTCCGGGACGAGGCCGCCGGCGTGGCCGGGACATCGACCCTGCCGGAGTCGGCCCGCGAGGGCGTCGCCGCCGCACTCGGATCTGCGGCCCCCGGCACCGTGGTCGTGATCGACGGGCAGCGGCATTGCGTCGGCGTGGCCCGGGCCGCGGGCAGCCGTCCGGAGCGGGTGTTCGTGCTCTCGCCCATCCCGGGACTCGTCGAATCCTCGGTGGCCGCGGCCTGGCCGGTGCTCGCCGTCGCGGCCACCACCCTCGTCGTGCTCGTGCCGCTCGGGCTTGCGACCACCGGCCGCCTCGCCCGGCGGATCTCCGGGATCGAGCGGCACGTCGAAGAATTGTCCCGGGGTGAGTTCGGCACGGTGCTCACCGACACCGCCGCGACGGGAGACGACGAGGTCGCACGGCTCGTGGCCGGCGTCAACCGCATGAGCGCCGAGCTCGACCGCCTGCGGAACACCGTCGTGGCGGGCGAACGCCAGCGGCTTCTCGGCCAGCTGGCCGCCGGCTTCGCACACGAACTCCGCAACGCCATCACCGGCGCCCGGCTCGCCATCGACCTGCATCGCCGACGCTGCCACTGCGACACCACCGGCCGGCCGGCCGACGAGAGCCTCGCCGTGGCCTGCCGCCAGCTCGACATCGTGGAGGAGGAGGTTCGCGGCCTGCTCGCGCTCGGCACGCCCTCCACCACGACCCCGTCGCCTGTCGATCTCGACGCGCTCGTCGGCGAGGTCCGCGATCTCACCGCACCGCGCTGCGAACACGCGGGCGTGCGACTCGACCTTGGACCGGCCATCACCGCCACGGTGATCGGCCGCCGCGACGCCCTCCGCGCCGCTGTTGTCAATCTGGCCCTCAACGCCATCGACGCTGCGGGACGCGGGGGCCAAGTCAGCCTCCGCGGCGAGGCGGACGATCAGGGCGTCCGGATCGTGGTCGAGGACGACGGCCCCGGGCCGCCCGTTGCACTTGCCGAGCACCTTCACGAGCCGTTCGTGACCGGCAAGCCGGAGGGGGTGGGGCTGGGGCTCGCGGTGGCCAAGGCCGTCGCCGAACAACACGGCGGCACGCTCCAATGGGGCCGCACCGACGGCCGGACTCGATTCGTGATCGGCCTGCCCTTGCCCGCCATGCCGGCGGCACACAGCCCTTGAAAAGAACACCATGAGCCAGATCCTCGTCATCGACGATGAGCCGGCCATCGGCTGGAGCCTGCGGGAGATGCTCCAGGACGACGGCCACACGGTCGTCCTGGCCGCGAGCGTCGCCGAGGCGCTGGACGCCTGCGGCCGGGTCATCCCGGATGCGATCCTGCTCGATGTCAGGCTCCCTGGTCGCGACGGCATTTCGGCGATCCCCGACCTCAAGGCGACCGCGGCCGACGCCCCCGTGATCGTGATGACCGCGTTCGGCGACCTCGAGACGGCGGTCCGGGCCGTGAGGGCCGGGGCCTTCGACTATCTCGTGAAACCCTTCGACCTCGAGCACGTGGCGACCGTGGTGGCCCGTGGCTTGGCGGAGCGGTCTCTCCGCGACGCGCCGCCGGCCGGGGTCGACGACGCCGCGGGCTTGCTCGTCGGCTCCTCGGCCGCGATGCAGGAGGTCTACAAACGCATCGCGCTGGTCGCCGACCACGACCTGCCGGTCTTGATCACGGGCCCGTCAGGCAGCGGCAAGAAGCTCGCCGCCCGCGAAATCCACACCCATGGCCGCCGGCATGACCGACCCCTCGTGACCACGAAACTCACGGCGCTGGCGCAGGCGGCAGTCGCCGCAGAGCTCTTCGGGCATGCCGATGGGCGACCCGGGCTCGTCACGGCGGCAGCGGGCGGCACGCTCTCCCTGGCAGATATCGAGGCGGCGCCGCCCGAGGTGCAGGCCGGGCTCCTCCAACTCCTCGAATCCCATGCGGGCGACGTGCGCATCATCGCCACGACCGAACGCGACCCGGGCAGCCTGGCGGCCGCGGGATTGCGCCGCGACCTGCTCGACCGGCTCCGCGTCGTCGAGATCGCCATGCCCCCGCTGGCGGACCGCCGCGACGACATCGAGCCGCTGGCCCGCTGCCTGCTGGCCCGCTTCGGCGGCGCCCAGCCGCACGCGCCGGCGGCTGTCATGTCCCGCGATTTCGTCGAGGCGCTCACCCTCCGCGACTGGGCGGGCAATGTTCGCGAACTGCGACATGCCGTCGAGCACGCTGCCGTCGTAGCGCACGGTGGCGTCCTTCAACCACAACATCTGCCGTCGCCGGCGGAGGCGTCGGCGGGCACCAGCGGCCTCGATACCGCCGCCGCCGGCGTGGGCGCCGCGGTGAAAGAGTGGGCGGCCACCGCCCGGGCCACGTTCGCCCCGCTGCCCGAGCCTGACCTTCACCATCGAACGCTGCAACTCGTGGAGGCAACGCTGCTGCGTGAGGCACTCGCCCACACGGGCGGCAACCGCACGGCCGCCGCGAAGTTGCTCGGCCTCGACCGGGCCACCCTGCGGACGAAACTCCGGCTGCTCGGGATCGACGACTGAGCACACGGCCGCCGTCCGGTGAACAGCATCCCGGCCCGGCGGGGAAGCGGTTTTCCCCGACTCGCACCGGCTGCTTTCCCCCGACTCGGGCCGGCCGTAGATTACCGACGTGTTTCGCAAACGCCGAAGCAATCGATTCTCAAACACGAAAAGGGGCGGTTCATGGACATTCTCGGTGAGATCTTGAAGCAGGTGCTCGAAGGCGCGGCCCAGCAGCAGCAGCCACAGCCGCGGCAGCCCCAGCCCCAGCAGCGGCCACAGCAGACTCAGCAGCAGCCGCAGGGCATGCCATCGTCGAACGACCTCTCCGACATCCTGACCCAGATCTTCGGCGGTGGCGGCGCCCAGAAGCTGCCCGACGTCGTCAAGCAGTTCGAGGAAAAGGGCATGCGGGAGCAGGTCGACTCGTGGGTTCGCACCGGCCCCAACAAGCCGGTCGATCGCCGGCAGGTCGAGGATGCCTTCGGCCAGCGCGAACTGGAGAACATTGCCCGCTCGAAGGGGATCGACCGCGATCAGCTCGCGGAAGTGCTCGCCAAGTACATCCCCCGGATCATCGACGAACTGACCCCGTCGGGCCAGTTGCCGTCGCGCCGGTAGCAGGTTCGCGACGAAGCCCGCCCCCGCATCGCCCGCAGGATCCGCATGGACTTGCCGGGCGATGCGGGAGGTCTTCGGGCGGACGAACGGCCGCGAGCCTATAATCGACCGGTACGACCCTTCCTCACGCAGGACGCCCGGCTTCCCCATGCATGCGTCTCGCGGAGTCATCGCCGGTCCCCTCATCGGCCTGAAGACGGCGATCGTGATGCTGCTCGCCGGCCTGCCGATCGCATCCGGGACGCCGCACCGCGACTGGTCGGGCGTGGAACTGGCCTGGCAGAACGACCCGCGCGCCGACGCCGAAGCGTCGCTGCCGGTCGAAGCTCAGTCGTCGCGGCGGCCATCACGGCGGGCCCAGCGGCGGAGCATTCGCCGCGGGCTGCCCGAACCGGCCGTCGCGCCGCGGCCCAAGCCCACGGCCGGCGGCCCAGGGTCAACGCCACCCGCTGCGGCGGACGGTCTCGATGCCGGCAGCGGGATTGCGGTCGAGACGACGGCCACGACTCACGGTGTCGTCGTCCATCGCGACCAGCCCTACGGCGACGAGGTTCACGCCCGGCAGCGACTCGACATCCACCTGCCCGAGGGCTGCAGCGGCGGCGGGCTGCCGCTGGTGATCTGGATTCATGGCCCCGACTGGCGCAGCGGCACCAAGGCCGACTGCCCCGTCGCCTGGCTGGCACGGGAAGGCTACGCCGTGGCGAGCGTGGACTATCGCACGAGTGATGAGGCGATTCATCCGGCCCAACTCGAAGACTGCCGGGCCGCCGTGGCGGCGCTCCTCGCCGACGCCGAGACGTGGGGCATCGATCCTGCCCGGATCTGCGTGGCGGGTCACGCCGCGGGCGGGCATCTCGCCGCCCTCGTCGGCTTCGCGCCATCCCCGGAGGAAACCGGACACGAGGCGTCGGCCGGACCCTCCGCGGTGGCGGTCATCGGGGCGCCGGTCCACCTGACCACGCTCGGAAGCGAACACGATCGCGCCGGTTCGCCGGCCAGTCGCCTGATCGGGGCACCGCTCCAGGAAGTGCGTGAGGCGGCGCAGCGTGCCAGTCCGCTGGTGCATGTTTCGCCCGACGATCCGCCGACGCTGATCCTTCACAACGGCCGCGATGCGGCGATTCCCGTCGATCAGGCCGTGCTCCTCGACAAGACGCTCGCGGCGGCGGGCGTGGAGACCACGCTCGTGATCCTCGACGACGAAGCCGCGCGGCCCCCGCTCGATCGGGGCTCGCCCGCGGGGACGGCGCTGCTCGAGTTTCTCGACCGGGTCATCGGCCCGGGCACGGCGCCAGCCTCCCGCGACTAGGCAGTCCGTGGGGCCCGCCCGCGCAGGATGCGCGGATCGTCGATCGTGGATACGTGCGGTGTTTCCCGCGTTCGATCGAGTGGACAACGCGCCCGAGCGACGTGGTCCACGGACCGATGCCCCGCACCGCCGCACGACCGGCAGGAGTGGCAGATGCGCTCCAGCCGGTGTCGCATGCCCCGCCTGCCAAGTCTGTGCAGTTGTCGCTCCCTGCCGCCGATAGTTTCTCCTGTGCCGGACGCCTCCGGCATGGCAGCCCGCCGGCAGACTCCTCCGTCGCGGGCGTCTCTTTCCTCCCGACATCGTCAGACCACGGATCCGCACCACCCCATGCCGTCGCCCCGTCGCCAGCCATCAGCCGCCCTGCAAAATCCGCTCGAGACCTACCTGCGGGACATCAACGCGACGGCGCTGCTCACCGCCGACGACGAGAAGCGACTGGCGCGGGCGATCGCCCAGGGGGATGCCCTCGCCCGTGATCACATGGTCAGGGCCAACCTCCGCCTCGTGGTCAACATCGCCCGGGGCTATGCCAACCGCGGTCTCCTCCTGCCCGACCTCATCGAGGAGGGCAATCTCGGCCTGTTGCGGGCCGTCGAGGGCTTCGATCCCACCATGGGAACGCGATTCAGCACCTACGCGAGCTACTGGATCAAGCAGTCGATCAAGCGGGCGCTGATCAACTCCGGCAAGACCATCCGGATCCCGGCCTACATGGTCGAGCTGCTCTCGAAGTGGCGGCGGGCCACCATCCGGCTCAGCGAGGCGCTCAGCCGTCCGCCGACGCCGGAGGAAGTGGCGCGGAGCCTCGGGCTGGCCCGCAAGAAGCTGCCGATCATCAAGAAGGCGATCCACGTGCACCAGTCGACTCCGCACTCGGAGCCCGCCGAGGGGGGCTGGTCGCTGGGGGAACTCATCCAGGACGACAACGCCCGCTGTCCGGCGGAGGTCCTCCTCGACGAAGACACCCTGCGGCACGTGCTCAAGCGGATCGACGAGCTCGACCAGCGGGCCGGGACGATCATCAAGCTGCGTTTCGGACTCACCGGATCCGAGCCGATGACGCTCAAGGAAATCGGCGCGGTGCTGGGCCTGACACGGGAACGCGTCCGCCAGATCGAGTCGGAGACGCTTGCCAGCCTGGCGATGGAGATCGACGGCGTGCCCCGGGCCAAGATCCGGTTGCGTCACGGCGCCTGACCCCACACACTGGACGCACCATGGACCTCACCCGCCACATCCGGCCGATCCCCGACTTCCCGAAGCCGGGGATCCTGTTTCGCGACATAACCCCGCTGCTCGCCGATGCCGCGGCGTTCGCCGCGGCGATCCAGGCCCTCGCCGCGCCTTGGCGGTCGGCCGGCGTCGAGGCCATCGCGGCGGTCGAGGCCCGCGGCTTCCTGTTCGCCGGCCCGCTGGCCCTGGAACTCGGCGTGGGTGTGATCCCCGTGCGGAAACCGGGCAAACTCCCCGCCGACACGATCTCGCATGAATACGATCTCGAATACGGCCGCGACCGGCTGGAGATGCACCGGGGGGTGCTGCCGAACGGTGCCCGGGTGCTCATTGTGGACGACGTGCTGGCGACGGGAGGCACGGCGGACGCCTGCATCAAGCTCATCGCGGCCGGCGGCGGGCAGGTCCTCGGCTCGTCGTTCCTGATCGAGATCGCCCCCCTGGGCGGCCGTGAGCGGCTCGTGCCGCACCGGGTCGAGAGCGTGATCATCTACTGATGCCGCCTGTGTCCCGCGTCGTCGTGGCCATGTCGGGGGGCGTCGATTCGAGCGTGGCGGCGGCGCTCCTGGTGGAGGCCGGCCACGACTGCATCGGCGTCTTCATGCGGCACGCCTCGCCAGCCCTCCCCACCGCCGATCCGGCGAACCCACTGGCCGTTCTTCCCGAGCGGCCGGGGCACCAGGGATGCTGCAGCCCGACCGACGCCCTCGATGCACGGCGGGTGGCCGACCGCCTGGGCATCCCGCTCTACGCCCTCGACCTCACGCCCGACTTCGAGCGGATCATCGACGACTTCACCGCCGAATATGGCCGCGGTCGCACGCCGAATCCCTGTGTGCGGTGCAACTCGTGGCTGAAGTTCGGGAAACTCTTCGAGCACGCCGAGGCGATCGGCGGCTCGCACGTGGCCACCGGCCATTACGCGCGGCTCGGCCAGGGGCCGGATGGTCCCCGGCTGTTTCGCGGCAGGGATCCCGCCCGTGACCAGTCGTACGTGCTCTTCGACATCCGGCCCGACCGCCTCCGCCGGATGCTCCTGCCCGTCGGCGACCTGCCCAAGAGCGAGGTGCGGAAACGGGCGACGGCGCTGGGCCTCGTCACGGCCGACAAGCCCGACAGCCAGGAAAGGGCTGTTGAGCACTCCCTTCACACGGGAGGGGTCACAGGTCC
>SXHR01000201.1:0-4213 GCA_005773625.1 Planctomycetaceae bacterium | reverse complement strand
GCGGCGGCGCGGGCCCGGTGGCCGAGAATCCAGCGAGACACCGCCGCGGCGGTCACGGCCTGGGTGCCGCAGCCGATCGCCAGCGCCAGGCCCGCCAGCGCCAGCGGCCGTCCCGCCTTGGCCGCCCCGGGGCGGGCGACGTCCTTCAACGCCGCGATCGAGAGGCCGACTCCCAGAAGCGGCAGCACCCAGGCGAAGCGGGTGACCACGGCGAGCGCCGAGCACCCGCCGACCACCAGTGCCGCGACGGCCCGCCCGCTCACCGGCCGATACGCGGCGGGCTCTTTCATGGCGGGCTCAGGGAGTGGCGACGCGGAGGCCGGGCTGTGACTCCAGCTGCTGCCGCCGCGTGGCGTAGTCGAGGATGAAGCGGGCCTCGGGATCGAAGGCGTGGTCGGGCCGGGCGAACGGTCCGGAGAGCGACGAGCCGCGGACCCATGCCAGCCAACGGCGGTCGGGGGCCAACCCGAAGAGCATGCGGGCTTCGGGCGTGGGCTGGACGAGATCCCTCGGCAGGGCCGCGGTGTGAAGCGAGGCCGCCGTGAAACAGACCATGAGCCAGCCGCCGATCACCGCGACGAGCGGACAGCCGAACAACTCCACGGGCCTGCGAAACCGCACCTTCGTCCGGGAGACGCGGTCGGTGATCTCGCGGAGCACCAGCAAGATGAGACTGAACAGCCCCCACAGGCAGAGACTGTCGAGGAGGTAGTCGTAGCTCTCCAGCAGGGGACGTACCGCCGCGACGAGCCATTCGTACCACGCCGTCGCAAAGCTCGCGGCGAACAGCGTGTTGAGCACCATGACCATCGCGGACCAGAGCCCCTCGTGCCAGAGGGCGAAGGCGACGGCCAGAAACACGACGATCAGCAGCACGGTGATCATTTTGACGAGGCTCCCTTCGGCGCGGCCCCCGTGGCCGCAAACACCCGCTGCAGCTCCTGGAGCGAGGTGACGCCCTCGAGAACGAGGGCCATCCCGGCATCGCGAAGCTGCTGCATCCCGTCCTGCAACGCGGCCTTGCGGACGCCGGCGATGTCGCCGCCGCCGGCGATCTCCTTGCGGACGGTGGCGCCGCTGGCGAGTTCGTAGATCGCCGTACGCCCCAGATAGCCGGTGCCACCACAGGCCCGGCAACCGTGCTGTGACGGCCTGCGGAGATGAGGGAGCTGTTCGGGGGTGAGCCTGAGCCGCGCGAGCAGCTCCGCCGGGGGCGGATAGTCTTCGCGGCATTTCGGGCAGAGTTTCCGGATCAGCCGTTGACCCAGCGATCCCACGAGCGTCGTGGCGAGCAGTTGCGGCGGCACGCCGCAGGCGAGGATCCGCGCGATCGCATCGGCCGCGTCGGAGGCCTTGAGGCTGAGGATCACCAACTTGTCCTGCCCGGCCAGTTTCACCAGTTCCACGACGAGGGCCTTGTCGCGGACGTCGCGGGTGACGATCACGTTGGGGTAGCTGCGGAGCACGCCCTCGAGCGCGTCGAGCGGAGTGACGCCTGTTCGGGCGTCGAACGGCACCGGCTTGACGTTCTGAATCTCCCGGGGAGGGGCCGCGGCATCCTCGAGCGAGATGAAGTCGCGGAGCAGCCGATCGGCCGACTGCACCAGGATCTCGAACGTCGTCGTCAGGCCGGAGGCGGGGGGCGACGAGACGAGGATCAGGCCGCGTTCCATCGCCGTCAGGCCGACCAGCTTCTCGGCGAGCGGCCCGGCCATGCCGAGGTCGGCGAACTTCTTGTAGACGGCCACCGGTGGTTCGAGCTGGATGACGAGTTGTTCGCCATTCGGCTGCGGCCGCACGGAGAGACGGCAGTTGCGGGGCTTGTCATCGACCTGCAAGAGGAAGGGCACCGGCTTGGCTTCAAGGGCGCCGGGCGGCAGCCCGCAGAGCGTCTTCAGTGCCGCGAGCACCGCGTTGCCAACCGCCAGGCTCGACTTCGGCGCCTCGACCCACGTCTCCAACTCCTTGCGGTTCTTGGGCGGCTGGCGGATCCGGGGCTTCTCCCAGACGCCGTCGATCTCGTGCCGGACCGCCATGCCCACGGGATCACAACTGACGACCATCGTGGACGCGCGGCCCATGACGGCTCCGAGCAGGGTCTTGCGGGCCTCTTCGAATCCCGGCATCTTCATCGCCGCCTCCAGCCGCGCGGCATTCTCGGCCGCGTCCTTGCCGCCGGCGGCCGCCAGCACCACCTTCGGGATCACCTCCCCCTCGTCGGCGCCGGCGTCGATCGCGATGCCCAGGGGCGCCAGCAGCCCGGCCATGACCCGCCGCGCATGGCTCGCGGTGAGCACGTGCTCCGCAGGGGGCAGCGACTTGTTGCGGATCAGGGAATAGGCGACGAGGGGGGCGATCCAGGCGATGACCATGATGGCGAGCCCGGCCCACACCGACGGAATCCACCACGCGATCACCGCCGCGATGAACAAGGGCAGGCCGCAGGCCGTGCCCCAGAATGCCGGCGTGATCTTGTGCCTCGTGGCGTCGCGGGAAACCCAGTCCACCGAGCGCATCCAGGCGAGGATCACGATCCACGGGAGGACCGCTGGCAGGATCGCCAGCCCGCCGCCCGAGCCGCGCGTGCCCCAGCCCGGCGGCATGCCCGTCGGCCAGCCGACGGCGGGGTCGGCCGCGGCGGCCGGGAGGGCGATCAGGGCCGTCACCATCGCGACGGCCAGACGGCTGGAAAGGGCGGGCATCACGATACCCCGATCCCCTTCAGCGCCATCTCCAGCGCCTCGCGGTTGGGGGCGATCTCCATCGCATCATTGCGATCGATGAGCCCCTGGTCGATGAGGCTCTTGAGGCTCTGCGTGAAGTCCTGCATGCCGTCGCGGAACGACTTCTTGATGTGATCGGCGAGGAGGTGGTCCTGCTCCTCGAGCACGTACTTCCGCACCAGCACGTCGAAAAACATCACCTCGCAGATCGGCACGCGGCTGACGCCGGGCCGGATCGACTTGAGCAGTTTCTGGGCGATGATCCCCTTCATGTTGAAGGCGATCGCGCTGCGGATCGAGGGATGCTCCTCCTGGGGGAAGAGGTCGAGGATGCGGCCGATGCAACTCGAGGCACTCGCGGCGTGGATCGTGCCGAAGACGAGGTGCCCCGTCTCGGCGGCGTGGATCGCCGTCTTGAAGGTCTCCACGTCGCGGAGTTCGCCGACGAGGATGATGTCGGGATCCTCGCGGACCGCATGTTTCATCCCGATCTCGAAGTTCTTGACGTCGGTGCCGATCTCCCGCTGGTTGATCAGGCACTTGTCCTCGGTGAACACGAACTCGATCGGATCTTCGAGCGTGAGGATGTGCTTGCGGTAGGTGCGGTTGATGTAGTTGAGCATCGACCCGATCGTCGTGCTCTTGCCCGAGCCGGTCACGCCGGCCAGGAGCACCATGCCCTGATCGAGCACGCACATCCGCTCGATACTCTCGGGCAGGAAGAGACCCTTGAAGTCGGGAATCGTGTTGTTGACGCGGCGGGCGACGAGGCCGAGCGAGCCCTGCTGGTAGAGCAGGTTGACACGGAACCGCCAGCGGACGTCATCGACGACGCAGGTGTGAGCGAAGTCACAGCCGCCGTCGGCGTCGAGGATCCGCTTCTGACGATCGTCGAGCATCGCGAAGCAGAGCCGCTGCATCGTCTCGTCGTCGAGTTTGTCGTGCTTGAGCGGCTGGAGCGTGCCCTTGACCCGCATGAACGGAGGCTGGCCGACCTTGAGATGCAGGTCGCTGCCCTGGAGCCGCACGAGGGCCTCGAACAGCCGGTCGATCTCCAGCCGGCCCTGCTTCTTCAGGCCGCGGACCGGGGTCGGTGCGGATGCGTCCGGCGGGGTGTCGATCGTTGCCATGGTGGGAGTGGGGACGGGGAGTCAGCGGGCGGGGGGGCGGACGGGGATGCCGCGGCTCACGAAGAGTTCCTTGACCTGCCGGATCGTACACTCTCCGAAGTGGAAGATGCCAGCGGCGAGGACGGCGTCCGCTCCACCGCGTTCGACCGCGTCGGCCAGATGCTCGGGGGATCCCGCGCCCCCGCTGGCCACCACGGGGATGCCGACGGCGCGACTCACCGCGGCGGTGATCTCGAGGTCATATCCCCCGCGGGTGTCTCCTTCCGCATGTCTTGTGCCAGCCCATCTGGCGAAGCGCTTTTGTCTTTCCAGTCCGGCCGATACGGGATCGCTTGTACGGCCATGTGCTGAGCCATGCCG
>SXHR01000200.1:0-4344 GCA_005773625.1 Planctomycetaceae bacterium | reverse complement strand
GTCAGCGGATCGACGATGGGGAGCAGCAACCAGCTCATCCTCTCCAACAGCGGATCCGCCACCGTCAACTCGGTCCAGGTGGGCCCCGGCGGGGCCGTGTTCGTCGGAGGGGATCTAACCGTCAGCGCGGGGCCGGGTTTCCTCAAGAGCACCGCCACGATCACCGGCAACGACGGCGGGCTCGGCCAGGGGGGCGGGGTCATCGCCTTCACCCACAATGCCGCGAGCTATCAGTTCCCCAACGTGATGAGCGGTTCGCTCTCTGTGCTCGTCTACGGCACCGGCACGACGACGATCACCGGTTCGAACACCTACACCGGCACGACGGTCATCCAGGCGGGCGGCCTCGCCCTCGGGCCGAGCGCGAGCATCGCCTCGAGTTCGCAGATCGCTGTGGGTCCACTCGGGGTGTACGACGTCTCCGCGGTGTCGGGGGGCTATGAGCTCGCCGCCGGACAGTCGCTCTTCGGTGTCGGCACGGTGATCGGACCGGCCACCGGTGTGGTGGGCTCGGTCGTGGCTCCGGGCGATTTGCAGGGCGGCATCGGCACGCTCACCCTGCTCGGCGGCTTCACATTGCTCGGTGACCTGAAGATCGACGTCGATGGTTCGACGATCGACCTGCTCGACGGCTCGGCCGGCGGCCTCACGCTCGGCGGCACGGTGACGTTCAACGAGATGAGCGCCCCGGTCGGCGACCTGGTGTTTGCGAAGTATGCGACGCTCTCCGGTGTGTTCAGTTCGTTCTCCGGCATCCCGAGCGGCTACGCGATCGACTACAACTACCTCGGTGGCAACCAGATCGCTCTGGTGGGGGCCGTGCCGGAGATCGATCCGGCGTCGGCCGGCAGCGTGCTCGCCCTCGTGGGCGGGGCGCTGGGCATGCTCGAGCGGCGCCGTCGGCGCCAGGCCTGAGCGGACCGAGATCCCGGTGGCACGATTCCGTCCGGCCCGGTGACAGGGATTCCACCCCGTCACCGGGCCGCGGCGTTTTCCGGCTAGCGCTGGCAGGCTGTGGGCAAACAGCCTGCTGCACATGACGGAGCGGGGCGCCACCCGCCGTGCCGCTGCCGGAGCGGCCCTCCGGCCGTATGATGCCGCCCATGGCACACACCCCCGAGCCGCCCCTCTATCTCCATGGCTACTCCCCCGCCGAGCAGCGGCGGCTCGTGGAGCAGGCGGAGTATTGGCGCGAGCACCTCATCCTGCCCGATCTCCCCTACCGGCCAGGCGAGCGGCTCCTCGATGTCGGCTGCGGAGCGGGGGCGGTGCTCGGCGTGCTCGCGGCGGCCCATCCGGGCCTCGTGTTCGCCGGGATCGACCGTGAGGCGCGGCAGGTGGAGGCGGCGCGGGGGCACCTGGCTTCGCTCGGCCGCGGCGACGTCGATCTGCGGGTCGGCGATGCGGCCCAGTTGCCCTGGCCGGACCGGTTTTTCCACCACGCCTATCTGATGTGGTTCGTCGAGCACGTGCCGCGGATCGAGCCGATCCTCCGCGAGGTGCGCCGGGTGCTCGCCCCGGGGGGCACGATCACCGTCAACGAGACCGAATACGAGTCGTTTCACGTCTGGCCGGAGCATGACGACTGGGAGTACCGCGAGCAGGCGATGTTCCGCCACTTCCAGGCGCATGGGCAGGCCCACGCCGGCCGCCGTCTCGGCACGCTCCTCGTCGAGGCGGGGTTCACCGACGTGACGAGCCGGTTGGTCGGCTTCCACTTCTTCGCCCGGCCGGGGTGCGACGCCCTGCGCCGCCACACCCACTACACCGCCGACTACATCGCCCCGGCGATCCCCGAGTTCGTCGCCGCGGGGGCCGATGAAGCCCGATTGCGCCGCGGCCTCGACCACCTGCTCTCGATCCACGGCGATCCCCACGGCGCCTTTTCGCAGATGGTCTACCGGGCCCGTGGCCGGGCCTGACAGCCCGTGGCCAAAGTCCATCCCTGGCCTTTGGCCACTCGAAAAGCTGCGCTTTTCACGGGAGTTGCACTCCCGGCACCTCATCCATGAGGTGCAGCAGGCTGTTTGTCCACAGCCTGCTGACCGCGTCGGCCCGCACACGCACCATGGCACCGACCGCTCCCTGTCCACCGCCGTCAGCCGCCGGGTGAAGGTCGCCGGCTACCGGATCAACCGCTTCCACGCGGTGGAGAATCCGCACAGCTACCAGACGAGCCGCGGGCTGCCCGGGGTGGCGGCCACGCAGCGGCCCACCTTCTCGCAGCCGCGGTTCGCGCTCATCGTCCACCGCGACGGCCACGAGCTGTTTGCGAAGATGTTTCAGGCGATGTTCGTGGCGGTGGGGGTGGCGCTGTTGGCCTGTTTCATCAAGCCGATCCACGTCGATCCGCGGTTCGGTCTCGGGGTGGGGGCGTTGTTCGCGGCGGTCGCCAACAGCTACCTCGTCAACGCCGAGATGCCCGACGGCGGGGAATTCTCCCTCGCCGACGTCATCAATCTGCTCGGGATCGTCACGATCCTCGTCACGCTGGCGGAATCGACGATTTCGCTCCAACTCTTCGAATCGCTCGACCAGCCGGCCCTGTCGCGGCGGCTCGACCGGGTGACGTTCTGGACGATCCTCGTCTGCTTCATCCTTTCGCTCCTGCTGCTCCTCTGGCCGTCGGGCATGGTCTGCCGGCCGGGGGGATCGGCGGGGAAGAGCCTCAACGAGGCCCCGCGGGCGATGCTGCCTCGGGGGGGAGGGCGAATCCCGCGGTCGCCCGATCGTGGAAAAAAGGTGTCCACCCTTTTTGGTAGTCTTCCTCCCCATGTCTGCCCCGTGCCGTAGTGCCGCTGCCTATGCTGCGCCGGTCGCCGCCTTCCTGGCGGCGCCCGACGACATCGTGCTCGCGCCGCTGTCGGCGCCGCAGGGCTTTTCGCTCACGCCGGAGCAGCTTTCGGCGTGGCGCCTCCAGCTGCCGGTGCTGCGCGGGGCGCTCGTGGGGCTTGCGCTCGATGGATCGGCTCCCGCGCCGTGGATCCACCTCGAGTTCGACATCCCGCGTCTTGGCCGGCGGGTGGATGCGGTGCTCGTCACGCCCGCATGCGTGATCCCGATCGAGTTCAAGGTGGGGGCGAAGAAGTTCGAGCGGCTCGACTACGAGCAGGCCTGGGACTACGGCCTCGATCTGAAGAATTTCCACGCCCCGAGCCACGCCGCTCCGATCTTCCCGATCCTCTGTGCCACGGAGGCCCCGCGCGGCGACGCGCGCTGGAAGCCGCCGCATCCCGACGGCGTCCGCCCGCCGTTTTGCTGCGATGGCGAGTCGCTCGGCCGCGCGATCAGCCTGGCCCTCGAATCAGTCGCCGCCGCCCCGCCGCTTTCCTCCGCCGCGATCGCCCCGGCCGCAATCAATCCGGCTGAATGGGGCACCGGCTCCTATTCCCCCACGCCGACGATCATCGAGGCGGCCCGGTCGCTCTACGCCCGCCACACGGTCCACGACATCACCCGCAGCGATGCGGGGGCCGTGAACCTCGCCGCCACGAGCGGGTGCATCGAGCGGATCATCGCCGCGGCGAAGGCCGGGCGGCGGAAGGCGATCGTGTTTGTCACCGGCGTTCCCGGAGCGGGCAAGACGCTCGTGGGCTTGAACGTGGCCACGCGGCACGGCGAGCGGTCCGACGCGGCCCACGCGGTGTTCCTCTCGGGCAACGGCCCGCTGGTGGCGGTGCTGCGGGAGGCCCTGGCCCGCGACGACCTCGACCGCGCGAGGCGCACCGACCCGAAGGCCCGCATCGGCACCTCCCGCAACGCCGTCCGGGCCTTCATTCAAAACGTCCACCACTTCCGCGACGACACGCTCCGCGACCCCGCTCCGCCCGACGACCATGTCGTGGTGTTCGACGAGGCCCAGCGGGCGTGGGATGCCCGGCAGCTCGCGAGCTTCATGAAGCGGAAGAAGGGGCGGCCGGGGTTCACGCAGTCGGAGTCGGAGCTGTTGCTATCAGCGATGGACCGGCATGGTGATTGGGCCGTCGTCGTCTGTCTCGTGGGGGGCGGCCAGGAGATCAACACGGGCGAGGCGGGGATCGGCGCGTGGCTCGAGAGCGTCCGCACGGCGTTCCCCGGCTGGGACGTCTTCATTTCTCCGCATCTGACCGACTCCGAGTATGCGGCCACCGGTGCCCTCGCTCGGCTCACGGAATCGCGGGCCGGTGCGGCGGCCGCCACGTTCGAGCCGGCCTTGCACCTGGCCACCTCGATGCGTTCCTTCCGCGCCGAATCGCTCTCCCGCTTCGTGAAGGCGTTGCTCGACGGCGAGGCGGAGGCGGGGCGGGAGCTGATCGAGTCGTTTCGCGAGCAGTATCCAATCGTGCTCACGCGGAGCATGCGGGC
>SXHR01000199.1:0-2931 GCA_005773625.1 Planctomycetaceae bacterium | reverse complement strand
GGCCGCGAGCTCGCGGGCGTGCATTATGCGATGGAGTTTCTGCCGCAGCAGAACAAGCGGAACGCCGGCGACGACGTGCCGGGCCAGATCTCGGCCGAGGGAAAGCACGTGGTCGTGATCGGAGGCGGTGACACCGGGAGCGACTGCGACGGCACCAGCAACCGGCAGGGGGCGAAGAGTCTCACGCAGTTCGAACTGCTGCCCCAGCCGCCCGATCTCGGCAAGTATCCCCGCCGTCATGAGCGTCCTGCCAACACTCCCTGGCCGCATTGGCCGGTCATCATGCGGACGAGCTCGTCGCACGAGGAGGGGTGCCGCCGTGAATGGAGCATCCTCACCAAGGAGTTTCTGGGCGACGCCGAGGGCAGGCTCCGCAGCCTGAAGACCGTGCGCATCGAATGGTATGCCGACGAGACCACGGGCCAGCAGAAGTTTCGCGAGGTTCCGGGCTCCGAGGAGGAGTGGCCGTGCGATCTCGCGCTCTTGGCGATGGGGTTCATGGGGCCTGAGAAGCACGGGCCGATCGCCGACCTCGGTCTCGAACTCGACCCGCGCGGCAACGTGAAGACCGGCGGGGACTACATGACGAGCAAGGCGGGCGTGTTCGCGGCGGGCGATCTGCGTCGCGGCCAGACGCTCGTGGTGTGGGCGATCCACGAGGGCCGTGAGGCGGCCCGGTCGGTCGATCTGTGGCTCATGGGACAGACCAACCTGCCGAGTGTCGCCGCCGGGGAGTTCGCGGTCCACGCGTGACCTTGGCCACGGAACGGGCGGAGCCGTCACCGCTGCGCGGGCCGGAGATCGACCGCGAGCGAGCCCTTGTCGTCGGCGAGACTTCCCGGTGGCTCGTTGAGCTTGAGGTAGAGCGGACCGTCGATGACGGCCGTGACGGCGGTCTCCGCGCCCTCGCCGAGGATCACGAACGTCGGCCGGCCACCCCCCGCGGGTTGCTCGACCCACTGGGCTGCGAGCAGCCGGCCGAGCGGGCGGCCGCGGTACCAGTCGAGCGAAATGCCATCGGCATCGGTCTCGATCGTGGTGCCTTGCATCGCGCCGATCGTGCACCGACCGGACGCCTCGAGTCGGTATCGGCCTGCCTTCACGAGCCCGCACCCGGAGTGCTGCCAGCCGCGGCCGGCCACGACGGCGATCTTCCGCGGTGCGTCGAGCGGTGGGGCGACCGACCAATCGACCGCCGATCTCGCGAAGTCGTAGCCGTAATCGAGGTCGTCGATGAAGGCGTCGAAATCACGCGCGGATCGGTCTGATGCGTAGCCGGGGATCGACGTCAGCCGCGTGTTGAACCCCGCATCGAGCGGCCCGCATTCGAGGTCGCGGAAGGCGGGGGCGTAGGCCGGGTGACCCGCGAACATGGCGACGGCGGCCCAACTCGAGGCGTAGTCGGCGATCCGGGTGTGGTGGCCGGGGGGCGCGGCCAGCACTTCGGCAAGGGAGGGAGATCTGCCGGCGGCGTGCAGTTCGCGGAGATTCTCGATGCGGCCGAGTTGCTCGACGTCGGACGCACGATCGGGCATCGGTGTCGGGACATACCGGCCCACATTCCCCGCGACTTCGAGGCGGTGCGTCGCGAGATACTCCGCGATGCCCTCGTTGTACCAGGTGGGAGTGGCGAGGCCGCGGACCGTGAGGGTGAAGGCGTGCACGCCCTCGTGCAGCAGCAGGTGCCGCCGGTAGGCAGGATTGGTTTGGTCCATCAGCCAGAACTGGTTGCGGTCGCAGAACCCGTTGACGAACTCGGGGATCACGTCGGGGAGCAGCCCCGCGGCGCGGAATCGCTCGCGATCGACGACAAGACAGCCGAACGCCCGCCAGGAAGCCAGCGACTCCGGTGGGAGCCGGTAGTGGCCGCACCACGCCGCGAAGGCCTCGTCGAAAACCCGCGGCAGATCGGCGACGCCGTCGCCGTCGCGTGCCGGTCGATCGGTGGCGAGGATCAGGTGATCCGACTCGAGCACGCGGAGCCCGGCCCGTCGCGCCTTCGCCTCGAGCGGCTCCACCGGCACGACGTCGGCGGCACGGGCCGTCGCGGCCGTCGGCATCGCCCAGACGAGGGCGGCTTGGAGGGCGATGGCGATGAGGTGGATTCCACGCATTCCACCCAGTTCACCCAGCCGCCGCCGAACCGACAAGCCGAAACGTGACGTGGCGGTGCGAAGTGATGGATCGGGCCGAAAAGTCCGATCGCAGTGAACGGCGGAGGGGTGCTACAAGCCCACCTCGCCAGGAGGGCGGACGCCGTGCGGCAGGGAAGCCGAGAACGTGCCGGATCGCGACGCTGCGACATCATCGCAACTGCGTGCCTCCTCGTTTTGACGGCGCTGCCGCTCGCGAGCGGCCAGACGCCATCCGACGAGGCGAAGGTCAGCGCCTGGGCCAGCGGGGGCACATCGACCACGACGACGCCCGGCGACAGGGACGGCAAGCCGGGAGCGGGGATCGCCGCCCCGGGGCCGATTCCGTTTTGGCAGGCGCCGGCGACGCCGCAGGCGATCGTGCAGGGTGGTGCGATTCCACCCGGCTGGCAGCCGCAGGCCGTGCCCTACCAGGGCATCGGTCCGGATGGCCGCCCCATGACGATCTACGTCGCGCCCACGTACGTTTTCACCTATCAGTCGGGTCCCCCGGTGCTCGCCGCTCCCACGGTGAACCGCAGGCAAGCCTACGGCGCGCCGCAGCCGGCCTACCCGGCCGGGTGGAACTTCGCGACGAGCGGCGCGCAGCCGGTGGCCCCGACGCTGCCGCCGGCGACCGTCGCGCGGTACCAGCCGACGCCGTATCAGTTTCCGACCGACTCGCGGGCGCTCACCGGCACGCCGATCGCACCGCCTGCGGGCACGCCCGCGCCGCCCCAGTCTTGGGGAACAGCCCCGGCCGCGCCGCAGCCGCCGACCCAGTGGGGGGCGTCCGCCG
>SXHR01000198.1:0-4503 GCA_005773625.1 Planctomycetaceae bacterium | reverse complement strand
CTACTGCTTCCGCCGGGAGTTTCCCTACGCGGCCAGCGGCGCCACCCGCCGCGGCGTCGACGAGGGGCTCGACGCGATCGCCGCCGACCCGTCGATCAGCGAGGTGATCCTCTCGGGCGGCGACCCGTTGCTCGTCGACGATTCCTTCCTGCGGAGCATGGTCGCGCGTCTCGACGCCATTGCCCACCTCCGCCGGTTGCGGATTCACACGCGGCTGCCCATCGTGCTGCCGTCGAGGATCACGCCCGAACTGGTGGCCGTTCTGGGAGGCTCCCGGCTGGCCCGGGTCGTCGTCCTGCATGCCAATCATCCTGCCGAGCTCGACGCGGCGGTCGCCGAAGCGGCCCGCCGGCTGGCCTCCGCCCCGGCGCTCGTCCTCAACCAGACTGTCCTGCTGTCGGGCGTCAACGATTCCGCGGCCGTGCTGCGGTCGCTGTCGGAGCGGCTCGTCGAACTGGGCGTCGTGCCTTACTATCTCCATTTGCTCGACCGTGTCCGCGGGGCCGCTCATTTCGACGTGCCCGACTCGATCGCCCTCCGGCTCCACCGCGAGCTGCGGGACTCGCTTCCGGGGTACGCTGTGCCGAGGCTGGTTCGCGAGGTGCCGGGCGAGCCGGCCAAAGTCTGGATGGGATGACCACTGCACCGCACCGGGACGACACCGCACCGGGATTTTCAACCGAGGCCCAGAGACGTGGAGAAATCGCAATGAGAATGCTGATCGGGGTGGATGGCTCCGACTCTTCGCTGAACGCAGTGCGGATGGCCGCCGGCATCTGCGATCCCGCTGCGGATCTCCTCGCGTTCTACTACTCGCCGCGGGAACTCGAGAAACGGGTGCCCGACGGATCACGATCGATCGTCGGCGGCGCTGCCGCGGCGGTGTTTGCCGACGCCCGCGACCTGCTTCCGGCGGATGTCGCCTCCAGGGCCGAGTTCATCCAGACCGACGCGGCGGCGGCCCCCGGCATCCTTGACTCCGCCGTCACCTGGCAGGCCGACGTGGTCGTGGTCGGTGCCCGCGGCCACGGCTCGTTCCAGCAGCTCCTGCTCGGCAGCGTCTCCCGGGCCGTCGTGCATGGAGCACGCCTGCCGGTGCTCGTGGTCCGCTCGGGGCCGCCGAAGGACCGCGGGCTCAGGGTGCTTGCCTGCCATCATCCTGCCAGCGCCGCCGCCGTGGCGAAGGCGATCGGTCACATTCACTGGCCTGCCAGCACCGAGGGAGCCGTGATCGGTGTCGCCGAGTCGCTGCTCGCCGGCCCGCTGCCCTCCTGGCTCGAGAGCCGCGTTCGCGATCCCGACACGGCCGCCGTGGCGCAGGCCTGGCAGCAGGAGCATGACGCCGAAGTGACGGCGCTCGAGGGCACCCTGGCCGCGTTCGCCGCGACGCTGCCCACGCCCTTTCGGACGGCCAGGCCGATCGTGTCGCAGGGCAACGCGGGCGAGAAGATCCTGGAGCGAGCGGCGGCCGACGGAATCGACCTCGTCGTGATCGGTCGCACGCCGACCGACGCGCTCACCCGTTGGCTGCTCGGCAGCACCTCCGAGGCCGTGCTCACCCGTGCCGCCGCGAACGTGCTGATCGTGCCCGTCGAGAATCGGTGACGCCGCGGATCAGTCCCAATACCAGCCTTCGGTCGGCAGATCCTTGGCGGCGGTGCGGGCGGCGTCGACCTCGCCCTTCTCGTCCATGATGAGATGAGGGGCCCCGAGCGCCATCCGCGGGTGGGCGGTCACTCCGCCGCCGATCGGTGTCAGCAGCCTGTTGTTCCGCCACACCGCATGGATCGCCGTCTCGGCCTGGGCGGGGGGCGTGAGCCGCTCGGTGGGATAGGCCTGTTCATCACGGAGCGTCTCGGCGGCCCAACCCGCCTTGCCGTAGCCGTCGTGCTCCTGCAGATAGGCCGCGGCGACGACGAGGTCGATCATGGTGCGGAGTTGGGCGTAGACCGGGCTCTTGGCGGCGATCTTCGCGTAGTCGCGGGTGAACGCCTCGGTGAAGGTCTTGCTCGGCTTGTCGGCACGGGTGGCGGAAAGGCGGCTGCCGTCCGCGCGGACGACCTCGTCCGCTCCGCAGAGCTTCACTCCCTGCCCGACGAGTTCGATCGCGAGGTCGTCCTCCGCGATCTTCACGCAGTCGTAGTCGGGCACGAAATACCACCGTTGCAGGGCGTTTGCCGCCACCGCGCCGGCACCGGCCAGATCGATCCACGTGGGGATCCTCACCGGGGGCTGCTCGAGCCCGATGCCGATCAGTTTCATGCGGTAATCGGCCTCGACCATCACCTGTGCGAAGTGGGTTGCGGAAGATACGCCCTGAACGCTCACGGTCTGGGGGCCGAGCGCCTCCTTCATTCCGGCCACGATCTGGTCCGCTCCCCCTTGCGGGTTGACCCGGCCGGTCTTGCGGAGGAACTCCTGCATCGCCGCGAGGCCTTCCTTCGTCGGATCGATGGAGCAGCCGACAAGGCGATCCTGCGGGTGGCCGGGGGCGAAGGCACGGATGGCGGTGGCGAGATCCTCGAGCAGGACCGTCGGGCTCCCGGTTTCGATTCCGATGACACGTCCCGCCGCGTCGGTCGTCCATGGCTCGGCGGGGCCGGCGATCACGATCTCACCGGGAGCATCACCCTCGGCGGGATAGACGAAGATGTATTGCACACGGGTCAGGCCGGCGAGCTTCTCGATCTCATCGGGGATGCCCCGGCCGTCGGCCGCATGCTTGGCGAGGGCCGCCTCGAGCCGCGAGAGGGCGACCTTACGGAGCGGCACCCGTTTCTGGAGATCGCCGGGCAGCGCCGCCACCGCAGCCCTGCGCCGCTCGAGCGAGAGCCCGGGGTCGGCGATCGAGGTGGTCCGCAGCACGCCCTGCGGATCGACCAGCACGCCGGCGGCGGCTCCCTGTCCGCGCACGACAGGCATGCCCCAGACCGTGATCACGGCCAGGCATGCAGCGGCAAGAAACGAAGACGGGCGGCCAACGCTGAAACCAAGGGAAGGCATATGCATCGAGTTCACCCGGAGCACGGGAGGCGGTTGAAAAGGCTTCGAGAGCCGCCGAGAGAGTAATGGCGTCGCAGGATGGGGGCAATGCGAGGTTGGGCCACGTTTTCGGGGGTTTTGGCCCGCAAATTGCCCGCCGTGTCAGCCCACGCCCGCGGGAGCACGGCCGGGGGGGCCACGCCGCGACGCTCCCTCGTCGCGACGGCCTCCCAACGCCACCGGCGCCCGGACGCAGCCGGAGCCGAGCAGGTCGGTGAGTTCGTGGTGGAACTGCTGCGACCAGCCGACCTTGTCGCGGTCGGCCTCCATGAGCACCCGCGAACCGTCCGCGAGGTCGATGACAAGCCGCAGCAACGACTTGCCCGGATGCCGCCGGAAGATCTCGGCCAGTCGGTCGAGTGTCGCTGTATCGTGCACGCCCTCGACGATCTTCACCGTCACGCTCCGCGGCTGCAGCCGCCAGGCGTCGGTGATCGGCAGCAGTTCATTGACGATGAGATTCGTCTCCTCGCTGCCCGCCCTGCGATCGATCGATCCGCCGACGACCACCACGGCGTCGGGTTGCAGGTGCTCCCCGAGCCGGGCGTAGTCTTCCGGCCAGCAGATGCTCCTCACGAGGCCGTTCATGTCCTCGAGGTCGAACATGCCGTACCGCGTGTGCGTGGAGCCGGGGCGGGCCTGCTTCGTGTTGGAGAGCTTGAGGGCGGCGACGAGGCCGCCGATCACGACGTTGTCTTTCGCCTTGACCGTTCCGAGATCACCCGTGCCATGCGTGCAGATCGCCTCGATCAACCCCTGGAATTCGGCCAGCGGATGGCTGTGGATGTAATAGCCGAGCACTTCCTTCTCGTTGGACCGCATCTCGAGATCGGAGAGGGGCGGCACGTCGGGCAGGCCGGTGACGGCGGCGGCCGCCGGCTGCGGGTCGTCCAGGGCGGCAAACAGATTCTTCTGACCGCTCTTGCGGTCGGCGAGTTGCGAGGCGCCCGCCGCCATCGACCGCTCGATTCCGGCGAGCAGCGCCCCGCGGTGCCCTCCCAGCGAATCGAGGGCACCGGCCTTGGCGAGGTTCTCGATCGCCGTCTTGTTGACCAGCGACGAATCGAGCCGTCCGCAGAAGTCGTGAAGGTCGCGAAACGGGCCCCGCTTGGCCCGCTCGGCGCCGATCGCCTCGGCGGCCTGCACGCCGCAGCCCTTCACCGCCGACAGCCCGAAGAGGATCCGCCCCCCGGCCACGCTGAAATCCGCGGCCGAGGCATTCACGTCGGGAGGCGCCACCTCGATCCCCATGCGGCGGCAGTCTTCGACGTGTTCGACGAGCGAGTCTTTCTTCTTGAAGTTGCGGCCCGTGATGTCGCCCGAGAGCAGCGCGGCCATGAACTCGGTCGGGAAGTGGGTCTTGAGGTAGGCGGTCTGGAAGGCGAGGAGGGCGTAGGCGGTGGAGTGGCTCTTGTTGAAGCCGTAGCCGGCGAAGAACTCCATCTGCTCCCAGATGGTGGT
>SXHR01000197.1:0-9548 GCA_005773625.1 Planctomycetaceae bacterium | reverse complement strand
GTGCCCACGCCCCATCGCCGGACGTTCGCGGATGCCATCGTGGCATCCGCTCACTGCATGTCCGCTGCGCTTCGCCATCCTGGCTGCGCTTGCTCCCACAGCCCGGCTCCCGGGGATGGGCACCCCCTTCCGTGACCGGATTCAGTGCGGCCGGGGAAAGCGTGCCTTAAAAACTGCGGAGTTCGAAGGCTAGCCGCGGCCGCGAAAGAACTTGCGGCCCTGGCTCTGCTGGTATTGCGTCCAGCCGTCCTCGGCCGTGGCCTCGTTCTGGAGGAGCTGGATCGTGCCGGCCATCTTGGCGTCGAGGTGGTCGAGGTGGTGGAGGGCCACGGCCTCGAGCGTCATCGGCAGCTTCGGCGAGCCGAACTCATACTGGCCGTGGTGGCTGGCGATCATGTGCTTCACGCGGACGGCCACCTCGGCATCGAACCGCTCGCCGGTGCGGGCTTCGATCAGCCGGATCTTGGCGTCGATGATCTCGAGGCCGAGGAGCACGTGCCCGAGCAGTTGGCCCGCGTCGGTGTAGGAGAAACCCTGCAGGCTCTCGAGTTCGACGGTCTTGCCGATGTCGTGCACGAGCACGCCCACGAGCAGCAGGTCGCGGTCGAGGGCGGGGTAGAGGGGTGCCACGCGGTCGGCGAGCCGCAGCAGGTTGACCACGTGATCGAGCAGGCCGCCGGCGTAGGCATGATGGTGCTTGACGCCGGCGGGCGTGCGGCGGAAGGCCTCCATCAGCGGGCCGTCGGCGAGGATCTCGTCGGCCAGGGCCTTGAGCGGCACGGCCCGGATCGTGCCGAGAATCGTGGTCAGCTCGGCCTCGAGCCTGACGACGTCGTTCCTGGAGAGAACCAGAAACTCCGACTCGTCGATCGTTCGCGGATCGGCCCGTTCGATCGCCGAGACGATCAACTGCAGCGAGCCCGAGTAGAGTTGCGTGTGTCCTTCGACGCGGACGTAGTCACCGTCCTCAAAGGCCCCGTAGTCGTCGTCGGATGCGTTCCAGAGGCGACCGGTGATCGTGCCGCTCTTGTCGGCAAGCTCGACCTGGAGGTAGAGCTGGCCGTTGCGATTGGGCCGCAACTGCTTGTGCGTCGCGAGGAAGAGCTGGTCGATCTGGGCTTGTGGCGGCAGTTCGGTGATCAGGCGGCGTGGCATCGGTCCCGAGTCTACGGTCGGTTTCCCAGGCTTCACAAGCAGCGACTACAATCCCGGCCCCGTCCATGGGTCCGGTTCAACCGGCCCCGTCACACCAGCACGAGCATTCACGGAGCGAGCCATGCCGGATCATGCCATCAGCCCCACCCGATCCCAGGACTATCCCGAGTGGTACCAGCAGGTCGTCAAGGCCGCCGATCTCGCGGAGCAGTCACCCGTCCGCGGCTGCATGGTGATCAAGCCCCATGGCTATGCCATCTGGGAGCGGATGCAGTCGATCCTCGACGGGATGTTCAAGGCGACGGGCCATCAAAACGCCTACTTCCCCCTGTTCATTCCGCTCTCGTATCTCGAGCAGGAGGCGAAACACGTCGAAGGCTTCGCGAAGGAGTGCGCGGTGGTCACGCACCACCGGCTGGAGCTGGGGCCGGACGGCAAGCTCATCCCGACGGGCAAACTCGAGGAGCCGCTCGTGGTGCGTCCGACGAGCGAGACGATCATCGGTGCCATGTATGCCAAGTGGATCCAGTCGTGGCGCGACCTGCCCATGCTCATCAACCAGTGGGCCAACGTCGTCCGCTGGGAGATGAGGCCGCGGGTCTTCCTGCGAACGGCCGAGTTTCTCTGGCAGGAGGGGCACACGGCCCACGCCACGAGCGAGGAGGCCGTCGAGGAGACGCTCCGCATGCTCGAGGTCTACGCCACGTTCGCGGAGCGGGATCTCGCAATGCCGGTGGTCAAAGGACCGAAGCCCGCAGCCGAACGGTTTCCCGGCGCGGTCGACACCTACTCCATCGAGGCGATGATGCAGGACGGCAAGGCCCTTCAGGCGGGCACGTCCCACTTCCTCGGCCAGAACTTCGCCCGTGGCCAAAACATCAAGTTTGCCGGCACGACCGGCGTCGAGGAGTTCTGCTGGACGACGTCGTGGGGCGTGTCCACGCGGCTCATCGGCGCCGTGATCATGACCCACTCCGATGACGACGGCCTCGTGCTGCCGCCGCGGATCGCCCCGCACCAGATCGTGCTTCTGCCGATCCACCGCACGGAGGAGGAGAAGGCGGCGGTCACCGAGGCCTGTCGCAAGCTCCAGGCGGAACTCTCCGCGACGACCTTCGGCGGCGAGCCGATCCGGGTGAAGATCGACGCCCGCGACATGCGGGGGGGCGACAAGGTCTGGCAGCACGTGAAGCAGGGCGTGCCGGTGCGGATCGAGATCGGCCCCCGCGATCTGGCGGCGGGTGCCGGGAGCATGACCCGCCGCGACCGCGGCCCGAAGGAGCGGACGGCCGTGCCGCTGGCCGAGTTTGCGACGCTGGCCCCGGCCCTGCTGGACGAGATCCAGCAGGGGCTCTTCCAGCGGGCGAAGGACTTCCGTGCCGGGCGGACGGTGCGGCTCGGCTCGGCGGCGGAGGTGCACGAGTTCTTCGGGGCGGGGGAGGGGGCCGCCGGCACGGGCGGTTTTGCGCACGTGCACGTCGCCGACGACCCGGCGGTGGCTGCCGCCTTCGACCCGCTGAAGGTGACCGTGCGGTGCGTGCCGATGGAGGGCGGAGATGAGCCCGGCACGTGCGTGGTGACGGGCAAGCCGGTGCCGCGGCGGAGCGTTCTTGCCCGGTCGTACTAGAGCTTATCCAGGTTCCGTGGAGCACCGGCTCGGGGGCGGCAAAAGTCGCCGCTCCGCGGTCCCCCGGATCGTCGGCAGGGCGGGACGTCGCCGACGTCGAAGGGCGTCGCGACCGGAGTCGCTACGAGGATGCGGCGGGAGCCGTCTTCGGAGCGTCGGCCTCTGCGGGGTCGTTGTGCTCAACCTGCGGCCAATACTCGTCGAAGTCGAACTGCGGGCTGTTGTCGAGGTCGTGGCACTCCAGGCAGTTGTTCACCGCCTTCTGCTTGCCCTCGGGGGTGGCGAGCGTGAGCACGAGTTCCTGGCGGAGGCGGTCCCGCTCGGCGACGCTCGCCCGCACGTCGCCCCGCTCGACGGCGGTGTGGGCGGCGGCCGGGCCGTGGCAGTTTTCGCAACCCTGGTGGGCGAGCTGGGGCGTCGTCTTCATGCCGGCGAAGCCCCCTTCGAAGGGCTCGAAGCGTTGTGGCGCCCAGCCCACGACGTGACACGACAGGCACTCGGGGTCACCGTCGCGCCGGGGGCGCTGTTCCTCGAGGGTGGTCAGGGCGGTCGCGTGCGGCGTCTCCTTCCAGACGTCGTAGGCGTGCTGATGGCATTCGGCGCACGCCTCACTGCCGGCGAATCTGCGGCCCGAGGGGTGGCGGATGGGCACGAGTCCCAGGCCTTCGAGTCCGAGTGTCTCGAGTTTCTTCTGATAGGTGCCGAGCAGGTCGATCATGTCCTTCGATTCGCCCCACCGGGCGTCGAGCGGCACCCGCTGGCCGCGGACCGGCGCCGCCTTGTCGGCGAAGAATCCGACCACGACGGCGAACATTCCCTTGTGGCCGAGCTCCACGAACTTCGCTCCACCGGGCAGCGAGGCAAGCTCGAGCGGCGGTTCATCCCCGCCTCCCGCCGTCACCACGACGTCGAACTGCGGAAATCGCCCCGCCAGGGCCTTTGTCTCCTCCGGCGACGACCACGAGAGCAGGATCTGATGGTCGCAGCCGGCTTTCGCCAGTTCGGGCGCGACCTTGGCGAGGGCCTCGGCTGCGGGGGCAAACTCGATGTCGGCATTCTTGATGCGATCCATCTCCTTGTCCCCGAGCACGCTGGTGACGCCGATCGTGAGGCCCCCGGTCTTGATGACGCGAAACTTCGGCGTGATGTCGGCGTCGAGTCCGAGCAGGCCCACGTTCGCGCTCAGGAACGGCGTCGGCTGATCGCCGACGGCGGCGACGCCGGCAACGAGTTCCTCGGCCGGCAGCCGCAGGTCACCCGGGCCGAAGCCCACGGCGGAGTATTGCATGGCCCGCAGGCCGTCCACGATGGACTGAAACTTCGCCTCCGTCTGGCGGCCAAAACGCTTCACCTGATTGCCGACGTCCACCGCCACCAGCGGCCAGCCGGCCGACGTCAACGCGCGGAGGAAGTTTTGGCGGCGACTCAATCCGCCCTTCTGGTTTTCCTTACCCGTGCAGCCGCAGGGTTCGATGTAGCCGTCGAGTTCGCCGGTGATGACGACCACCGCCTGGGGCGTGGGCCAGTCCTTGAAGATCGTGCCGTTGCGTTGGCGAAAGGTTTCCACGACCGAGTCGGCGACATCGACGCCACGGTCGGGCGCGGCGGCGATGCAGGCCAACGCCAGGGCGGCGACTCCGCACGTGGCCGGAAGCGAACGGAGGAGGCGGGCGTGATTCATGGGTGGAGTGGGGTTCAGGGGCCGATGGCGACGCAGATCGGGATCGTGAACTCCGGACACTCGCTGTGTCCTGTATCGAGCACGATCCTTCCCGCCGGCCCCTGCTGGGAGCAGAGGTGGTTGGCTGCCCGGCTACCCGCCGGAATCACGATATCGATCGGAATCCGCACGACACCTCCGGCGCCGATCGGCTGGCCTTCGCCGACCGTCACCCGAAGCGAATCGGGAATCACCTCCCGGACCGTCGGCCGCACGCTGTCGCGATGCGGTCCCTTGGCCGTGAGAAACACCCTCGTGCGCAGGCCCGCCTTGCCGGAGACAGTCCCCAGCAGAAGGGCCTGCCGGGAGGAATCCCATCCCGGGCCCGCCATGACAAGGTCACTCCCGACCATCCCCGAGACCGGGATTTCAGCCGTCTGTTCGTCGGGCATCCGAAAAACGACCCGAACCATTCCCTTGAGCGGCCCCGGCGGCATTCCAGGCTTCACGTTGACCACGAGCCGGAATCCGCCGGTCGCCCCCGTTTCGGTCGCGATCGTGCTCGCATCGAGCGGTTCCGTGGAGAGCGAGAACAAATGGGCGGATTGGGGGTCTTCGAGGCTCACCTCGGTGACGCTCGGTGCGGACGTGCCGTAGGTGAAGATTTCGGTTGTTCCAGTGTCGCCGGTCGCCGTTGAGATCCTAGGAAGCACGACCGTGTCCGGCAACGCCTTCCAGGTCGGCACGACCAGCCCCTCCACGACGAACACGAGTTCAGGCCGACGGGGGTCGTCGGTGAGGATCGTCGCCTGCTGACGAAAAGGACCGCCGTCACCCTTTCCCCGCCACTGCACCCTGATTCTCGTGCTTTCACCCGGAGGCACCAGTTTGCGGGCGTCGTTGGAGCCGCCCTCCGAGTTCTCGAAATCGCTCACCGTGCAGGTGCAACTCGTGGCGCCGCGGCTGAGCGTGAGCGACGCGTCGCCGATGTTGCGCACCGTGAAGTCATGCGAGCCGGTGCCGCCGACACCGACGGTGCCAAAATCATGCCGTGTTTCGCTGGTTTCGGCCCTCGGCAGGGGACCGGCGGCTTCCGCATCGATCACGCGGACATCGCCCACCTGCCACGGCGTCGCGTGGGTGAGCACGGCGCCGGCCGCACCGATCGCGGCTCCAACCGCCATCGCCGCCACGACGACCAGCCGCGGATCGGGGCCGTTTGTCTCCATGATGTCACCATTCCGAGTGCTGCGGACCGGACACCACCGGCGAATCGGCCACCACCGACGAACCCAGCCGGCACCGTCTCGGTGCCAATCCTCCGCGTGGCGGCCACGCTCGTGACTTTCTGGCAGGAGCTGCCCGCGCTATCCCAGCTGGGCCAAGGCCTCGTCGGGGATGTTGAAGTTCGCCGACACGCTCTGGACGTCGTCGTGGTCGTCGAGCCGCTCCACGAGGTCGAGCACCCGGCGGGCCGTATCGACGTCCTCGACATCGACGGTGTTCGTCGGAATGCGGACGATCTCGTTGGACTCGACCGTCAGGCCGGCCTTGGCGAGCGCATCGACCACCGCGGCCATCGCCGACGGCTCACAGGTCACCTCCCAGTGGTCCACCGCGGGCTTCACGTCGTCGGCGCCCGCGTCGATCGCCACTTCCATCAGTCTGTCCTCGTCGCAGCCGGCCCGCGGCAACCGCACGAGCCCCTTCCGATCGAAAAGGTAGGCCACGCAGCCCGTGCCGCCGAGTTTGCCGCCGCAGAGCTCGAAGATCTTGCGGATTTCGGGGGCGGTCCGGTTCTTGTTGTCGGTGAGGATCTCGCACAGCACGGCCACGCCGCCCATGCCGTAGCCCTCGTAGAGCGATTCCTCGAGGTCGCCCCCCTTGAACTCACCGGTGCCCGTCTTGATCGCCCGCTGGATGTTGTCCTTGGGCATGCTGACGGCCTTGGCCGCGTCGATCGCGTACCGGAGCCGGAGATTGGCGTCGGGATCGGCGCCGCCGTGCTTGGCGGCCACGATGATCGCCTTGGCGAGCTTGCTCCAGAGTTTGCCCCGCTTGGCGTCGATCACCGACTTCTTGCGGGCGATGTTCGCCCAGTGGGAATGTCCTGCCACGCTCGATTCTCCCTTGCGATCCTTCCCTGAGGGCCCTCCGATTCTCGGACAAGAAGCGGCTGCGAGGGGCCTCGACTACCTCGGCTTCCGTTTGCTGAGTTGCGATGAATGGCGGTCGCCCTGCGTGTCGGGCCGCTTGCCGATCGGGGGCTTGGAGGGCTTTGCGGCCACGGGGGGCTTCTTCGCCGCCGGCTTCTCGGGCTCGGGGGCCGGCGCCATGTGTGGCTTGATCGTCAACGGCTTGCCGACGTTGGGCTTCACCACGAACGGCTTTGGTCCGGGCTTGCCGTCGGTCGTCTTCTTGGGGCCCGATCCGGCGGGCGGCATCGGCGTCTTGCCGGCGGGACGCGCGGCGGCCTGGGGGCCGGCGGGGCGGTGCTCCTCGGCGGCCAGGCGGGCGGCCTCGGCGGCCCGCAGGCCCTCCTTGCCCGCCGGCGGCGGTGGAGGAACGGGCGCGGGAAGCGGTTCACCCCGTTTCGGCATGCGGTCCTTGAGCGCCGCCGGATTCACCGCCTGCACGATCTTCTTCACGGTCGCCCCGTGGAGGTTGGTGAGCACCTCGATCCCGAACTGGTGGAGTTGGGTGCTGAACTCGATCCCGGACTTCTTGCCGATCAGTCGCTCGAGGCCTGCCACCTTGCCGGAGTCGTATTCCTGTTGCGTGATCATTCCGCAGACATAGAGGGCGGCGAGCGCCCCCTTGTCGAGAGGAATCAGGTGGCCTCCCAGGGCCGTCGTGGCGATGTACTGCACGACAAAAGGCGGAATGCCGTGAATCTGCTCGAGCGTCTTCAGACCATGGGCGAGCGAGTGCTTCTTCGCATGTTCGAGCGAGAAGTTGTAGGTGGACTCGAACACGCCCTGCAGCACGCGGCGGAGCGAGAGGGCGGCGTGGGCCGGATCGGGCAGGTCCTGGAGCATCTCCGCGAGTTCCGCGACGGTGGTCACGCGAATCTCGTTGAGATCGAACGACGCTTCGATCAGTCGGGCGAACGCCTTTTCGGCGACGTCGATCGGGGCGTTTTCGAGGCAGCAGGCGATCATCACCTGGTCGAGGAGCGGCCGGCTTGTGTTGGGCGTGAAGGGCTTGTACTGGGCCTTGAGCGCCTTGGCGAGTTTGGGGATGAGCTGGCCGCGTGGCGGGAGCTTCTCCGGCACGATCTTCGGCGGAGCCGCAGCCGGCTTGGCCGCGACGGGCTTCGCGGCGGCCTGTTTGGACGCGGCCGGCTTGGCGGCAGCCGGCTTGGACGCGGCCGGCTTGGCGGAGGCCACCTTGTGGGCGGGCTTCTTCGCGGGCTTCTTCGTGATTCCGGCCGGCTTCTTCGCGCCGGACGATGGTCGCTTCGGTGCGGTCATGCGTCGTCCTGTGGTTGCTCCCCGGAATGATCTTCTGGCTGGTCGTGGTCGGTGGCCGTCGCCGCCGGCAACACCTCGCTGAGCATGCGGGCGATTTCGATCGACTTCTTGATGCCGCCGTCGAGTTCGAAGCGGAGTCGCGGCGTGTACCGCGTCTCGATCCGATCTGCAATCCGGGACTGCAGAAATCCGGCGGAGCGTCCCAGCCCCTGGAGGGCGAGTTTCTCCTTCGCTGGGCCGCCCATGATCGAGACGTGCACCGTGGCCGATCGCATGTCGGGAGCCATCTCCACCCCCGTGACCGTCACGTCGCGCACCCTCGGATCACGGACTTCGGTGAGGATGGCCATGCTGACCACCTCGCGAACCGCCTCGGCCGCCTTCAGGAGTCGTCGTGTGCTCACGAGAGCGTTCGCGCGAATTCCTCGACGCGGTAGCACTCGAGGATGTCGCCCTCCTTGATGTCGTTGAAGCCCGCCAGTTTGATGCCGCACTCGAGGCCGTCACGAACCTCCCGCGCGTCGTCCTTCTCGCGCCGCAGTGTCTCGATGCCGTAGTCGCCGATCACGCGGCTGTCGCGGATCACCCTGAGGCGGCCGTTGCGGGCGATGATGCCACCGATCACGCGGCAACCGGCGATCACGCCGAGGCGGCTGATGGAGAACGTCCGCTGCACGATCGCGCGGCCCAGATCGGTCTCCCGCTTCTCGGGAGCGAGCAGGCCCTCGAGGGCCTTCTTCAGGTCGTCGGTCACCTGGTAGATGATCTCGTAGCGTCGGACCTGCACGCCCTTGTCTTCGGCCAGCGACCGGGCCCGCTCGTCGGGCACCACGTTGAAGCCGATGATCACGGCGTCGGAGGCGTCGGCAAGCTGGACGTCGGCCTCGGTGATGCCGCCGACCGTCGCCTGGAGCACCCGGACCTTGACCTCCGGGTGATCGAGCTTCTGCAGTTCCTTGAGGATCGCCTCGATGGAGCCGCGGACGTCGGCCCGCAGGATGAGGTTGAGCGTGGGTGCCTTCTCGGTGCCGAGGCGATCGGCCAGGTTCTCGAGCGTGACATGGACCGGGGCCCCGGCCAGGTTCGACTGACGGCGAATGTCGTTCCGCTTGACGGCCACTTCGCGGGCCATCGCGATCGACTCCACCTCCTGGAATCGATCGCCCGCCCCCGGGGCCACGTCGAGGCCGGTGACGAACACGGGCCGCGCCGGGCCGGCTTCCGTCACCTTGCGGCGGGTGAGTGTGTCGAACATCGACTTGACGTTGCCGCTCGCCTCGCCGCAGACCAGCGGGTCGCCGATGTTGAGCGTGCCCTTCTGCACCAGCAGGCAGGCGACGACGCCCCGTCCCTCGTGGATCGACGCGTCGAGGCAGACGCCGGCCGCGGTGCGGTCGGGGTTGGCCCGGAGATCGTGGAGTTCGGCGATCGTGAGCAGCGTGTCGAGCAGCCCATCGACACCTTCGCCGGTGAGGGCGCTGGTCTTCACGACCTCGGTTTCACCACCCCATTCGGTCGGCAGGAGTTCGGCCGCCGCGAGTTGCTGGTAGACCCGTTGCACGTCGGCGCCCGGGAGATCGATCTTGTTGATGCAGGCGACGATCGGCACGCCAGCCGCCTTGGCGTGGCTGAT
>SXHR01000196.1:0-3124 GCA_005773625.1 Planctomycetaceae bacterium | reverse complement strand
GGAGGTGGACATGCATGTCCACCAGGCCCGGCGCGACCACGAGGCCGGTCGCGGCGATCGTCTCGTCGGCCGTGCCGATCGGCTGGCCGCCGGCGTGGCCGATCGCCACCCCCTGCCCGTCGCGGACGAGCACGTCGTCGATGCGGTCGATGTTCTGCGACGGGTCGATGACCCGGCCGCCGCGGATGAGGAGCGTGGCCATCAGTTGATCCTCGCGTGGTGGGAATGGTCCTCACGGCCCGGCCGGGAGTCGGCAGCGTCGGGCCGGGGGCCACAGGTCAGCCAGAGCACCGCCATCCGCACGGCGAGGCCGTTGGCGACCTGGCCCAGGATCAGCGACTGCGGGCAGTCGGCCACCTCCGCCGTCACCTCCACGCCCCGGTTGATCGGGCCGGGGGCGAGGATCAGGAGGTCCTTCTTCGCCCGCTTCAGCCGTTCGCGGGTCATGGCATAGAGATGGGCGTATTCGCGGACCGACGGGAAGGGCCGGGTGTTCTGCCGTTCGAACTGGATGCGAAGCAGGTTGAGGACGTCGCACCGGGGCACGATCGCGTCGAGATCGTGCGAGACTTCGACGCCGATCTCCCGCCAACGTTCGGAGACGAGCGTGGGCGGACCGCAGACGATCACCTTCGCCCCGAGCTTCATCAGGCCCCAGAGGTTGGAGCGGGCCGTGCGGCTGTGGGCGATGTCGCCGACGAGGCCCACCGTCACGCCCGTCAGATCGCCGAGCCGTTCGCGGATCGAGAAGATGTCGAGCAGGCCCTGGGTGGGATGTTCGTGTGGTCCGTCACCGGCGTTGATCACGCCCACCGAGAGGTGCTGGGCGAGGAGGTGGGGCGTGCCCGGAGTCACGTGCCGCACGACCACGGCATCGATCCCCATCGCCTCGAGATTCTTCGCCGTATCGATGAATGACTCGCCCTTCGAGAGGCTGCTCGACGAGGCGGAGAAGTCGACGACGTCGGCGCCGAGCCGCCGGGCGGCCAGTGCGAAGCTCGTCTTGGTTCGCGTCGAATTCTCGAAGAAGAGGGTGACGACCGTCGTGCCGGCGAGCACGGCCAGCTTGCGACGGCAGCCGTCGGTGGCCTCCTTGAACAGCGTCGCCGTGTCGAGCAACGTGCGGATTTCGTCGGGAGTGAGCCGCTCGAGGTCGAGGAGATGACGGTGCTTCCAATGGGGAGGCACGGCTTGCTGAACGAGCGTCGGGGTGGTCATGCGTGTCGGGTCCATGCTGGGCCGGCGTCGCGCACCCCCCGGAAGGGGTGCGCGCGGGAATGCGATCGGCGCGGAAGTTTAGCAGACTCCCGCGTTTTTGCGGGGCCGGGCCGGCGCCGACGCTTGGCCTTGCTCCGCCCGCCGAACGGTCCCTACCCTTCCCGCCGCATCGAATGGAACTCTGTTTCACGGGCTGGGCGGCATTCGAGTACACCAAGCATGAACAGCATCTTCTGGTCGGTTCGCGGCGGTCGGCTGGCCCTCGTCTTGCTCCTCGTCCCGATCGGGGGCGGCTGCACGTCCGCCATCAGCACGGCTTATCTCCGCGAGACCCTCTGGGACTTCGCCGAGCACGCGTCGGAGACCGATCCTGAGCCGTCGGCCGCCGCCGACACGGCCGGCACCACCGACTCCAGTTCGACCTCGACCGCGGATGAAGCGGTCGATGAGGAGCGCCGCAAGGCGGCGATCGACGAGGCCGTGGCCCGCGTCAAGCGGCTGGGCCCGCTCGACGACGCCACGCGGGCGACGCTCATCGAGACGCTGCAGCAGACACAGCAGGAAGACTGGCCGGTGGTCGTCGAGGCTTTCGCATCGACGCTCGAGGAGATTTCCGCCTCCGATGCGGCGGCCGAGGAAGTCGTCGATCGGGCCGGGGTGGAGGTCGTTCCCGCCTCGCATGTCGCCGCGAAGGCCGATCTCGACGCGGCCGCCATCGACGTCCAGGTCGCGCCGGTGGCTGAAGCCCCGGCGAAAGTCGAGGCCGACGGGGCCGGGCAGGCGTCCGCCCTGCCGCCGGTCGTGCCGCCCGTCCTGGTGCCGCAGGCCGAAACGGAATCGGCTCCGGCCGTGGCGACCCCTGCGGAACCGCCACCGGTGGCGCTCTCGCTCGGCAACGCCTGCTTCGCCTCGCGGGTTCAAGGCTGGGGCGTGGTCGACAGGTTCACGGAAAGCCGGTTCCAGCCCGGGCAGGAGGTGATCGTCTACTTCGAGCTCGACAACCTCACCGCCGGTGAATCACCGGCCGGCCACACGACCTGTATCGACGCGAAGTTCACGCTCTACTCTTCCGACGATCGCATCGCCCACGAGTGGAGCTTCGAACCACTGGCCGAGACCTGCCGCGCGCAGCGGCGCGACTACTTCGCGAGGTATGTGATCACGCTTCCCGCATCGCTCCCCGCCGGTCCGGCGCGGATCGAAGTGGCCGTCGTCGACACCCTCGCCGGGACGACGGCCCGGGCCACGCTGCCCCTCGAGGTCGATCCCAAAGCCGCCCCGTAGCGGGCCGGCCGCGGAAATCGCCACGCTCGTGCCCGTCGCGGGCCGTTCGCGCGGGGAGGCCGGGCTCCTGCGGCCGCCATGGAGACGTGGGCACGGATACGATGTCGTCCGCGGGCCGCGGCGAGAAGTGGCCCGGTCGCCGGCGAGGCAGCCCGTGTCGATCCTCCGCACAGAAGCACTCGAGAAGACGTTCGGCGGCGCCGGCCATGGGGCGGCGGTCGCCGCCGTCCGTGGCGTGGACCTCACGGTCGACGGCGGTGAGTTCGTGGCCGTCACCGGTGCCTCGGGCTCGGGCAAGAGCACATTGCTGCATCTGCTCGGCGGGATCACCCGACCCACCGCCGGCCGCGTGCTTCTCGAAGGTGTCGATCTGGCCACGCTCGACGACGATGCCCTGGCGGCCGTGCGACGCCGGCGGATCGGCTTCGTCTTTCAGCGCTACAATCTGCTGCCCGAACTCTCGCTCCTGGAAAACGTCGCGCTGCCGCTCGTGCTCGACGGCGTCGGCCATGCCGTTGCGGATGCGGCGGCCAGGGAGGCGCTCGAGGCGGTCGCCATGGCCCACCGCGCGGGGCACCGTCCCGATGAGCTCTCCGGCGGCGAGCAGCAGCGGGGCGCGGTC
>SXHR01000195.1:0-10397 GCA_005773625.1 Planctomycetaceae bacterium | reverse complement strand
TGCTGCCCGCGGTGGCGGGTCAACTCGTGTCGCTCGTCAAGGATTCGTCGCTGCTGTCCGTGATCTCGATCGGCGAGTTCACGTTCAGCGCCCGCAACGTCAACTCCGCGACCTATTCGACGCTCGAGAGCTATCTCCCGCTCGCCGTCGGCTACCTCGCCCTGACCCTTCCGCTCTCGGGTCTCTCCCGCTGGCTCGAGCGGCGCTTTCGCTACGAGGCAGCGTGAACCTCGCCATCCACGGACTCGTGCAACAGTTCGCCGATCCGGACGCGAGGCGGCCGCCGGCCACCGTCCTCGACGGGCTGAGCCTCGCGACCGGCGACATCCAGGCCCTCGTGCTGGTGGGCCCGTCAGGCGGCGGCAAATCGACGCTGCTGCGGATCCTCGCGGGGCTCGATGTGCCGACGGCGGGCACGGTGTCGTTCGATGGTGTTCCGCTGCCCCGCGACGAACGCGGCCTGCGGGCGTACCGGAGGACGGTCGGCACCGTCTTCCAGGCCTACAACCTCTTCCCCCACCTGACGGCGATGCAAAATCTGCTGCTGCCGCTGGTGCAGGTCAAGGGGCTCACCGAGCAACTGGCCCGGGAGCGGGTCCGCGAGCCGCTCGAGCGATTCGGCCTCACCGACCACGCCCACAAGCGGCCGGCCGAACTCTCCGGTGGTCAGAAGCAGCGGATCGCGATCCTGCGGGCCCTCGTCGTGCAGCCGCGCCGCCTGTTTCTCGACGAACCGACGTCGGCTCTCGATCCGGAAATGGCCGGCGAGGTGCTGGAGATGATCGGGGAACTGAAGTCGCTGGGCACGCAGTTCGTGCTCGTGACGCACGAGATGGGCTTCGCGAGAAAGGTCGCCGACGAGATCGCCTTCATCGCCGACGGCAGGGTCGGCGGCCACGCCCCGGCCGCCGGCTTCTTCGACCGCTGCACCGATCCGCGGATTCGCCTGTTTCTCCAGAGGACGCTCCACGCATGACATCCATTGCCGACCCGGCCCCCGACGCAGCCCGCTCGGCCTTTCTCGGTGCGCTGATCGCCGATGCGGTGGCGATGCCCGTCCACTGGTATTACGACCAGCGGGCGCTCGACCGTGACTACGGCACGATCGAGGGCTACCTCGCCCCACGAAATCCGCATCCCGACAGCATTCTCTGGCGGTCGAGCTGGACGCCCCCCTCGGCGAAGTTCGATATCCTCCGCGAGCAGGCGGCATTCTGGGGCAAACGCGGCGTCCACTACCACCAGTTCCTCGCCGCCGGCGAGAACACGCTCAACTCTCAACTGGCCGTCGAGCTCTACGATCTCGTCCGCCGCGATCGCGGCTACGACCCTGAGCGATGGCTGGATCGGTACGTGGCATTCATGCTCGAGCCGGGCCGCCACCGGGACACCTATCTCGAGGAGTATCACCGCCACTTCTTCACCAACCTCGCGGCGGGCCGCAAGCCGATCAGCTGCGGCGTCCGCGACGTGCACATCGGCGGCCTCGTGCCCGTGCCCGCGCTGGTGGCGGCGTTGGGGCCAGGGCACCCCGATCTGCGGCGGATCGTCCGCCTGCACGTGAGCCTCACCCACAAGGATGACGACGTCCTCGCGGCCGCCGATGCCCTCGTGCGAATGCTCGCCGACGTGATCCCCCGGCCGGAGGCGCCGACACCCTCCTGCGACGAGGCGGCCGCGACGCTCAGGGAAGCGATCCTGCAGCACGGCCGCGACTGGATCTCGGCCGCGAAACTCCGGGATTGGGCGGAACTCTCCGACCGCCAGCTCGTGGGGGGCACGCTCAGCTCGGCCTGCTACATCGACGAGGCGTTTCCGGCGGCACTGGCGCTGGCCCATCGCCATGCGGGTGATTTCATGGGCGGCGTGCGTGCCAACGCCACCTGCGGCGGCGACAACTGCCATCGCGGCGCGGTGTTGGGATCGCTGCTCGGGGCGACCGCGGCCATCCCGGGCCCGCTGCTGGCCGGCCTCGCCAGCGGTGCTAGAATCACGGGTTCTTGAGATCATGCCCCGAGGCCGTTCATGAAGCCGTCCGCCGGTCCGTCCCGCGATCCGTCCGCCCCTGCCGGGGCGTCTGTCGTCCCCGTCGATCCGCTCGTTCCGACACGCACCGTCCTGCTCGACGCCGATCCGGCCGCCGCCGATCCCGTGGCCGCGAAGCGGGCCGAAATCCGCCGTTACTTTCACCAGACCTGCGAACTCTACGACCGGCTGTTCGCGCTCGTCCGCGACGACGCCTCCCTCTATGAGCGACACGAGCCTCTCCGGCACCCGCTGATCTTCTACTTCGCCCATCCGGCCGTCTTCTACCTCAACAAGCTGACCGCCGGCCGCCACGTGCCCGAGCGGCTCGATCCCGGGCTCGAGGCGATGATGGCCGTGGGCGTCGATGAGATGTCCTGGGACGATCTCAACACGGCCCACTACGAGTGGCCCTCGGTCACCGCCGTCCGCCGGTACCGAGCCGAGATGCGGAGCCTGGTGGACGGGTTCATCCAGGAGATGCCGCTGGAACTGCCGATCCATTGGAACTCATCGGCCTGGCTGGTCCTGATGGGCATCGAGCACGAGCGGATTCATCTCGAGACGTCGAGCGTGATCATGCGGCAGATGCCGCTCGATGAGTTGCGGCACGGCGATGAACTCTCGGCGGACGAGCGTGAGCTCTGGAAGACGTGCCCGACCGTCGGTCGTGCAGGCCCCAATGAATGGCTGCCGGTTGCCGCGACCCATGTCCGGCTCGGCAAGCGGGCCGACGACCGCACCTACGGCTGGGACAACGAATACGGCGGCGACGACATCGACCTGCCGGCGTTCCGTGCCGGGAAGCGACTGGTGTCGAACGCCGAGTTCCTGGAGTTCGTGGCCGACGGCGGTTATCGCGACCCGGCCTGGTGGACGGAGGAGGGCCGCGGCTGGCTCCATTACACCCGCGCCGAGCATCCGAAGTTCTGGAGCAAGCAGGGCGACTCCTACCTGCAGCGAAATCTGCTCGACGAGATTCCGCTCCCGATGAACTGGCCCGTCGAGGTGAACTGCCTCGAAGCCCAGGCCTATTGCTCATGGCTCGCCGCACGGACGGGCGAGAACGTTCTCCTGCCCACGGAGGCCCACTGGCAGGCGCTCCGCGAGACGGTGGCGGGCGATCAGCCGACGTGGACGACCGCACCGGGCAACATCAATCTCGAGCACTTCGCCTCCAGCTGTCCGGTTGACGCCTTTCCGCAGGGCGATTTCACCGACATCGTCGGCAACGTCTGGCAGTGGACCCGCTCACCCATCATGCCGCTCAAGGGTTTCGAGGTCCATCCGCTCTACGATGACTTTTCGGTGCCGACCTTCGACGGCCGACACAACCTCATCAAGGGCGGTTCGTGGATTTCGACGGGCAACGAGGCGCTGGCCAGCGCCCGCTACGCCTTCCGACGGCACTTCTTCCAGCACGCCGGCTTTCGCACGGTCATCGAGGAGCGGGGCAACGAGGCCGTGACGGCCGGCTCGCGGCTCTATGAGACCGACCAGCTCGTCGCGCAATACCTCGACTTCCACTATTCAGACGCCGCGTCGGGCAGGCCCGCCACGGTCCTCGGCGTGCCGAATTTTCCCCAGGCCTGCGTCGAGGCGGCTATGCCGCACGTGCCTGTCGCCCGCCGGGAACGCTGCCTTGACATCGGCTGCTCCGTGGGCCGGTCGGCGTTCGAGTTTGCACGCTTCTTCCGGCACGTGGACGCCGTCGATTTCTCGACGCGTTTCATCCAGGCGGGCGTGCGGCTGCAACAGGGGAGCGAGGTGCACTACGAGGTGCCGACGGAAGGCGAGCTCACCGCCCGCCGGGTCGTCTCGCTCGCCACGCTCGGCCTCACCGATGCGGGGAAGCGGGTGCTGTTCATGCAGGGCGACGCCTGCAATCTGAAGCCGCTCTATTGCGACTACGATCTCGTCTTCGCCGGCAACCTGATCGACCGGCTCTACAATCCCTCGCTCTTTCTCGACGAGATCGGGTCACGGGTGAAACCGGGCGGGTTCCTCGTGATCACGTCGCCCTACACCTGGCTGGAGGAATACACCGAGAAGCCGAAGTGGCTGGGCGGCCGCCGGGAGCACGGCGAACCGCTTTCGACCTTCGAGGGCCTGTCGCGTCGCCTCGACCCGGGGTTCTCGCTCGTGCACCGGCAGGACATACCGTTCGTGATCCGCGAAACGGCCCGGAAGCACCAGCATACGATCGCCGAGATGTCCGTCTGGAGGCGTGCCGACGTGCCGTCTGCTACCATCTGAGGCTCTCCGGGCGTCGCCCGCGACGAGTGAGTCCTCCCGTTTTTTTACACGCCATGCCCTTCGACCCTTGCCGCGAGTGGCTCGGCATCGACAGTGTCGACCTGGCCTCGCCCCGTAAGGCCCTCGGCCTCGGGGTTGACGAGGCGGGAGAGATCGCCATCACGCGGGCGGCCGAGGCTCGCCTCGCGGCACTGCGGGCCATCGACCCCGGCCCGTTTCGCAAGGCTCACGCGGCCATCATGGCCCGCGTGATGGAGGCGAGGGACGCCCTTCTGAACGACTCGCGGGGACCCGCGGACAGCGGCGTCGGGAGGCCGACGGCGGGGTTCTCCTCGCCCCCACCTCCCCGATCCCATGCCCATCGATCGACGCCCTTCGTTCCGGAGCCGCCGCCCGAGGGACCGCCGGCGGCGGTCAGCTTTGTCGCTGAGCCTGATCCTGCGCCGTTGATCCATGAACCGGTCGTGCTCAAGCCCGCTGCGCGGAAGCGACCTTCGATCGCCGGCACCGTGTTCTCGGCGTTGCTGCTGTTGCTGGCGGTGTCTGCCGCGGTCGGCGCCTACGCGTGGATCAACTGGTTTCCGGAACTGGCCCATAGGTTTTCCCGCCGTTTGAGCTCATCTCATGCGGTGCCACACCCCCACGACACTCATGGCGAACACGAGAGCAAGCCGCCCGAGCAGAAGCCCGTCCCGGCCCCGTCGCCAGACGCCGAGTCGACCGCGGAGATGCGGGCGAGCCGTCGGCGGCAGCAGGCCGCCGAGCGGGAGGCCAGGGAACGCGAACGCCTCGTGGCCTCACAGCAACAGCAACAGCAACAGCAACGCAACGACGAGGCTGAGGCTGAGGCTGAGGCAAGTGCAGCCGAGATGCGGCGGCTCGAGGTGGAAAAACTCGCCCAGGCCCGGTCTGCGGTCGATCGTTCCCTCGGCGAAGCCCACGGGGCGTTCCGGCAGCGCGACTTCAGGGCCGCCCGCCAATCTCTGGAGGTGGCCAGCCGGGAGGCCGGCGACGACGGTGCCCTGGCGACCCGCGTCGATCGCTGGGCGTTGCTCGTGGACTACGCCTCGCAACTCGAAGAAATGCAGCAGCGGGCGATCGGTTCTGCAAACGAGGGCCGCGAGTACACGATCGGCAAACGGACGATCGCGATCATCGAGATCAACGCCACGACGTTCTCCTACAAGGAGGCCGGCCAGATCAAACGCGGACCGAGGGCGAAAATGCCGCGGCCCATCGAGCGGGCGATCCTCGCGCAGTGGTTTGAGGGCGACAAGCGTGCGGCGAACCACATCTTCCTCGGTGTGTATGACCTCCTGGAAGACACGCCGAATCTGGATCGGGTCCGAGCGGAGTGGCTCATCGCCCTGGCCGGCGAGCCGGCGACAAAGTCGATCATGCCCCTGCTCGACGATCCGATCCTGAACGGGAACCGGTGACGATCACCACGCCGCCGCCAGGATCCCGCGGAGCGTGCCCGGGGTGAGTTCGACGGGGTTGCCCCGCATGCTCGCTCCGCCGGAGTTTTCGGCGAGCCAGCCGATCCGCGCTCGATCAAGCCCCAGATCCCTGAGCCGACGCGGCGTGCCCGCGACTTCGCAGAGGGCGTCGATGCGGCCGACGAACGCATCGGCCGCCCTCTCCGCATCGGCGGAGGCCCCGGGATCGATGGCACGCTCAAGCATGGCGAAATCGTCCCGGCACGCGGCCTGATTGACCCGCAACGCGACGGGCAGCATCAGGGCACAGGCGAGCCCATGCGGGGCGCCGCATTCCACGCCGAGCGCCGCCGCCACGCCGTGCGCCATGCCCAGCCCCGAGTTGGTCAGCGCGATGCCGGACACGAGGGCGGCGTGGCTCATCGCCCCGCGGGCGTCGAGATCGGCCGGGGATGCGAGCGCCCGTGGCAGGGCGGCGACCGCCCGCGGCAACGCGTCGATCACCAGCGCCCGCGGCAGCGGCGCGCGAAAGCGGCAGACGAAAGACTCGATCAACTGTGTCACGCAGTCGAGCCCCGAGGCCGCCGTGACGCCGCGCTCACACGAGACGGTGACCGCGGGATCGACGATGGCGGCCCGCGGCACCATGAACGGGCTCCGCATGCTTTTCTTGAAGCGGCGACGGGGGCACGAGATGACGGCGTTGCGGGTCGCCTCGGCACCCGTTCCGGCCGTCGTCGGCACGGCGATCACCGGCAGGGGGGCGACTCGGATCTGCAGCCCGCGGCCCAGCCCCTCGAGATGATCGATCACCTGCTGCTCGATGTCGGCCTCCCTGGAATCGGCGTTGGTCGCCAGGGCGGCGACGGCCTTGGCGAGGTCGATCGTGGAACCGCCGCCGATCGCGATCACCACCGGCAAGACACCATCCCGCGCAGGCAGCCCACGGACGGCGTCTGCCACTTCGGCCACCGTCGGCTCACCGCCGGTGGCTGCGCTCCCCGTCGTCTCGAGCCCCGCGTCGGGGGGGAGTCCCGCCACGACGCCCCGCCCACCACATCCGGCGAGGCTGCGCCGGCCGGCCACGATCCAGGCGACCCCGCCGAGTCGTGCGGCCAAGAGCCCCAACTCCGACAGCCGGCCCGGGCCGAACAGGATCGTTGCCGGCGCCACGAAATCATACGCGGCGATGGCGGGCGGGCCTGGCGGTGGCGGAAGGGACATGACGATGGTGACCGATCTGGGTCGCGAGGCATGGACCGCGGGCGGCCGGTGACCTACCCTTGGGCTCCCGCTCCTTTTTCCCCGGCCGCATCGCGGCGTGCAACTGCATTTCCATCCATGGACGACTCCCTGACCATCCCCGTCTGCTCCGGGCCGATCGAGGGTCGCATCCGCCCGCCGGGTTCGAAGAGCATCACCAATCGCGCCCTGGTCTGCGCCGCGCTGGCCCGGGGGACGAGCCGGCTGACCGGCGTGCTCGACAGCCAGGATACCCGCGTCATGGTGGCGGCGCTGGCCTCTCTGGGCCTGCGACTCCAGGCCGACTGGCCGAGAGGCGAGGTCCTCGTCGAGGGATCGGGGGGCTCGATTCCGGCCGCGGAGGCGACGCTCGACTGTGCGGCGAGCGGCACGACGATGCGATTCCTCGCGGCCGTCTGCGCCCTCGGTCACGGGCATTACCAGCTCGATGGCACGCCCCGGATGCGGCAGCGGCCCATCGGCGATCTCCTCGCGGCGCTCCGTGAACTCGGCATCGACGCGGCGGCGGGCAGCCCCGGCGAGTGTCCGCCGGTGACGATCCGTTCCCGCGGCCTGGCCGGGGGCACGGCCGCCGTCCGCGGCACCGCATCGAGCCAGTTCGCCAGCGGACTGGCCCTCGCCGCGCCATGCACCGCAGCGGGTGTCCGCATCCGCTTCACCGGCGAGCTCGTCTCGCTTCCCTACCTCGACATGACGCGCCGGGTGATCGCCGATTTCGGTGGCCGCTGCGAGACCGAGGACGACCGCACGTGGAGCATCCCTCCCGGCGGCTACGTCGGCCGCGACTACGCCATCGAGCCCGACGCCTCGGCGGCGAGTTACTTTTCTGCGGCCGCCGCCATCACCGGCGGCTCGATGCGGATCGAGGGCCTGTCGAGACGCAGCATGCAGGGTGACGTGGCCTTCTGCGATGCACTCGCCCGGATGGGATGCGAGGTGGTCTGGCACCAGGGCGCCGCCCCCGGAGTCGACGAGTCGATCACCGTCACGGGACGGGTGGTCCACGGGATCGACATCGACATGAACGCGATCAGCGACACGGTGCCGACCCTCGCGGTGGTCGCCCTCTTTGCGGAATCACCGACGACGATCCGAAACGTGGCCCACATCCGCGACAAGGAGACCGACCGGATCGGCAACCTCGTCCACGAGCTCCGGAGCCTCGGTGCCGACGCCCGCGAGCACGCAGACGGCCTGACGATCGTTCCGGGCCCGCTCCACGGCGCCAGCATCCGCACCTACGAGGACCATCGCATGGCGATGAGCCTGTCGCTCGCGGGCCTGCGGACACCCGGGGTGCTCATTCAGGATCCCGGCTGCGTCGGCAAGACGTTCCCGGGATACTGGCGCCGCCTTGGTGAACTGGCCGGCTTCGGTGCCGGCTGGCCGGACGGCCGCTGACCCGCTCTCAACGATCGGAGTCGTCGGCTTCGATGCCGGCCTGCTCCAGCGCCATGGCAGCGCGGTGCAGGAGGATGTCGGCCCTGCGGGCCGCGTCGATCGGGTTCCGGGAGGCCTGGCCGCCGATCATTGCGTCGTCCATGGCGATGAACCCGCCGCCGCAGTGCTGGCAGTAGACCCGGTTGCCCAGCAGACTCACGTCGATCTGGAGCCGACGTCCGCAGACGGGGCATCCCTGGTGGTAATAGACGGTCCGCGGCATGTCTTGTTTTTCAGGCATGACTTTTCCTCCCCGGGGCACGACCGGGAGCGAAGTTTACGCGGGCCGCCGCAGGACGGCAATCGTTCGGAGCGTGAGATTCGCATGAGCCCCGGCAAACACCGCAACTTGCGGCAGGTTTTCCCGGGCCACCCGGGGCCGCTGGCTTCGACTTTTGCAGTGTTTCGGAGTGTACGGAGTGGAAGTCACCCGGCTCGCAGCCGCCGACTCACCGCTGGTATCCCAGCAAGGCCGACCCGTCGTTCAGTGACATGCTTCCTGGCCGAATCAGGGCGGTCTTGGGAGGGGGTGCCCATGCCCTGAAAGCCGGCGTTGGCGGCCGGCGAAGGCAGGATGCCGGGAGCGCAGCCGGCATCGAGTGAGCGGATGCCACGCTGGCATCCGCGAACGTCCGGCGACGGGGCATGGGCACCCCCGACCTACGCGACGGGCGACTTCTCATGCCTCCGAAAACTGGGAAAGCCGAACGAGCAGACTGTGGAAGAAGTCTGCCCGAGCAGGGATGCAAGGATCGTCGACCGCGAAAATCCTCGGCGTTTGAGCCGGTCGATCCACTGGACAAACATCATGGATGACTTTGGCCACGAACAGCTAGACTCTGGGGGTGTCGTTCGCAATCTCGGAACGGGCACCGAGGGGCGGAGAAACGACCGCGTCAATCATCCCGCACGTCGTCCGGGCCATGCTCCAAAGACCGCTGCTGACGCCGATCGTCCTCGGTTTCTGGTTGGTGACCAGCGGCTGGCTGGTCGGCACCAAAATCCTGCCGGCGTTCAATCCCGGCCCGCCGCCCGGCCATCAGGCGTTGTATGCGGCGGGCAACCGGACGATTCCCGTGGCGTGGACGGTGTGGCTCAACGAGCGGCCCGTGGGCTGGGCGCTGGCGACCTCGAGCCGCACCGCCGCGGGCGGCCTTGGGATCAACACCCACCTGCATGTCGAGAACCTCGTGCTCGACGAGATGCTGCCGGCCTGGGTGAGCCGGTTGCTTCAATCCACGGCCCCGGCCGGCACGACCGTCGGATTCGACGCCCGCGGCGGCCTGGCCATCGACGCTGCCGGTGCGTTGCGGTCCTTCTCGTCGCGCATCTCGGTGCCGGGCACCGCCGAGGAGATCACGCTCGACGGCACCATCGACGACGGTCGCGTGGTGGCGACCATCAAGGCGGGAGGCATGGAGTATGAGGCGAGCAGGCACCTTCCATCGCATGTGATGATCGGCGACGAGCTGTCGCCGCAGGCCACGCTGCCCGGACTCTCCGAGGGCCGCTGCTGGACCGTGCCCGTCTACAGTCAGCTGCGACCGGGCCGTGCGTCGATCGAACTCCTCCACGCCGAGGTCGGAAGCGAGGAGACGCTCTACTGGGAAAACACCCTGACGCGGGTGCACGTCGTTTCGTATCGCGAGGATCCCACGAGCGACCGCGAGCCCCGCTGCCGGTCGTGGGTCGATCTCTCGGGCAGGGTTCTCAGGCAGGAGACCGCGATCGCCGGGGCGCGGATGCTGTTCGTCCGCCGGACCGACGAGTCGGCGGCCCAGCTGGCCGAGGAGATGATGCTGCCGTCCGATGCTGCCGGCGCCGCCGCCCCGTCGACGGAGGCGGGCATCCGATGATCGAGTTTGACCATGCGAGCCGCACCTTCGGGCCGAAGACGGCCGTTTCGGACCTCACGCTTTCGATCCCGAGGGGGGAACTCTTCGCGCTCCTGGGCCCCAACGGCGCCGGCAAGAC
>SXHR01000194.1:0-9663 GCA_005773625.1 Planctomycetaceae bacterium | reverse complement strand
CCGCGGATCATCCTCCTCGACGAGCCCTTCACCGGCATCGACCCGGTCACGATCCATTCGATCCAGAAGATCATCCGCGGCCTCCGGGACGACGGCATCTCCATCCTGATCACCGACCACCGCGAGCGGGAGACTCTGGCGATCACCGACCGGAGCTACGGGATTCGCGCCGGCAAGACGACGAGCTTCCGGATGACCTGCGGGATCGTGATTCCCGAGTCGGGCCGCGTGCTCCTCGACGACGAGGAGATCCCCGGCTGGCCGATGTATCGCCGGGCCCGCGACGGCGGGATGGGCTACCTGGCCCAGGAACAGAGCGTGTTTCGCAAGCTCACCGTCGAGCAGAATCTGCTGGCCATCATGGAGCTCATCGGCATGTCGCCGAAGGAGCGGCGCCGCCGCTGCGATCAGCTCATCGAGCAGTTCGACATCGTGAAGATCCGCCGCTCCAAGGCCCACTACATCTCGGGGGGCGAGAAGCGCCGGCTGGAGATCGCCCGCTGCCTGATCACCCAGCCGCGGATCATCCTGCTCGACGAGCCGTTCACGGGCATCGACCCGGTGACGATCCATTCGATCCAGAAGATCATCCGCGGCCTGCGCGACGACGGCATCTCGATCCTGATCACCGACCACCGGGAGCGGGAGACGCTCGCGATCACCGACCGCAGTTACGTGATCCGGGCGGGCAAGGTCCTCTGCCACGGCACCGCGCAGGAGGTCCTCTCCAACCCCGAGGCGAAGAAGTATTATTTCGGGGAGAGCCCCGGCGTCGACGCCGCTTAGCAGGACCTGCAACACGTCCGCCCGGTGCGGGATGCGGGGCCCATCGACCTCTGGAAGACCCCGGTGTTCCCACCGGTCGCTCGAGTGGACAAACATCATGGATGACTTCGTCCACGGATGGCGAGGGCGACGCTTTCCTGGAAGAGACGGCTCCATGGCTCCGCACTTCGCACCATCGACGCGCCGGATCGCGGCGGCGGTGCCGATCGCCGGGCCGGGCGGTGCGCCATGAGGTTTCCGCCCCCTCCACGCGGGCTGCCCCGCCGCCTGCGAGCCTGGTATGTCGTGATCGCGGCGATCGTCTCGGCGGTGGTGGCGGCCACCGCGCCGATGTGCCCGGTGACCGACCGCCAGGGAAGGCCCGCCTGGCGTGTGGAAGCCGTCAACGACGGCGACACCGTCACCTGCCTCGACACCGAGGGCCGCCGCGTGCGGATCCGCATGCAAAACATCGACGCCCCGGAACTCGACCAGCCCGGCGGCGGGGCAGCCCGCGCGGCCCTGGTCGCGAAACTCTCCGGCGGCCGGGTTCGCGTGGAGGGCGACGCCCGAGACCAGCACGGCCGGCTGCTCGGCACGCTGCTCATCGACGACCGGGACGTCAACCGCGAAATGGTCGCCGACGGCTGGGCCTGGGCCTTCACCGGCTTCGTTGACGACGAGGAGCTGATCGCGGCGGAGTCGGCAGCCCGCCGGGCACGCCGCGGCCTCTGGGCCGATCCGCGGCCCCTGCCGCCGTCGCAGTGGCGGCAACTGCACCCCAGCCACACCCAGCCGCGGCCCCGGTGAAGCCCGCGGGTTCGCAGCCGCCCCTTTCGACTTCCCTCCCGCTGGTTTAGCGTCATCCCCATGCGTTCGCCCCACGACATCGTCATCACCGGCATCGGCGTCGTCAGCCCGATCGGCATCGGCCGCGAGCCCTTCTGGAGGGCGCTGGTGACTGGGGAGAGCGGCATCCGCCCGCTGACCCTGTTCGACGCCTCCGGGCTCAGCGTCCGCTTCGGTGGCCAGATCGACGACTTCGACGCCAAGCTCCATGTCCGGCCGCGGAAAAGCCTGAAGGTGATGAGCCGGGACATCCAACTCGGCTTCACCGCCGCCGATCTCGCCCTCGCCGACGCCCGCATCACCCCGGGCTCGGTCACCACCGAACGCTTCGGCATCGTGTTCGGAAGCGACATGATCTACGCCGACCTCGAAGACCTCGAGGGCACCTACCGCCGCGCCTCGCGCGACGGCACGTTCGACTACTCGCTCTGGGCCGAGGCGATCCAGCAGGAGGTGCATCCGCTCTGGCTGCTCAAGCACCTGCCCAACATGACCGCGTCGCACGTCGCAATCGCGCACGAGGCCCGCGGCCCCAACAACTCGATCGTGCTCGGCGACGTCTCCGGGCTCCTCGCCGTCGGCGAGGCGGCGAGCATGATCCGCCGCGGCTGGGCCGACGTGATGCTCGCCGGCGGCACCGGCTGTCGGCTCCATCCGACGGCGCTGGTGGCCCGGAGCACGGCCCAGCTCTCGCACCGCACGGACGACTGCCGGGCCGCGAGCCGGCCGTTCGATCGCGACCGCGACGGCCTCGTCAACGGCGAAGGGGCGGGGGCCGTTGTGCTCGAGTCACGGGAACACGCCGAGCGCCGCGGGGCGGCGATCCTCGGCCGCGTCCTCGCCACCGCCGCGCGGTGCGAGTCCAGAGCCCGCCGCACGGGCGTGACGGGTGCTTCATTGCGGCAGGCGATCCGGGAGGTCTGCCGGCAGGCCGGTCTGGCCGCCGCCGACGTCGGCCACGTCAATGCCCATGGGCTGGGCACGGTCGGCATGGACCGGGCCGAGGCGGCGGCGATCACGGCCGAACTCGGCGACGTGCCCGTCACCGCCCCCAAGGGATCGTTCGGCCATCTCGGCGCCGGCGGTGGCGTGGTGGAGATGATCGCCAGCGTGGCGGGGCTGGCCGCGGGGCTCGTGCCTCCCACCCGCAACTACGAAACGCCCGATCCTGAGTGCCCCGTGAATGTCGTCCACGGGCGGCCGCTCGCGGGCCGGCCGCCGACCGCCGTGGCGGTCAACGTCTGCACGACAGGCCAGGCGGTGGCCGTCGCGATCGCGGCCGACTGACGCCGTGCGGCGGCTCACCACGAGCCGTTGAAGCCGAACGACACGCCGTTGTAGAAGGTCTGGCCACCGACATCGATCGCGTTGTTGTCGCGGTTGTCGAGGTTGAACTGCCGGTTGGCCGTGGCCATCCCCGCGACCCAGAGGAAGTCGTAGCCGATCTGGAGGGCGAAGTTCGGGTTGATCTGCCAGCCGGCGAGAATCGTCAGGTCGCCGATGAAGCCGGCGCCGGTGCGGGTGGCCTGATCGGAGAACGAGATCGTCTGGGATCCCGGCGGCAGGCTCGTGTTGATCCCGAAGGCCGTCTGGTTGGTGCTGCCGAGGGAGAGTGCCGGGGCGGCACGGCCGCGAATGCCCCAGTAGTAGAACTCATTCTGGCTGATGAGTTCGCCGCCGAGGTTGAGCCCGAGCAGCCAGTTGGACGTGTTGATCACGTAGTCGCCGCTGAACGCGGAGGGTGCCACGTTCTGCCTGCTGCTGGTGAGCCTGAAGTCCTCGTTCGTGGACGCCAGCCGCGTGCCCACGATGAGGGCGGGCAGCCAGCCGCGTTCGGCGTGCCGTGTCCAGTTGCCCCCCGGGGACATCACGAGCTGGTCGCGGCCCAGCCGCCGGCGGAGCTTGTAGTTCCATTCCCAGCTGTTGAAGTCGGAGTTGAACGACGTGAAGTAGGTGGTGGCGTTGTTGAAGCCGGGGGCGTTGTAGTTGAGGGGCGTGACGAGCGTGCCCCTGTCGCGGGCGTTCCAGCCGTCGTTGTCCTCGTAGGTCATGCCGCCGTAGTAGACAAACTCCAGGAAGCGGTCGCGGTCGAGGTAGTCGCGGCCGAGCGACTTGCCGATCGTGGCCCGGGCCCCCGGCGCGACATTGAAGGGCTGTGCCATGGTCGTGTAGGAGATCAGCGACAGCTGCGTCGGATTCGCGGGATCCGGGGCGACGTCCTGGACGATGTTGACCCGGTTGTTGCGGCCGCGTTCCATCCACAGCGACTCGCCGCCCACGTACCAGCCGCCATTCTGGAACCAGCGGCCGGAACTGGCCTCGTATGGCATCTCGTCGATCTCGCAGTCGTCCATCAGCATGCCGTCGAGGGCACCCGACGAGACCTCGAGGATCGCCGGAGCGTCCATGAGCGACTCCATGTCCGGGGGCGATCCGGCGGGCGGCTCCCGGCGGATGATCGACTCGGCGGGAGGGGCGATCACCTCGGCGTCGTCGTCCAGTTCGAGCAGGATGCGGTCCTGAACGACCAGCGGCGGCGGCACGTCGTCGGGGGCCGCAATGACGACGGGAATGGCGGGGCCGCCGGTCGATGACACCGGGTCGTCCGCTGCCCGGCCCGCGAGGCCCGCGCCGCAGCAAAGGACACACACCGCAAAAAGCTTGGTCGGTTGATTCAGGCGAGTGGTCACGTTCGGCCTCGTCCGTTTTCCAGGGCCCAGCGAGGGAAAAGCCTTCGCAGACCGCAGGATCATCGTCAGCGGCACAACCGTTTCCGCAGTTATTTTCGGCAAGAACCGCCATCTCCTGCGCACTCCCCCCAGAACCCCCCGCCGCGGGGCCACCGACCCCGGCCAGGGCCCGCCCGCTCATCCGGAAAACCCGGCGTCATCGCGCGGCGGAAGACTGGGCTGGAGAGGCGGTCCTTCGCGATTCGATGATGCGGCAAGAGGCGGGCGTGGCGTCCGCATCCCGGAGTCGAAGATGCTTCCCAAGCGTCACCACCTGTTGCTGGCCGGCCTGCTCCTGTTCTTCGCGGGAATCCAGTTCCGCGTCGTGCAGTCGTTCACGCTCAGCGAGAAGTCGAGCACGTTCGTGGCAGCGCGGATGGGTGCCGGGCCGCAGCAGGCGATCTGGCAGGCGGCGCCGCTCCGCAAGGTGATCGAACCGCCCCGGTGGCTCGGCCTGGCGCTGATGTCGGCCGGAGCCGTGCTGACGGTGAAGAGCCTGTCGATGAAGGGCTCTTCCTTCTGAGGCGTCTCCCTCAGTCGTCGTCGGCGTCGGTGGCCTGCTCGTCGGCATAAGGATCCCGCACGCAGGCGGTCTCCGCCGAGTAGTCCGCCTCCTCGTCCGGATCACAGACGAGCGACATGAGGGCGTTCTTTTCGCTCTCCGAGATCTCGGCCCGCCGGAAGCTCCGCAGAATCTCCGGCACGGGATCGATCACGGGGCTGTCCGCGTGGAGCCGCATGCGGCCCATGATGAAGCCGCTCCGCCGGCTGGCGAACGATTGGCAGAGCAACACGAGATCGTCGCGGTTCATCGGCGAATCCTCCCTGACATCGGGGCGACAGTGCCTGATGCCTCTACGCAGCCTAGGGAAAAAAGGTTCGGAAATGATGAGGCTGCGATCGGCGGCGGAAAATCGTTCCAGAGAGGGGTTGCCCGCGGCCGAAAACACGCCCTAGAGCCGCAGGTGACGCGGTTTCGACGCCTGGTTTCAACGCTCATGGACATTCTGCCGTTTGCCCCGCCGTTGCCCCAGCGCGAGGATCGCCTCGACGCGGGGTTCCGCGGTCTGCCCGCCGCCACGCGGGTTGACTGCCTGGTGACGGGCGGTACCGGCTTGGTCGGCAACAACGTGATCCGCACGCTCCTCAATCAGGGGCGGCGGGTGCGGACGCTCACCCGCTCGCGTGCGGTGGATCGCGAGCTCGACGGCCTTGACGTCGAACGGGTCGTGGGCGACGTCACCGACGCCGACTCGGTCTGCCGGGCCGTCACGGGGGCGCGGATCGTGATTCACTCCGCCGCGATGGTGCACGTGGGGTGGTGGCGGCTCGCGGAGATGCGCCGTGTCAACGTCGAGGGCACGCGGCTGGTGGCCCAGGCCGCCCGTCGCGAAGGGGCCCGCCTGATCCACGTCTCGAGCGTCAACGCACTGGGGCTCACGGGGGACGGATCACCGGCCGACGAGGAGACGCCCTTCGGCAACCTCGTCGAGTGCCCCTATGTGGTCACGAAGCGCGAGGCCGAGGAGGCCGTTCTCGAAGAGGTCGCCCGCGGGCTCGATGCCGTGATCGTCAACCCGGTGTTCATGCTCGGTCCCTGGGATTGGAAGCCCTCGAGCGGTCGGATGCTCCTGGAGGTCGGCGAAGGCCGGGGGCTGTTCGCCCCGCCCGGATCGCAGCACTTCGGCGACGTCCGCGACGTCACGGCGGCGATCATCGCGGCGATCACGGCCGGGAAGTGCGGCCGCCGCTACATCCTCGGCGGCCATTACCTGCCGTTTCTCGAAGCCTGGAGCCTGTTCGCCCGGGTGGCCGGCCGCCGCCCGCCACTCGGCGAGGCGCCGCCGCCGGTGGTCCGGTTTGCGGGCCGTGTCGGCGATCTGGTCGCCGGCTGCATGGGCCGCGAGGGTCCGCTCAACTCGGCGGCGGCCAGCATGTCGCTCCTGCAGCAACACTACTCGAGCGATCGCGCACGAAGCGAACTCGGCTACACGATCCGGCCCCTCGAGGAGTCGGTGGAAGACTGCTGGCGGTGGCTGGTGGACGTCGGCCACGCGAGGATGGCCCGGTCCGCGATGCGATCCCTCCGGCTCGGCGCCTCCTGAGCGGCAGGCTTTCACACGAGCCTGCCGGAGCGGGATGCGAAGATCGTGGGCCGGGGAGCCCCCCGGCCTGTCCACCGTTTGACCGGGTGGACGAGGTTGTTGGACGACTTTGTCCGCCGACAGTCAGGCGGGTGGCAGCAGCACCGCCGCAGCGGCCTGCCCCGTGCGGGCGGTGCTGAGTTTGAGAATCGCGCCGTCACCGGCCGCCACGGGGCCGCCCTGGACGACGCCGACTGGACAGGCCGGGTCTGGCGACTGGTAGTTGAGCGTCGGCGGGATCAGGCCCCGGCCGAGGCCGATCAGGCTCGCCGCGAGTTCCAGGGCGCCACCGCCGGCGCCGGCATTGCCGAAGAAACTCTTCGGCGCCGTCACCGGCACGTCGCCCACCCGGTCCCTGATCACTTCCGCCTCGATTCGATCCTCGTTGATCGTGGACAGCCCGTTGGCGTTGACATGCCCAACGTCGCCGGAGCCGATCCCAGCGGCCCCGAGTGCGGCGTCGATGGCGGCCGCCATTGCGGCGCCGGTCAGCGGCACGCCGATCCCGCGCCGCTTCTCGCAGCGGCCGACCGCCCCGCCCAGCCGGGCGAGCACCGTCGCGCCCCGGCGGGCGGCATGATCGGCAGATTCGAACACGAACGCCGCCGCCCCCTCGCCGTTGACCATGCCGTCGCGGTCGCGATCGAAGGGTCGGCTCGCTGCCGCGGCATCGTCGCAGCGGTGCGAGAGCAGGGCGTCGCCCCGGAGCACCAGGGCTCCCGGATGGAGTCGGCTGCCAGTGCCACCGACGAGCATCACGTCGGCCAGGCCGCGGCTGATGGCGCTGGCCGCCTCGGAGACCGCCATCAGCGCCGAAACCTCGCCGATCACGAGGGTGTTGTTGGGGCCGCGGGCGTCGTGGAAGATCGCCACGTGGGAGGCGATCATGTTGGGCAGTTGCTTGAGGAGCCAGAGCGGGTACATCTCCGCCATCGCGGCGTCGGCCCAGCGATCGAAGTCGAACCGCCCGTCGTGGCGACAACTGCGGAAGACCGCCTCCAGGTCGTGAATGTCGTCGTAGATCAGGTCGGCACCGAAGAGCACCCCGAAGCGGTCGGGGTGGACCGTGCCCGGGGCGATGCCCGCGGCCGTGAGCGCCTGATCGGCCGCCGCGAATCCGAACTGGATCTCGCGGCTCATCACCTTGAGGCTCTTTCGCGGCCGCACATGCCGCTTGGGATCGAAATCCCTGATTTCTCCCCCAAAACCGACCGGCAGGCCGCTGGCGTCAAACAGCGTGAGCGGACCCACGCCGCTGCGGCCGGACGCCAGACCGTCCCAAAAGGCGTCGGTCCCGATGCCGATGGGACTGACCACGCCCGTCCCGGTGATCACGACATCCCGCATGACCGTCTTCAAATGGGCGATATAGGACTCGAACCTATGACCCCTAGCTTGTCGAGCTAGTGCTCTAACCAACTGAGCTAATCGCCCGGGAAACCGACTTACAGAGTCTCGCGCGTGAAACGAAGCGAGTCAAGCGACTCCAGAAGGTCGAGCCTGAAACGACCATACTCCGCTTGTCTCCCCCGCGATGGCGCGGATACGCTCCGTTTTTCGCCCCTTCCCGGCCCTGCCACCCCCTTTGTGCGCCCCGCCATGCTCCACGTTCGCCTCTCCGACGGCACCGTTCACGATTGCCCCGCGGCCTCGCGCGTGGCCGAAGTCCTTGCCGGTGTCCCCGCCGCCGCATCCGGCAGGGGCAAGGGCCGGCCGATCGCGGCCCTCCTCGACGGGAAAACGGTCGGCCTCGACGCGCCGCTGCCCGCCGAGGGCACCGTGGCCGTGGAGCCGCTCTTCGCCGGCGATCCGCGGGCGCTCCCCGTGATGCGGCATTCGGCCGCCCACGTGATGGCCCGGGCCGTGATGCGGCTCTTCGAAGGCGTGGAGCTCGCCTTCGGGCCCACCGTGGGCGAGGGCTTCTATTACGACATGCGGGCCGCCCGCCCGATCACCGACGAGGATCTCCCGGCGATCGAGGCGGAGATGAAGCGGATCATCGAGGCCGACGAGGCCTTCGAGCGGGTGGAGGTGCCGCGCGGGCAGGCCGCCGAACTCGTCCGCGGGCTCAACCAGCCGCTCAAGGCCGAGCACATCGAGACGGGCCTCGCCGCCCATCCCACGCTCTCCTTCTACCGGCAGGGGGAGTTCGTCGATCTCTGCCGCGGGCCGCACGTGCCGAGCCCCGGCTGCATCGGCGCCTTCAAGCTCACCAACATCGCCGGCGCCTACTGGAAGGGCGACGCCGCCAACGCCCAGCTCCAGCGGCTCTACGGCACGGCCTGGTTCTCGCAGGAGGATCTCGACGCGCACCTCGCGGCGCTCGAAGAAGCCCGCAAGCGCGACCATCGCGTGCTCGGCAAGCAGCTCGATCTCTTCACGACGAGCCCGCTCGTGGGCTCGGGGCTCGTGCTCTGGATGCCGAAGGGGGCGATCCTCCGCAGCACGCTCGAGAGTTTCGTCCGCGACGAGCTGGCGGCCCGTGGCTACCAGCCGGTCTACACGCCGCACATCGGCAAGGTCGATCTCTACAAGATCTCGGGCCACTATCCCTACTACGCCGACAGCCAGTTCAAGCCGATCGTGATGAACGACGACGAGCAGTATCTGCTCAAGCCGATGAACTGCCCGCACCACACGATGATCTACAAGGCCCGGCCCCACAGCTACAAGGACCTGCCCTTGCGGCTGGCGGAGTTTGGCACCGTCTACCGCTACGAGCAGTCGGGCGAGCTCGGCGGCATGACGCGGGTCCGCGGTTTCACCCAGGAGGAACTCGACGCCCACCTCGCGGCACTCGAGGAGGCCCGGCGCCGTGACCATCGCGTCCTCGGCAAGCAGCTCGATCTGTTCACGACGAGCCCGCTCGTCGGCTCGGGGCTCGTGCTCTGGATGCCCAAGGGCGCGGTCCTGCGGAGCACGCTCGAATCCTTCGTCCGCGAGGAGCTCGCCGCCCGCGGCTACCAGCCGGTCTACACGCCGCACATCGGCAAGGTCGACCTCTACAAGATCTCGGGCCACTACCCGTACTATGCCGACAGCCAGTTCAAGCCGATCGTGATGAGCGACGACGAGCAGTACCTACTCAAGCCGATGAACTGTCCGCATCACACGATGATCTACAAGGCCCGGCCGCACAGCTACAAGGATCTGCCGTTGCGGCTGGCCGAGTTCGG
>SXHR01000193.1:0-10215 GCA_005773625.1 Planctomycetaceae bacterium | reverse complement strand
GTGCTCGATTCCGTGATGGAGACGATTGCCTCCGGCGACCCGCGGGGGGAGGCGATCCGCGCGGCCGGATCAGGATTCGGCTCCGGATCGGCAGACCCCGATCTCGACTGGCTCGACGATCCCGCGACGCCCCCCTTCGAACGTGACGCCGTCAAACTCTGGTGGGCACGGGAACTGGTGCGGCGGGACCGCTTCGACGACGCCATGCCGCTGCTCATGGGCGTCGACGTGGAGACCTCGGTCGATCCCGCCACGCTGCTCTGTCATCGGGCGGTATGCCAGCACTGGCTGCTCGCCTCCGACGCCGCGCTCGAGTCGCTCGACCGGCTGCTCGAGCGCGAGCATGAGATCCCCGTGCGGTATGCCCGAGTGGCACGGCTGCTCAGGGCCGACATGGCGGCGCTGGAGGCGGATTCGCTCGATCACATCGCCCGCCGGATGCGGGACGTCACCCGGCGGCTCGAACTCGGCCGGGCCGGCACCGCGACCCGTGATGTTCAGGACGGCGTGATCGAGTCACTCGACAAACTCATCGAGAAGCTGCAGCAACAACAGCAGCAGCAGGAGGGCGGCGGGGCGGCGGGATCGGGCGGTGGCCAGGGGCAGGGATCGGCCGGCAAGCCGATGGAGGACAGCCGACCGGCGGGGGGCAGGGCCCCGGGTGACGTGCAGACACGCGATGTCGGCGGTGGCGAGGACTGGGGCCGTCTGCCCCCCCACGATCGTGAACGCGCCCTGCAGCAGATCGGCCGGGAGTTTCCGCCGCATTACCGGGAGGCGATCGAACAGTATTTCAAACGGCTCGCGTCCGGCGGGGAGGATCGCTGAGCGTGCAGGACGTGACCACCGTTCGCCGCCGTGCCCTCTCTCGCCCGTGCCGCGGCACGGGCGGCACGGGCGCCGTGCGGCTCATGGCGATCGTCGTCGCGGCGGCGGGCTGGCCGCCGCTCGTGCCCGAATCCGCCGCTGCCGGCCTGCCGGTTCGCATTGAGGCGACCGTTGGCTCGGTCACCGAGGCGGTGCTCGAGTCGCTCGATCAGCAGCAGGCGGTGCTCGACCGCGGGGCCGGGCCGCAGGGGATGCCGTTGGCCGCCATTCGCAGGCTCGGACGACAGCCACCCACTGCGGAGCCCGCTCGAGCGGCAGCCGTGCAGGTGACGACCGCCGATGGGTCCGGGATCGGCGGCGATGATTTTCTCTGGGAGGGCGAAACGGCGGTGATCGTGCGGGCCGCCGGCCGGATCGAGTTGCCGATCGACCTCGTGAAGAAGGTCGCCTGGGGACCGCGGCCGGCAGGGGGGGAGGTGGCGGCGGACGGGAACGCATGGCTCGCGGCGGTGCCCGCCGAGCCTGTGGCCGATCTCATCGCCGTGACGCGGGCAGACGGCTTCGAGCTCGTCGAGTGCGCGATCACCGGGGTGTCGCCCGAGGCGGTGACGGTGGTGCTCGATGGAGACCGCATTCCGGTCAAGCGGGCAAAGGTCCTCGGCCTCGTCTGGGTTCGCCCGGCGACCGCGGGGAGCGGCAGCCGGGTGACGATCGCCGGGGGCAGCCTGACGGCCTCGACCATCGAGTGGACAGCGGAGCGACTCGTGCTCGACGGGGTGGTGCGAATCCCCGGCGGCATGCTCGAGGCGATCGACTACGCCGCCGGCCGTACGGTGAGCCTCGCGACCCTGGAGCCTTCGGCGGTGTCGGCCGAACCATTTTTCGGGGCGCTCGCTGCGGTCGATGGCCTCGCGGCGTTCTTCGCACCGCGACTGGTGCCAACGCCGGGCGCAAAGGCCGACGGCGAAGGGGGGGGCGACCGTTCGCTGCTCATGCGGCCGCGAAGTCGTGCCGTGTGGATCGTGCCGGCCGAGAGCCGCCGGTTTCGCACGCTGGTCGTGCGGGCGGCCGAGGAAGGCGCGGAAGGGGGCGTGCAGATCACGGTGCTGGCGGATGACAAGCCGGTATGGGAGCAGCGGCTCGACGCCGCGGTGGTCGGCGGTCTGCCGATCGACGTCGATGTGGCGGCGGCCAGACGGCTCTCGATCGTCGTCGATTTTCTCTCCGGCGACATGGGAGGCCCCGTCCGGTTCGACGGGGCGGTCTTCGAAAAATGATCCCGACTCCCGTCCTTCTGCGACGCGGTGCTCCCCCGAGGCAACGCATCCTCGCGGCGGTCTTCGTCGCGGTGGCCAGTGGGGCCGCCGCCGGCGCCGCGGCACGGGCCGCCGACGTCGATCCCGTCGTGCTCGAGGCGGAGCGCAGCCGGGTCGACGCCATTCGGCGGGCATCCGCCGCGGCGGTCTCGATCTTTGCCGGCGAGGCGGGGGGCGGTTCGGGCGTGCTGCTGACCCCCGACGGATATGCGGCCACCAACTTCCACGTCGTGCAGCCCGCCGGCCCCGCGCTGACCTGCGGCCTCAGCGACGGCCGGCTCCACGACGCCGTGCTCGTGGGGATCGATCCGACCGGCGATCTCGCGCTCGTGAAGCTGCTCGGCCGCGACGATTTTCCCTGTGCCGAACTCGCCGACAGCGACCTCGTGGATGTCGGCGATTTCTGCTTCGCCGCCGGCAACCCCTTCCTGCTGGCCACCGACCTCAGGCCCTCGATCAGCGCCGGGATCGTGTCGGGCGTGCACCGCTACCAGTTTCCGGCGGGCACGATCCTCGAATACACCGACTGCCTGCAGGTCGATGCCGCGATCAATCCGGGCAACTCGGGGGGCGGGCTGTTCGATGCGCAGGGACGGCTCATCGGCGTCAACGGGCGGGCGTCGTTCGAGAAGCGGGGGCGGGTGAACGTCGGGGCCGGGTATGCGATCTCGTCGAATCAGGTGCGAAACTTCCTCGGCTGCCTCAGGGCGGGAAGGATCTGCGACCACGCGACGCTCGGCGCGACCGTCTCGACGAGTGCCGAGGGCCGTGTGGTCGTCTCCGACATCCTCGAATCCTCAGACGCCTGGCGACGGGGTCTGCGATATGACGACGAGATCGTCGCGCTCGCCGGGCGGCCGGTCCGCTCGGTGAACGCGTTCAAGAACGTGCTCGGCACGCTCCCGGCGGGCTGGCAGGTGCCGCTGGTCTCCCGCCGTGGCGGGCGGCGGTTCGAGATGCTCGTGCGGCTGGCCGCCATCCACGCTCCCGCGGAACTGGCCGCGATCGTCGCGGGAGGAGCCGAAGAGGAGAAGCCGCGGCAGGGGGGCGAGGCCGCGAAGCCGGAACTGCCCGAAGCCGTCCGCGGGCTCCACGAGCCGCGGTCCGGATTCGCCAACCATCACTTCAACGTGGTGGAGCGCGACCGGGTCGCCGCCGCCATCGCCGCGGCCCGCGGCAGCCTCCCGTCGGGGCCGTGGGTCTTTGCCGGAAGACTCGCGACGGGTGATGAGTTTCGCATCGAGCTCTCCGACACCTCCGCGTCGATCGACCTGCCGACGGGCACCTCGACGCTCGCCGTGGACGACGCGCTCGACCGCAGCCCGGTGCCTCCGGGGAGCGGCGGCATGCTCGCGGCCCTCGTGCTCTGGCGGCAGCTCGTGACCGCCGGCCCTGCCGCTGTCGGACGAACCATCTTTTGGGGCACGGCACCGCGGGATCCGGCCAAGCTTGGAGACGCTGCGATCGTCGAGTTCGTCGATGTTTTGGAGTCGGCCGCGTCGGGTGTCGAGGCCCGCTTCGCCGTGGACGGCGGCCGGGTGGTGGCGATCGATCTCTGGACGAGCCCCGACGCCGAGCCCTGCGAGATCAGGCTCGTCTGGAACGATGCGGGTGAAGCAGGATCGCAGGCGATGCCGGCCCGGCTGGAGGTGAGTCGGGGCGGACAGGAGTTCGGCACGTTCGTGATCGAGCCGGCGGCTCCGCAGGGGGTATCGCCATGATCCGGAGCCTGGTCGTGACGGCGCTGGTGGCCGTGGCCGGTCTCGTGGCGGTCGCCGCCGACGAGGTCGCGCCTCCACAGGTGACGGCCGCGGCGGCGGCCCGCAAGGTGGTCAAGATCCACGGCGCCGGCGGCGTTCGCGGCCTGGAGTCGTATCAGTCGGGGATGATCGTGTCGCCGGATGGCCGGATCGTGACCGCGATGAGCACCGTGCTCGACTCCGACGAGATCGACTGCGTGCTCGACGACGGGCGGCGATTTCGGGGCACGCTGGTGGGAGTCGATCCGCGGCGGGAGATCGCGCTGCTCACGATCGACGCCACCGATCTCCCGGCATTCATGCTCGAACCCGCCGGCCGTGTGGCGACTGGCACGCGGATCATGGCACTGTCGAACCTGTTCGCCGTGGCGGCGGGCGACGAGCGTGTCAGCGTGCAGCGGGGCGTGGTGGCGGCCATCGTGCCGCTCGCGGCCCGCCGCGGCGCCGCCGAGGCTCCCTACACCGGCGATGTCTACGTGCTCGACAGCACGACCAACAATCCAGGTTCGCCCGGGGGAGCGGTGGTGGATTCCCACGGGCGGCTCGTCGGCATGCTCGGCAAGGAGCTCCGCACCACGGCCGGGGGCATCTGGCTCAACTACGCGCTGCCCGTCGATGAAATCGCCCTCGGCTGCGAGGCGATCATGTCGGGCACCGCCGCGGAGCCCGCCGCGGCCGGACCGCTCGAATCGCTCGACCTGCGGCTCGTCGGCATCGTGCTCGTGCCCGATCTGATCGACCGCACGCCCCCTTTCGTCGAGTCGATCGTCCCCGATTCCCCCGCCGCGCGGGCGGGACTCCGCGCCGACGATCTCGTGGTCGCCGTGGGCGGCGTGTCGGTGGCGTCCCGGGCGGCCGTGCAGAAGGCCGCCGGCGGAATCGCCCCCGGAGACCCGTTGCGACTGTCGGTGATTCGTGACGGCACCGTGATCGACTGCGACGTGGGCCCGCGGCCCCGAGGACGGGGGACGCCATGAGCGGTGCGGGGAAGTCATGGCGTCGCCCTGGGTTTGCGGCCTGGCTGCCGGCGGCCGTGATGCTCGTCGGCATCGTGGTCGCGACGCCGAGGGCTCCGTTGGTCGCGGGCGAGCCGACGCTCGCCGAGGAGGCGGCGTTCCGCGCGGCAGTGGCCCGCGTGGCCGGCGCCGTCGTCCGCATCGAGCCGGCCGTGGGCACGCAATCCACGCTCTCGGCCGCCGCCGAGGCCAGCGGCGCGTCGGGACCCTCCACCGGGCTGATCATCGACCGTGCGGGGCTGATTCTGGCCACGACATTCGCCGTGCCGGAGGATGCGACCGAGGCGATCGTCGTGCTGGCCGATGGTGAACGCCGGGCCGCGAGGCCGCGGGGCCGCGACCTCGCCCGGGGAATCGTCCTGCTCGAGACCGAGCCCCTCCCCGCCGCACCCGAACTCCAGGTGATTGCTCGTCGCGACCTCGCCCCGGGGCAGTGGACGATCGCGGTCGGTCGGGCATGGAACGCGGCCGAGCCGAGCGTGGCCGTCGGCATCCTGTCGGCGGTGAACCGGGGCTGGGGGCTCGCGGTGCAGACCGACGCCTCCGTTTCCCCGATGAACTACGGGGGCCCGCTCATCGACATCGCCGGCCGGGTGATCGGTGTCGTGACGCCCCTGCCCGCCGACACCGCGGGGATGAAACTCGGCACCGAACTCTACGACGCGGGGATCGGCTTCGCGGTGCCGCTCGAGGATCTCGTCCGCGATCTTCCCCGGCTCGCCCGCGGCGAGTCGCTCGCCCGCGGCATGCTCGGCATCGGCTACCGCTCGCGCGACGAGATCAACGGTGAGCCCGTGATCGGGACGGTCCGGCCGGGATCGCCCGCGGCCCGCGCGGGAGTGCGGGTCGGCGATCGGATCGTCGAGATCGACGGCCGCCCCGTCGCCCGGATCGCCGACCTGCGGCACGGCCTTGTGCCGCGGCATGTCGGCGACGAGGTCGAACTCGTGATCGAGCGGCGGGAACCTGCCGGTGCGGCCACGAAGCTGACGGTGAAGGCGACGCTCGCCGCCGCGCCTCCTCCATGGCGGCGGGCCGTGCTCGGCATCACGCCGACGCCGCAGAAGGACGAGGCGGCGACCGTGGAGGTGGGGTGGGTGTTGCCCGGCGGCCCGGCGGACCGGGCCGGACTGAATGCGGGGGGCACCGTGACTTCGATCGCCGCGGAGGGCGATGAAGGGATTCCCCCGCTCGTCAGGCCTTCGGCCGCGGCGCTCGCCGGATTTCTCGCGGGCAGGGAGCCGGGGCAACGGGTGCGGCTGACGGTGGAGACCGACGGCCGGCCTGCGGCGACCGAGATCGAACTGGCCGGCTTGCCCGCGGAGGTTCCCGCAGTCGGCCCGGGAGGAGAGCCGACGACGGACGATCCGCTCGCCGGTCCGGTCGATGCAGCGCGGGTCGTGAGGCTCGAGGCGGCGGAAATGGCCGACCCGCCGCTGGCGGTGATTCCGCGCTCCGGCCGTGCGCCGGTCGCCGTGCTCGTCTATCTCGGGCTTCCGCACGGACCGGTCGCGGACGGCGAGGCGACGACATGGAAGACGGCCGTCGCCGATTCGGGCGTTGCGGTGATCCTGCCCGGATCGTCGGACAATCGTCAGTGGAGCCGCGACGACATCCAGGGCGTGCTCCGCGCGATCCAATCGCTGCACGCGAAGCGGCCGATCGATCCAACCCGCGTGGCGGTGGCCGGCAGCGGGGCAGGGGGGGCCTTCGCCTGGCTCGTCGCCGAACGGCTCGGTTCCGCCTGTCGCGGGATCGCGGTCGCCGATGCCAGCATGCCGCGGTCGATGTCGATCGAGACCGCGCAGCCGGGAAACTCGCGGTGGATCCTGCTGGGAGCCGGAAGCGAGCCGCTCCAGCGACGCATGGAGAGCGACCGCCAGCGACTCGAGCGGGCCGGATATTCGGTCGGTTCGCTCGCGGTCAACGCCGAGGGTGCTCACCCGGCGGCCGTCCTGTGCCGTTGGGCTTCGCTGCTCGGACTGCTCTGAAACCCGTTCCGCAACCATGACGTCTCTCCCCGCCGGTGGCCATGGACGACCGCCTTGTTTCGGATCTCCGGATCGTGCTCGCGGACGACGACCTGATCGTCGTTGACAAGCCGTCGGGAATGCCCAGCGTTCCCGCCCGCACGCCGCTCGATCCGCCCGACGTCGCCCGAGTGCTGGCGGCCCGCTTCGGGCCGCTCGAGGCCGCGCATCGGCTCGACCGCGACACGTCGGGCCTGCTCGTGCTCGCACGGTCCCGCGAGGTGCGGGGGCTGCTCGGCCGCGCCTTCGAGGCGGGACCGGTTTCGAAGCGGTATCTCGCGGTGGTGCACGGCGCGTTGCCGGCCGACGAGGGGACGATCCATCTCCCCTTGGCCGACGATCCCGCGCGGCCGCCACGCAAGCGGGTCGATCCGATCGGCGGACGTCGCGCGACGACCCGGTGGCAGATCCGCGAGGTGTCTGACGCGGGCCGCGGCGGCCGGCTCACGCTGGTCGAACTCAACCCCGTGACCGGCCGGTCGCACCAACTCCGCGTGCATCTGGCCTGGCTCGGATGCCCGCTGGTCAACGACCGTCTCTACGGCCGCGGAGAACCAGGCCCGCTGGCGCTGCGGGCGACCTCGATCATGTTTCGGCATCCGCGGACGGCCGTGCCGGTGTCGCTGTCGGTCGCTCCCGCCGTGGAGCCTCCCTGGTCCCGGTTCAGGCCCGGGTCGGCGTCAGTGCCGAGCGGCTGACCTGCTGCCAGTAACGGGAAAACCGTCCGAGGTCGGTCACCCGCGAGCGATCACAGAAGCGTGGCCAGGCCGCCGTGTGCACCGGCACGACGGTGGCGATCGCCTCGGCGGCGGCCCGCGTTCGCGGGCAGGAGGTCTCCGTCACGGCGACGGCGTCGCAGCCGAGCGCGGCGGCCCGCGTCGGGACCACCGTCCGCGGATCACCCGCCAAGACCTCGACCTCGGGGAGGTCGGCGAGGCATTCGAACAGGAACACGAGCCTCTTGAGCGACGGCCGTTCCTCACCCAGCCATCCCTGATCGACGACGAACAGCCGCGGCGAATCGGGAAAGGCCGTCGCCGCCGGGCTCGTCGCCGCAGCCGAGTCGAGCGTGAGCCAGACGAGCGGCCGGGCGGTCGCCACGTCGGCCGCCGACGGCTGCCGGGGCCTGATGCGAAGCGGCGGCCTGGCGATCCCGCCGCCGTCCGCCACGAAGAACCTGGCGGCGAGGCTCTCGTAGCTCCCCTCCACGTCGCAGGCCCCGCGTACGGGGCAGGGGCGGCAGTGCTCCCCCGCGGTGAACGACTCCAGGTTCTCGCGATTGAAGATGTAGGGCTTCGCGGAGAACGTCCCCGCGATCCATTGCCACGAGAGGTGGTTGCTCGCCGGATCGCCGTCGAGCAGGTGTTCGAGAAACCAGTCGGCCCCGGCCAGCCAGCGGACGCCGCGGGCATGCACCAGCCAGGAGGCGAGCCACATGCGTTCGTGGTTGTGCAGCCAGCCGGTCTCATGCAGTCGCTGCACGAAGGCATCGACGCACTCCATGCCGGTGCGGGCTTCGAGGACGTCGTCGGGCACGCGATCGAGCTGCGGAACCCTCGACAGCGCCGCAGGCGGTTCGATGTCGCCCCTGATCGCGTTGCCGACCGCCAGTTGGACCTGCCCCCAGTAGTCGCGCCAACCGAGCTCCGACACGAGCTTCGTGGCCTGTTCGGGCCGATCGACCCGCGAGAGCGCCATGTCGCGGACCTCCGCGAGACCGAGAACCCCGTGCCTGATCCAGGGGGAGAGCTTCGTCACTGCACCCGAGACATGGTTGCGGGTGCGCTCGTAGGCGACCGGATCGATCGCCGCCAGCCGCGACACCGCTTCCGCGCGTCCCCCGCGGATGGCTGCGGGCCCACCGCGGCCGGGCCCCGCGGCGACGGTGGGAAAAGCGGCCGCGATGGCCGTCGTGAGTTCGCCGCGCGGCAGTCTCAGGAGCGGGGTGAGATCTGCCGTGAAAGTTCCGTTGTCCACGCCGGCCTCCTTGGAAGTCGCCCGCCCGCCGCGTGGGATGGGCCTGGCGGCACCGTAGCCTGCTGCTGCGACGATGGGCAGCCCCCTGCCGAAAAACTGCGCGGGCCTCCTTCGACTGCGGGGGAAGGGTGCGGCTCCCGCGGCCAACCCAAATATCGACCAGTCGGCCGCGAAACACGGTGCGTGTGGGATCGGGACCAGCGGCAGCTGGTCGCGGCACGGGGTTTGCACTCTGCCGGGCCAGCGCACAAGTGCCACGTGAGCCGGTGCGTCCGGCTCAGCGAGGGGTCGTCTTCCGCCCACCTCGGCACACCGTCCGGAAGGATGCCGCACGACGGTCTGGGTGGGTAATCCGCCTTACTCACCCAGGCCGCGGCATGCGGTCCCGTCGCCGTTCCCGGCACGGCAGGCGTCCTGCGGTTGGTGCGGGCGACGGTGCGGGAGTAGCCTTGCGGATCATCCGCCCCCGCCCCCGCCGGGAAAACCTTCCGTGAAGCTCATCATCGCGATCATCCAGCCGGGCAAGCTCGAGAGCGTGAAGCAGGCGCTCTCGGAAGTCGAGGTGTTTCGCCTCACGGTGCTCGACGTCCAGGGGTTCGGCCGGCAGCGCGGCCACGCGGAGACCTACCGGGGCCACGAAATCTCGGTGAATCTGCTGCGCAAGGTGCAGCTCCAGATCGCCGTCAACGACGATTTCGTCGAGCCCACGATTGCGGCCATCGTGAAGGGGGGCCGCTCCGGCGAGCAGGGCGAGATCGGCGACGGCAAGATCTTCGTCCTGCCCATGGACGAGTGCGTCCGCATCCGCACCGGCGAACGCGGCGGCGAGGCGATCTGAAACCGCCGGGAACCGCCAGCGGGACGACAAAGCGAGCAGTCGCCCGCCCCGAGCCCGCGGCCGCACTGCGCCCGCGGCCACTTCCGGCCGCATTAGGGCCGTTGCGGATGGAGTCGGGGCATCGCGCCGAGCGCGAGTCGGTTGGTGGCGGCGAGAAAGGCCTTTGCAGAGGCTTCGAGCGAGTCGGTCGAGACGCCGCGGCCACGCTGCATCTGTCCCGCATGTTCCAGTTCCACCGTGACCTCGGCCTGCGCGTCCTTGCCGACCGTCACCGCCTGGACGCGGAAGTCCCGGCACACGGTCGTGATTCCCGTGAGCTTTTCGATCGCCAGGAAGATGCCGTCGATCGGACCGTCGCCCGCCGTGATGGTCACCGTCCTCCGCTCGCCCTCCTGAAGCACCCGCAGGGTCACCGTGGGGGCGGAGCCGGAATCGCTCGAGAGACTGTAG
>SXHR01000192.1:0-10088 GCA_005773625.1 Planctomycetaceae bacterium | reverse complement strand
TATCCGCAGCCCGCCTGGCCCGACGAGCCGCTCGCCCGGCGGTGACAGGCTCCCCTCCCGCGCCGACGGGGGGCGGCGCGGCGGCCGGCGGTGCGCGCAGAATGGACCGCGTCAAATCCCGGCCGGAAAAATTCGGGGTCGGCGACCACTCCCGCGGGGGGGCGTGCGTGGGGTGGTGTCGCCGGTGCGCGACGCACCGTTTTCTCATGCGTTGACGGTTTTTTCACGCGGAACAGCCGGCGGCCCGTGCCTGCAGATCCGCGATTGAGGCTGCCGAAACCTCCGTCGGAGCGATGGTGCGGGACAGCAGTCCTGACCCGGGTCGCTGCCATGTCCCTCGCCACCTTTTCCCCACCAGGATGTCTGCCATGCAACGGATGCTCATCGTCGTCGCCGTGCTCGCCACGCTCGCCATCGCCCCCACGGCCACCCAGGCCCAGAACAACCGTGCGGAAATCGCCGCCGCCCGCAAGGGACCGGTCGCGAAGCTCGTCGAACTCGAGCGCCGCAAGAACGAGTGGCTCCGCCAGAAGTTCCTCAGCCGCTGAGGATCGCCGTTCACCGGGTCGTGGGCAGGCGGTTGCGCCAACGGCCGGTACCATAGCCACAGCGGGTCGGCATGCCATCCCGGCACGCCGGCCCGCTGTTCGCGTTTGGAGCCGGAGGCCCGCCGACCCGTGACGCACGCCACCCCCCACGCCTGGCTCGAGGGCCTCCGCGGGTTTGCCCTGGAGCACCGGCTGCGCAGGCCGTTGCCGGAGGCGACGCCCGGCGGCCAATGGGTGGCGGAGCGTTCGATCCTCGGCTCCGCGGTTGCGACGAGGCTCGCGGGGATCGAGTCGATCCGCGAGGCCCGCCGCTCGGCCGCCGCCGGATTCGCCGCCGATCCGGCGGTCGTCCTCACCACCTCGGCGGCGGGCATCGCCGCCGCGACGGCGGTGCTCGAGTCGGCGGCCGACCTCGCCGCCCTCGTGGGCGACCGGCTCGTTGCCGTCACCGAACTGGAGTACCGGCTGTGGTGCATCCGCTCCCCCGACGACGCCCACCGCCTGCACGTCAACCTCTGGAGTTGGATCAAGACCCGGGTGCCCCGGCAGCGGCTCGCCGAGTTTGCGCGGCATCCGCTCGCACCCGGCGAGTCGTATTGGCTGCACCGCACGGGCATCGCCGGTGCAGGCTCGCTCGACCGTCGCGACTGCCATCTCTGGAAGTGGAACGGTCGTCACGCCGTCCTCCTCCAGGCGTTTGTCACGGAGCGCGCGGCCCCGGCACTGTGACACGTTCGAGTCGGCTGACGAGTTCTTCGCCGGTGGCTTTGCCCCCTCCCCAGTTTTTGTACCAGTGCTCATGAGAGAGCTGCCGCACCCATTGGCACGACATGACCGCCCGCTTCGAGCAGCGGGGATATGTCCGAAGCGGCATTCAGCCTGGGCAAGCCGTACGGCCCTGCGGTCGACTGGGGGGCCCGGGAAAATCAGCCCTCCCATGCCGGTCGCGGCAACCGGCGAGGCGATCGCCGACCCTTTCGGCGACCCTGCCTGACACAAAGGCCGTGTCGGTCATTCCGCCGATGACTCTTCCGCGGATCGGGCGGGCATCGGATCGGCGGGCGGTTCCGCCCAGGAGTCCCTTCCCGAGCACCGACGTCGTGGGGGATGGCCATGAGTTTCCTGCAGCAGAAGCCAGTCCGCGGTCTGGCGGCGCTCGCCATCGCTTTCGCATCGGTAGCCACCGCCGTCGGCCAAGAGGAGGCCTTCCTCGGCGGACCAGGCCAAGCCGGTTCCTTCGAGGCGTTCGATCCCGTCCTCACCGACGAGGTGATGACGGGCATGATCCCGTCCGACCAGGAATGGTTTCTGTTCGGTGAGACTGATCGTGGCGGCGTCTACGGCTGGATGGACGGCGGCTTCGTGGGTAACTTCGGCGTGCCGCCGAGCAAGTTCAACGGGCCATACAACGCCGTCGACCGCGCGAACGAGCCGATGATGAACCAGGTCTATCTCATCGGCGAGCGGACGCTTCCCGCCGATGGGTCGAACGGCGTCGGCGCTCGAACCGATCTGCTCTATGGCGAGGACTTTCCGCTCGCCATGTCGCTCGGGTGGGAGACGAATCCAGGCCCGCGGGATTGGAACAGCGGCGAGTACTACGGCCTGGCGATCCCGCAGCTCTACGCCGAGGTCGGCAGCCAGGACCTGTCGCTCAAGCTTGGCCACTTCTACACCATCGTGGGCTATGAGGGCGTGCCTGCGGTCGGCAACTTCTTCTACATGAAGAGCTACAGCTACCAGTTTGCCGGTCCGTTCACCCACTGGGGCGGCCTCGTCAACTGGAACGCCAGCGACAACGTCGAGGTGGATGCCGGCCTCGTGAACGGCTGGAACGGCCTCGCCTCACCCTACAGCAAGGCCAACTTCCTGGGACGTATCCGAGCCAAGAACGACGACAACTCCCTCGCCTCCTCGTTTGCCATCGTGAGCGGCGACGAAGGCAACGACTTTTCACCGCTCTTCCAACCGGCTCCACCGGTGACGTCGGCGAACCGCACGCGTTACAGTCTGATCTTCGAATACAGGCCATCGCCCACGTGGGAATACCTCATCCACCACTGGCTGGGCACGCAGGCAAAGGGCCTGGCCGATGGCGGCACGGCCCTCTGGGCGGGCATCGATCAGTATCTCTATTACCGCGTGAGCGATACCTGGTTGTGGGGCGCCCGATTCGAGTGGTTCCAAGACACCGACGGCACCCGTGTCGGTCTCAACCGCCCCAGCAATCCCAATCATGTGCCGCTGCCCGGCAATTACTACTCGCTGACCATCGGGCCCAACTGGATGCCGACCGGCAATTTTCTGATGCGACCGGCTTTCCGCTGGGACTTTTTCGGGGGGCCCTACGACGGCCAGCGAACGCCGTACAACGACGGCATCAGCAACCAGCAGACGATGCTCGGCTTCGACATGATCCAGAAGTTCTGATGCCGGGCGGCCGGGCGGTGGCCACGCAGGCGGAGCCGTCGCGGACGGTTTTGTCTTTCTCTGCACAGTCGCGGGCGGCTCATCGCATCGTGACTGGCGCGAGGGTCAGGAAAACTCGTCTTTCCTCGCAATCGCCGAGGGTGTTATCAATCGCCTGCCGGCGAACGCACCCAAACGCACACACTGAGGAGAACGCAATGCACAAGGCATTCAATCAAAAGGCTGGTCATGGTTTGGCGATGGCGACCATGGCATCGGTGGTGCTGATGGCGAGCGTGGCCCAGGCCGGTCCGCCGGCCCTCAGTACCAATCCGGGCAACCTCGCAATCTTCCCGGCCAAGGGCCAGAGTCCGGAGCAGCAGCGGGCCGACGAGTCTGCAGCCTATGACTGGGCCACCCAACAGACCCGCTGGGATCCCTACCAGGCGAAGGCGGCTTTGGATCAACAGGGACACGCCGCGGCGGCTTCGGCCAACGCCGCGCGGGGCGGTGCCGTGAAGGGCGGAGCCGGTGGAGCCCTTCTGGGAGCCGCCATCGGAGCCGTTGCCGGCGACGCGGGCAAGGGCGCGGCGATTGGCGCCACGTCGCTGGGTCTGTCGGGCGGCATACGTTCCCGTCGGGCCGTGAAGGCGGCTGGCGGGGCCTCGGATGCGGCCGTGGCGGCATACCAGCAGCAGTTCGGAGCCTGGACGAGGAACTTCATGGCAGCCATGGAGGCCAAGGGCTACACGGTCCGATAGCCCCGGGCATCCCCGTGATGAGAAGCAGGACGACAAAGCGACCACCAGACCGACTACCAGAAGGAGCAATTTCGTGACGACACTGACGCGACTGTTCGTAATGATCCTGGCCGTGAACCTGCTCTCTTCCAACACTTCGTGGGCGGGGCACACCTGGATCTGCTCCGTGACGTCGGCGGTGGCCGTCGATGAGGACGGCACGACCGGAGCACCCGACCTCGGAGACCGTGAGCGGCCCACCTTCCTGCGGATCGACGCCGACAAGAAGGAACTTACGATCCTGGCACCAGAGTCGCGTCGCGGCGAGGTCACGAAGCTCGAGACCGTACACGAAAAGGAGGGGACTCACATCCTCTCCGGCGTGGAGAACGACCGAAACATCAGCCTGATCATCACCGCGGACGGCCGCATGACCTTGTCGGTCATAGCCGACGGTGTGGTGTGGTCGGTCTTCGGCCACGCCCTCGCGGAGGGCGAAACGAAGCCCACCGACGAGGGCGAGGACGAGAAGGACGAGGACGAGAAGAAGGAGGAAGAGGAGTCGGCCACGCCGACTCGTTGACGTCGTCGCCGTCTTTTGATCCAGCCGAGATGGGAGGTTTTTCCACAGGCGGAGATCAGTGCGCGGAGTTGCGTCTTGCCCCGATTACAGTGGCGTCTCTGCCGGCTGAGCGACACCTCGCCCCGGGCGCTCTTCGCCGGACATGCGCGACCCGCTGGTCGTGGCCGCCGCACACGATCCCGCTCACCGCTCGCGCGGCAGCCGCACGAACGTGGTCACCACCACGGGGCCCTGTCCGACCGTCACGACGGGCCGAAACCGCTTCACCTCTCCGTCGACGAGCACCGCCACCTCCACCGGCGTCCGCGGGGGACCGGCCCAGTTGTGGTAGTGGTGGACGGCGATCGTGTACCGCCCGTAGGGCGCGCCCCCCTTCCGCCAGAACACGTTCTCGACGGGCTGGTCCGTCCGCGTCGCGGGATGGGCGTTGGCATCGACGTCGAGCATGCCGCCGCAGGTGCCAAGCCTGCTGAAGAAGCAGATCAGCGACTCCGGCCCCGAACGCAACGGCTCCACCATGACGTGGACGTCGATGTCGTTGCCGTTGTCCCAGGCGATCGACACCTGCACGTCACCCGTGCGGGCGCCGGCGGCATCGAGCCGCCGGCCGAGTTCGCCGCCGAACGCGTCGCCCCCCGCCGCCTCGTCTCCCGGCCCGCCCTCGAAGGCCGCCGCAATCACGCCGCGTCGCCGTGCCCGACTCGAACCCGTCGGCTGGAGTTCGGCGAGCAGATCCGACTCGTCGGGCAGGGCCAGGAACGCCGGCGGCTCGGGTGACGCCGTGTCGAAGGCCTCGACGCTCACGTCGTCGACCACGAGGCTGCTCTCCTCCACCATGACCTCGGCCGCCACGGCGTCGTCCTCCGAGGACGCGGCAGCCGGGGCCAGCACGATCTCGGAGAGCGGGTCTTCCTCGGTCATGATCGGCGGCACCGGCTCGGCGTCGAACGACAGCACGACGGGCGGGACAGGCCTCGGCTGCCACGGCTGCACGACGACGACGGCCATGGCGAGCAGGACGGCCAGGTGCAGGATGAGGCTCTGCACGAACCCGCTGCGATACAGACGGTCGACGAAGCCGTCGATTGCCAGGAAGCACGACAGGGCCTCAGTGCTGCGGTCTGGAGCGGCCGGCACCGGCGGTGGGACTGACGGCCGCGCGGGCTCCTCGAGGTCGGCCAGCTCCGGCACCAGCCCCGCGACCTCCCACGTCGTTGAATGCCGTCTCCGAACGACGTCGGCCGCATCGAAAAACCCGAGCAGCCGCGCCCCCCGCAAGTCGGCGAGCGACACGGGGCCGTGCACCCGACCGCCGCAACGGTAGAACCAACTGTGTTCCACGGGGCTGCATCCTCGCGGCGGTGGCGGCGGGCCGGAACAATCGACGACGGCCGACGAGCGACCGCCACCGGGGAAAGTGGACGAGGCGGCCCGTGGAGGCCAGGAAAACGTGTGTGAGCATTGTACGAGCGGTTTGACCGCCCGCCAGGTGGGGACGTAGCCTGCGTCGCGACCGAAGCTGGTCGAGCGTTCCGACGACTGAGCCGCCATGCCCCGAGACGCATCCGACCACCGAGCGGTAGCCACCCGCGGCTCGGAGGCCGTGGACGCCTCCACCTTCGGCCTGGAGTCGATCTGGCGGGCGGTCGAGGGATCCGCAGCCGAGCCACTTCCCGATCCCCTGCTCGGCAGAGATCTCGGCGGGGTCAGGCTCGTGAGGCTCATCGCCGAGGGGGGCATGGGCCGCGTCTACGAGGGCCGGCAGGAGAGCCCGACGCGGGCCGTGGCGGTGAAGGTGGTGCGGCCCGGCTTCTTCACGGCGAACCTGCTGCGGCGGTTCGCACTCGAGGCCGAGATCCTCGGCCGGCTCCGCCATCCCTGGATCTCGCAGATCTTCTCCGCCGGCACGTTCGCGTTCGCGGGCGTGGAACTGCCCTACTTCGTGATGGAACTGATTCCCGACGCGCTGACGATCACCGCCTACGCATCGACGGCAGGCCTGCCGCTTCGAGAGCGGCTGGAACTCTTCTGCAAGGTGTGCGAGGCCGTCGCCTACGGCCATCGTCAGGGCGTCGTTCACCGCGACCTCAAGCCGAACAACATCCTCGTCGACCCGTCCGGGCATCCCAAGGTGATCGACTTCGGCGTCGCCCGGGGCAGCTACGGCAACGAATCGCTGACAGCGCTGACCGACGTCGGCCAGATGCTGGGCACCGTGCAGTACATGAGCCCCGAGCAACTCAGCCAGGGTTCGGCCGAGGTGGACGCCCGCAGCGACGTCTACGCCCTGGGGGTGATCCTCTACGAACTGCTCGTCGGCCGGCCGCCGCATGCCCTGCGCGGCAAGCCGCTCGCGGAAGCCGCCCGCATCGTGCAGCAGCAGATTCCGCCACGCGCCTCACGGGTGGATCGCACGGTTCCGACACGCATCTCGAGCATCGCGGCCACCTGCCTCGCGAAGGACCGCAAGGGCCGGTTCGCGACCGCGGGGGATCTCCTCGCGGCGATCCGCGACGCCCTCGACCATCCGGCGACGGCCCCGGAAGGCCCCTGGTGGCGGATCGGCCGGCCACCCCGCGGCCGCCGGGACGGGTTCCGCCTGGCGGCCGTGGCCGCCAGCGCGGCTGCCGTAGGAGTCGCGATCGCCCTGGCGACGGGCACGATCGGCGGCCGCGGCGCGCCCTCCCCGTCGCTGGCGGCGGCGGCTCCGGCAGCGGAGATCACATACGGATTCCGCAGCGTGCTCGACGTCGACGCCGATCGCCATCTGGTCGAGGCCGTGGGCATGAAGAAGTGGAAGGAGCAGTTCATTCATCCGGCCGTGTCGTACTGGGGGCCGCCGGGATTCGGCGTCGAAGGGCGGCTTGTCTACCGCATTCCCTTCCCCGGCCCGACGACCCGCATTCACGTGAAGGCACGATCGGAGTGCTGGGACTACACCCGGGAGCCCGGGGGAGTCGGCCGGGGCGCCTCGGCGATCGAGGTCTCGAGGGATGGCGAGACGTGGATCACGGTGCGTGACAACATCACTCCCGGGAACTGGGGCGCGGGTTGGGCGATCGATGACGACATGCCGGCAACCGTGATCGGCGGCCGCGAGCTCTGGCTGCGGATGCGGTTCTTTTCCGAGGGGCCGGCCGTGCGAACCGGCTACGCCGTGGCCCAGTTCGCCAGGGCGACCGGGGAGCCGCCCGAGAACGTGTTCGAGGTCCGCGGCTCCTGCGCCGCATCGCGGGCCCCCTAGCAGACTGTGGAACAAGTCTGCCCGAGCAGGATGCGAGGATCATCGACCGTGGAAACCCTCGGCGTTTCCACCGGTCGATCCAGTGGACAAACGTCATGGATGACTTTGTCCACGGACAGCTAGGTGCGCGATCCGAGAATTGTTGAATCGGGCGAAAACCCGTAATCTACGGCTCCTGCTTCCTCGGGGGCCCTGCATGAATCCGCGTGTCCTGCTCACGACAACCTCGTTTCAAGACACGCCCGGCATTCATCACGAGATGCTCGCCGCCACCGGCTGGGAGGTGATCCGTGCCCGGGGGCCCCTCTCCGAGCCCGACACCCACCGGCTCGTCGGCGACATCGACGGCTACCTCTGCGGGGACGATGCGATCACCAGGGCCGTGCTCGAGAAGGCGCGGCCACGGCTCAGGGTGATCAGCAAATACGGCGTGGGCGTGGACAAGATCGACGTGGCGGCCTGCACGGAGTTGGGCATACCGCTGCTGTTCACGCCGGGCGTGAACCACACGACCGTCGCCGAGCATGCGATGCTCCTGCTGCTGGCGATGGAGAGACGACTGCTGGATCACGCCGACTCCGTGCGGAGCGGGGGCTGGCGGCGGCAGACCGGCCACGAACTCCTCGGCAAGACGATCGGCATCATCGGCATGGGTCGCATCGGCAGGGAGGTGGCGATCCGCGCGCGGGCCTTCGGCATGAAGCCGATCGGCTACGGCAGTCATTGGGACGAGGCGTTCGCGCTGGAGCAGGGAATCGCCAGGGCGGCCACGCTGCCGGAGCTCCTCGCGGCGGCGGATTATCTCTCGATCCACACCCACCTCACGCCCGCGACCCGCAACCTCATCCATGCAGGGACGATCGCCCTGATGAAGCCCGACGTGGTGATCGTCAACTGCGCCCGCGGCGAGATCGTCAACTCGGCCGACATGGCCGCCGCGCTCGCGGCGGGCCGGGTGCGGGGCTACGGCACCGACGTCCTCGACGAGGAGCCGCCGCGGGCCGATCACCCGCTCACGCGGCTGCCCAACTGCCTCGTCACGCCGCATGTCGGCTCCCGGACCCACGAGAGCGTGCAGCGGCAGGCGCAGGCGGCCGTCACCAATCTGATTCGCGGGATGCGCGGCGAGGAGCCGCTCGCGCAGGTGAATCCCTCCGTTCCCGTCTCGAGAGTCGTCTGACATCATGGCGGAAGATTTCCACGTCGTTCCGGTCGAGGCCCACGAGACGCTCGTCCGCTCCACCTACCTGCACCGCGGCTTCGATCCGGCGGAGGCGGAGCAGGCGGCGAAACTCGCCACCGCCGCCACGAAGCACGGCATCCGCACCCACAATGCCATCAAGGCGCTCCACCTCGACGAGCTCTTCGGCTCGAAGGCGGGGGGCTGCGTGCCACGGGCGTCGATCCGCCGCCTGCCGGGCCGCTTCAAGGCGGCCGAGGTCTGGGATGCGCAGAGAAAGCTCGGCCAGGCGGTGGCCTGGGAGGCGATCGATGCCTGCATGCGGCTGGCCGACACCTACGGCTCCGGCACGGTGTCGATCGACAACGCCTTCCACTATCTGTGGGGCGGCGGCTACGTGATGGAGGCGGCCCGGAAGGGCTACATCGCCTACACCAACTGCACCGCCTCGCTCACGGAGGTCGTGCCGTTCAGGGGCGTGTTTCCGACGCTCGGCACCAATCCCCACTCCTGGGGCTTTCCGACCACCGAGGCGGTCGGGTTTCCGATCGTGATCGATTGGGCGACGAGCGTGATCGCCATGGGGCGCGTGCAGCAGCTCGGGCGGGAGGGCAAGCCGCTGCCGCCGCATGCCGCGGTGGACCGGGAGGGCAGGCCCACGACCGACCCCGCGAAGGCGGTGTCGTTGCTCCCCTTCGGCGATCACAAGGGCTACGGGCTCGGACTGATCAACGAGATCGTGGCGGCGTTCATCGGCGGATCGCTCCCCACGATTCGCAGCCGCGGGAGCGGGGCGGACGAGAAGCACGGCTGTGCGTTCTTCTTCCAGGTGATCCATCCCGATGCGTTGAGCGGCGGGGCCTTCGCCCGGGGGCGGTCGCAGTCGGGCAACGTCAAGGCCGTGCTCGCCGACATCCTCGGCCACGGCAACGAGGGCTGCCTGCTCCCCGGCCAGATCGAGGCGGAGGCGGCGGCCCGCAGCGAGAGGGCGGGCGGCCTCCTTTTCTCCCGCGCCGAGATCGAGGCCCTCAACGAGTTTGCCCGCGAGGCGGGCGTGACGCCGCTCGATCCCGCCACGCTGCCGGTAGCCTGACGTCCTTCCACACCTCCTCCCTCCGAAAGGAACCCGGATGCCGCTCCCGATCAAGCCCAAGGATTCATGCGGCTTCGACGAGGTCTCGCTCGGCGAGATCATGCTGCGGCTCGACCCGGGCGAGGGGCGGGTCCGGACGACGCGGAAGTTCGACGTCTGGGAGGGGGGCGGCGAATACAACGTCGCCCGCGGTCTGCGGAAGTGCTTCGGCATGAAGACGGCCGTGGCGACGGCCCTCGTGGACAACGAGGTGGGCCACCTCGTCGAGGACTGCATCATGCAGGGCGGCGT
>SXHR01000191.1:0-11967 GCA_005773625.1 Planctomycetaceae bacterium | reverse complement strand
CCTACGACGACGTGCTGGCCGTGCGGGCGGTCGAGACCGAAGACTTCATGACCGCCGACTGGAGCCATCTTCCCTACGAGGTCCTGGCCCGGATCTCGACCCGCGTGATCAACGAGGTTCGCGGGGTGAATCGCGTGGTCTACGACATCTCCTCGAAGCCGCCGGCCACGATCGAGTGGGAGTAGCGGCGGCCCGACTGCCCGGTTTTTTTCCACGAGGCCGTGAGGTGCGTCGAAGACCGCCCTGAGCCTCGGGCCGCACGTGCCTTTCACGGCGGCCGTCAGGCGAAGCGGCGAAGCGGCGGCATGCGACTCGGGGCTGTTCATGCCTCGTCGCCGATTCGTCCCAGCTTGCGGCGGATTCGTCCCTGCCTGGACCCGATTCGTCCCTGCCCATGCCCGATTCGTCTCTTTTTGCCTCCACGGCGTCCGCCACGAGGTCCTGATCGCCAATACTCTCCGCTCCCCAGTTCCGCATCCCGCCTTTCAAAACGGAGTTGATTGTGCCGTTGTCCGCCCGACGCCTGACTGCTTTCGCGATCGTGCTCACGGTCGCGTTGATTCCCACGACCGTCCGCGGCCAGACGGTGACCATCTACGGCACGGCCGCCGGCCAATCCGGCCCGGCCTACCCGGGCGGCTCGATCGCCGCCGGCGACACCGTGCGGATCGACGACGGGGGCAGCGTGACCGGCGACGTGAGCAACAGCGGCACCTTGCAGTTCAATCAGACGTCGGGCTCGATCTCGCTGACGGGCACCTACACGGGATCCTCCACGGCCACGCTCTCGCTCACGAACGGCGGCACCGTCGGCCTGCTGCAGTCCACCACGACCACGATCATCGACGGGGCCGTGGACGTGCAGGCCGGCCGCCTCTCCACGGGCACCAGTGCCCTCTATCTCGGCGAGACCGGCAACGGCAGCCTCTCGATCTCCGGCGACGGAGCCGTGGCCACGACGTTCGTACGGTTCGCGTCGGGCTCTGGTGCATCGGCGACGTTCACGATGTCCGGGGGAACCTTCACCAACACCGCGCTCTCCGCGCCGGGATTCTACTTCGCGTCGGGAGCGGCATCGTCGGGCACGTTCACGATGACGGGGGGCACGGCCAACCTCGGCGCCGGTTCTGGCGGCGGCTTCGCCTACGGACCGAACTCCACCGCCGTGATGAACCTCAGCGGCGGCACGTGCAGTTGGAGCTGGTGTGAGCCGGCCGAGGGCAACGACAGCGTGGCCACGATCGCGGTCTCCGGCTCGGCACGGTTCAATGCATCGAGCATGGTCCGCATGTCGCTCGGCACCAACTCTCAAAGCGCCATGACCGTGAACGGCGGGGTGGTGGCCGCGAGTACCCTCCGCATGGGTTCCGGGCTCAGTTCCATCAGCACCCTGAGCGTCGCCAGCGGCTCGGTGGGGTTCAACGGCACGGGTGCGACCACCAACGGCAACCTCGTCGGCGCGGGAGCGGGGAGTTCCGGCACGATGGCGATCAGCGGCGGCACGACCACCTTCGCGGGGCCGACGATCGTGGGAGGTCTGGGCTCGTTCAACGGCGGCGGTGTGAGCCGGGGCCTGGTTCGCGTGGAGGGCGGCCTCTTGACCACCAACACCGCGGCGACGGGCAGTTTCACAAACGTGCTGGAGAATCACCTCATCCTCGGCCGCTACGCGCCCACGACCGGTGAGATGCTCGTGACAGGCGGCACGTTCACCGCTCAACGGGATTTCTACGTCGGCGGCAGCGGCACGGGCACGCTCTCCCTCTCCGGCAGCGGTGGCCGCATGCAGGTGGGGCGGCTGTTCGTGTCGTCCACGGTCGTCTCACAGATGAACAGCGTCGGCGGGGCCGGAAGCGTGACGGTGTCGAGCGGCACGCTGCTGGTCACCGGAAGCGGCGACGCCGCGAACCTGTTTGTGGGCACAAACTCCAGTGGCACCGGCTCGCTCGCGATCCACGGCAGCGGTGTGGTGATCGTCGGCGGCACGCTGCGACAAGGAGCGGTGGGCGCGATCACCCTCGGACCGGGTGGCACGCTCCAGATCGGCAGCGGCACCAGCAACGGGGTGCTCCTCGGCGGCACGGGCAACTTCGTCAACGACGGCACGCTCGTGTTCAACCGGCGGAGCGACTTCTTCTATTCCGGCGTGATCAGCGGTTCGGGGGCGTTCATCAAGCGTGGCAACGCCTGGGGAACGCTCCAGTCCGCGAACACCTACACCGGGCTTACGTCCGTGGAAGCGGGCGTTCTCCGCCTGAGCGGCTCGGGGGCCATCGGCACGGGCGGCCTGTCGCTCACCGGGACGGCGCGATTCGATCTCGCCAACTTCACCGACACGACGTACACGCTGCCGGCCACCGGCGACCTCTTGGGCACCGGCACGCTTTCGGGATCGGGCAAGACGCTCGCCGTGCTCGGACAGTTGCTTCCTGGTCCAACGACCGGCTCATTCGCGGTCGACAGTGGCCTCACGCTCGACCTGTCCGGAGCCGCCGGCAGCACGTTCGACATCACCTCGCCGACGTTCACGGCCGGCAGCTACGACCTCGTCAGCGGCAGTGGGAACGTGGTGCTCGGCGGGCCGCTCACGCTGGCTTTCTCGAACGGCCCCTACGCTGAAGGAGCCAACGTGCTGCAGTTGTTCACGAACACGGGGCTCCTCTCGGGCAGTTTCACGTCGGTGATCGCCACGGGACTCGGATCCGGCCAATCGGCGACGTTCGACGCCTCGACTGGCTTCATCACCATCGTGCCGGAGCCGTCGTCGCTGGCGGGGATCGCCGTCGCGATCATGTGCTGCAGTTGTGCTACGCGGCGGCTCTGTCGCCCGCCGAGTCGCCCGTGATCGACATCCACTGCCTCTGACGGGATCCCATGCCACGGTGCGGACGCCCCGCGAGTGGAGCGGTTTCAAGGCCGGTCTGCGCCGACGGGAAAAATCCGGCCTTGGGCGGGGACAGGAAGTTCCTCGGCTTTTCCACGATCGGGCCGGATCCAGCCCGATCGGTCCCGGCTGTCGCGGCTCATGATCCGCCCCGCTCGGCCGACGGTTGCCGAAGTGCCATTGGCCGACCCGCCCTTTCGGTTGCCGCGGCCCGATTCCGGCGCGGTATGATCCGGGCTGGCGGGAGGGCTGCGGGGCCGTCCGGCAGCCTAGGCATGCTTCCCCGGGGGTTTTTCACCATGCAGGTCGCGATTGTCGAAGACGATCCGATCATCGGCAAGGCCGTCTCCACGGCCGTCCGCGACGCGGGTCACGAATGCCGCTGGATCTCGGATGGCGACACGGCCATTCGTGACCGCGTGATCCTCGCCAGCGACCTGGTCGTGCTCGACCTGATGCTCCCGGGCACGGACGGGGTCGAGGTGCTGAGGGCGGCGCGGATGCAGGGGGTCCGGACACCCGTCATCGTGCTCACGGCCCGGGGGCTCGTGCCCGACAAGCTCCAGGCCTTCGGGGCCGGCGCCGACGACTATCTCGTGAAGCCGTTCGCGATGGACGATCTGCTCGCCCGCATCGACGCGGTGCATCGCCGCACCGCCGACAAGCCGGCCATGACGCTCACCGCATGCGGGCTGGAACTGAACCTGTCGAACAAACGGGTCGATCTCGACGCCCGGACGATCGACCTCACGCCGACCGAGTTCAGCATGCTCGAACTGCTGATGCGGTACAACGGGCAGGTCGTGACCCGCAAGATGCTCTGTGAGCACGTGTGGGGTTTCGACTGGGACGGTCCGACCAACGTCATCGAGGTGCACATCAACCGGCTCCGGGGCAAGATCGACAAAGGCCGGGATGCGTCGAGGATCCGTACCATTCGGGGACGTGGGTATGCTCTCGCGACTGAGTGAGGCACTCCGGGCGACCAGTCTCCGCAGCCGGTTGACGATCTGGAACACGGCGGTCGTCTTGTTGATGACGGCGGCCACGCTCCTCGCGGTGAGGTTCGCCGCCAAGGCTGTGCTCTACGCCGACACCGACGCCGAACTGCGGGCCGCCGCCTGTGAGGTCGCGCTCGCGATCCGCGACCTCGACGAGACCGCGGTCGTCGCGGAGATGCGCCGCAAGGCCGAGAGCCACGAGGATCGGGGCTGGTTCGTGCATCTCCTCACCGAAGACGGCGGGTCTGTGTGGACGAGTGATCATTGCCCCGGGGCCGTGGCCTCATTTCCGCCGTCAAAGCTCGACCTCGAGGAGAACACGGTTCAAATCGGCCAGTATCGCTACCTCCGGCTGCGGATCCCGCGGGCCGGACTGCCGGCCTACCACGTGCGGCTGGGCACCTACACGACCGGTCTCGACGAGAGCCTCAGCGGCTTGTTGAGGATGCTCGTCATCATCGGCGGAGGCCTGTCGCTGCTCACGCCCCTGGTCGCCTCCTGGCTCGCCATGAGGGCGACGCGGCCGGTGGCGGACATCCTGCGAACGGCCGAACGGCTCATGCCGACGCGACTCGGCGACCGGCTCCCCGTCCGCGGCACGCGGGACGAACTCGACCGCCTTTCGCAGACCATCAACGGCCTGCTCGACTCGGTCGCGACGCACGTCGAGCGGCACGAGCAGTTTGTGGCCGACGCCGCTCACGAACTCCGTGGACCGCTGGCCGCGCTGCAGAGCTCGCTCGAAGTCGCCGTTTCCCGGGGCGACGTCGCCCCCGAGCGGCAGGAGGCGTTGACCGACATTCTCGAAGCGGCCCGCTACCTCTCGAAAGTGACGCATGACCTGCTGCTCCTCGCCGAGACCGACGCCGAGGGCTCCGCCGTCATGTTGGAGTCCCAGGACATCACGGCCATCGCGGGGCAGTCGGTGGGTATGTTCGCGGGGGCCGCTGAGGACAAGGGCGTGAGCCTGACGCTTCTCGCCGGCAAGTCGGTGATGGCGCTGGGAAGAGCCGACGACCTCCGCCGGGTGGCGAGCAACCTGCTCGACAACGCGATCCGCTTCACGCCCGCGGGAGGCCTTGTCGAAATGCGGGTGACCGAGGCTCCGGTCACGGGCGACGCCGTGCTGGCGGTGACCGACACCGGCGTGGGCATCGCGTCGGGGGATCTGGCACGCATCTTCGACCGGTTCTACAAGGCCGATCACGCCCGCAGCCACGTCGGCACCGCGAGGAGCGGCGGCCTTGGGCTGGCGATCTGCAAATCGATCATCGAGTCGTGCGGCGGCACGATCGCGATGACGAGCCGCGTCGCCGAGGGGACGACCGTCACCGTGAGGCTGCCGTCGCCCCGCGGGCGGGCCGATTCCCCGTCCTCCACCCAGCCCCCGCAGCCTGCCGCAGAGGCCGGTGTTCGGCCCGCCCGGCCCACGGGTTCCGGCGCAGCCGACCTCTCCATCCCCGGGAAATCCTGAAACTCAGGGCAGGAGCGATTGCTCATCAAGCGGTTCGCCGACTCTTCCGATAAGGACGGTTGGAGTGATCAATCCGCATCGGCGGCCTGCGGAAGCGAGGCGGTCTGCGGAGCGTGTGCCGCGTCGAGCCCGCCTCATGCCTCTCAGCCGAAGTCACCGTCTCGGAGCATGGCTCGCGTTTGCCGCCGCCGCGTGGTGCGCGGCCCCGGAAACTCCCCGGGCCGCAGAGCTCCTGGTCGTCGGCGAAGCGGACGAAAGCCAGCCGCTCGCGCTCGAGAGCGTGGCCGCCGACTTCGGCTCGTTCGCGGAGGTGTCGGCGGCCATCGGCGTCGAGCGGCGGCGGATCGAGGCCTTCGAGACGCGGCTGAACGCACTGGAGCAGAAGGCTGGGCCCGAGCCGTTGCCCACCCCCGACCGGGCGAAAGCCGGGAACGAGGGAGCGGCCGGCAAACCGGAGGGGGACACAGCCGGCCCGAAGCCGGCCGAGCCCTACGAGATCGGCAGCGACACCAACCTCGGCTCGAAGTGGGCCAGCGGCTACCAGGCCGAGTCGAGGCACAGAGACTTCAAGGTGAAGATCGGCGGCCGCACGCAGGTTGATGCGGTGGCCTTCACCGCCGGGCCCGGCCCTGGGAACCAACCTCCGAATCAAGGCGGGCTCGACCCCGGGCTCTCCGACACGGTCGCTCTCCGCCGGGCCCGGCTCCGCATCGAGGGGCGGATGTACGAGTTCTACGACTGGGCCGCGGAATACGACTTCGTCAACCAGATCAACATCAACAACGAGGTCTACCCCACCGAGCGTGATTCCGGGCCGTCGACCGCCGTCACCGATCTCTGGCTGCAGGTTCGCGAACTCCCGCTGCTCGGCACCGTCCGCGTGGGCAATCAGAAGGATCCCTACGGCTACGAGCACCTCACCAGCAGCCGCTGGCTCAACTTCATGGAGCGGTCGTTCGCCCAGGACGCCTTCGAGGGGCCGTTCAACAACGGCTTCGTCCCCGGCATCCAGGTGATGAACAGCACCGAGGACGGGTCCGTCGGCTGGCAGGTGGGCGAGTTCAAGAACACCTCCAACCCGTTCGGGTTCTCCAACTCCTCCGGCGGCAGCATGACGGTCGGGCGCATCGTGTATCTGCCGGTCTTCGAGGACGAGGGGCGAAAGCTGCTGCACTTCGGCCTCTCGGGGCGGACCATGGAGCCGCGGCGGCAGTACACCAGCTTCGACTCGAACACCGGACTGCCGATCGGCGACGAGATCACCGCCGTCCGGTTCCGCAGCCGCGGCTCGATCCGTAACGGCCCCCCCGGGCCGCTCAACTCGATCTACGCCGACGCCGGACTCCTCGAGGGCACGTGGCAGAACATGATGGGGCTCGAGTTCGTCGGCAACAACGGCCCGTGGTCGTTCCAGTCGGAGTACTTCGGCTCGTGGCTCTACAACGCCAAGACGACGAGTGCGGGGCCGCTCAACACCAACGGCTACCAGCCGGCGCCCGGCACCAACGTGGGCACGGTCTACTACCAGTCCGGCTACGCAGAGGTGCTCTACTTTCTCACCGGCGAGAGCCGCACCTACTCGAAGATCGAGTACCGTTTCGACCGCCCGGTTCCCCACAACAACTTCTACGCGATCCGCGGCGGGGGGTCGGGCCGGCGGCTGAGCGTGAGCGAGGGCGCCTGGCAGGTGGGGGCGCGCTACAACTACCTCTGCCTGAACGACGGTGAGGTGAACGGCGGCGTGCTCAACGGCTGCACGCTCGGGCTCAACTGGATGCTCAATCCGAACGCCCGCGTGTATTTCAACTACGACTTCACCTACCGCGACTTCGCCAGCACACCCTTCAGCAAGGTCAACGGCGTGGTCGTGCCGTCGCCGAGTTACGACGGCAGCGGCTGGATCCACGGCTTCGGCACGCGGCTGGCCTTCGACTTCTGAACAACCCACTCCAGCGCAGGAGTTTCGCCATGCGACGTCTCATCCTGATCCTGTTCTTGACGGCGACCGCCGCGGCCCTGGCCGGCGCGGCCCTCTCGCGGGTGGCCCATGCCGGCCAAGGGCTGCACGGCGGCACGTCATGCACCGGCACGACCGCGTGCCGGCAGTGCGTGCCCGCCTGCAAGGCGACCTGGGACGAGAAGAAGTCGTCGAAGCCGAAATACTCGATGAAATGCGAATACGCCTGTGTTCGCGGCCGGGATGGCTGGCATGCGGGCGGGCCCGGGTGCCGTTGCTGCCCCCCCTGCGGCGACGTGATCGTCAAAAAGCGGGCGTACAAGACCGATGGCCCCGAGGTGGTCGAGCGGGTGCCGAAGTACGAGGTGCAGATGGTGGCGGCGACGCCGTGTGAACGCGGCCCTTGCTCCCGCGGGGTATGCTGGTGGAATCCCCTCAACCTCTTCCGCTGCTGCGACTGGTGGTGATCCGGGCCGGGGGGACTGTTGCCGCCCGCACACCGGCAACCACCACGACCGGATGTGTCACCGCGTGAACGAGTCCGCCCTCCCGCATGCCGGCTGCGACGTGGGCATCGTCTTCGCGGTGCCGATCGAGGCCGATGCCTTCGAGCGGCTCTCCACCGACCGAGTCGAAATCCAGGCTGGCACGGGCCGGTTCCACGAAGGCAACGTGGCCGGGCGTCGCGTGGCCTGGTGTGTGGCGGGCATCGGGGCCGCCGCCGCCGCAGCAGCCACCCGGCTGCTCGTCGAGGGCCATCGCCCACGTCTGCTGATCACCGCGGGTTTTGCCGGCGGCCTCGACCCTGCGCTGTTCCGCGGCAGCGTCGTGCGGCCCGGCGTGAGCCTGGCCGAGAGCGGGGCGGATCCGATTCGGCTCTCCCCGATCGGCACCGTGGCGGAGTCGGCTTCCCGTGCGGCTGCGATCATCACCGTGTCAGCCGTGGCCGCCACGGTGGAGGCCAAGCGTCTGCTCGCGACCCGGTTCGGTGCGCAGCTGGTCGACATGGAGACCCACGCCGTGGCGTCGGTCGCCCGCGCCGCGGGCATCGCGTGCGCCGCGGTCCGGGTGATCTCCGACGACGCGTCGCAGGAACTGCCCCGCGAGGTCGCGGCACTCGCCGCCCCGCAGTCGTCGCTGCGGAGGCTCGGCGCCGCTGTCGGCGCGATCGGCAGGCGGCCCCGGGCCGCCGTCGATCTGTGGCGACTCTGGGAGCATGCCGTCATCGACGGGAAGACGCTCGCGGCCGCGCTCGTCGAGCTCGTGCAGGCGGTTCCCGGCCCGCCGTCACACTCCTGACACGAGCCTCATCAGCAGGTTCTTCGGCAGATCTCCCACGAGGCTCGTGAGCCGCCGCCCCAACGAAGCGGCCACGGCGTCGGCTGCGGCGCGGCCGCTGCGGATCGCGCCCTCCATGGTGGAGGGCCAGCCGGTGTCGGTCCAGTCGCCCGCGAGGAAGAGATTGGGCACGGCGGTCGCCGGCCCTGGCCTCAATCGCTCGACACCCGGCCGCACGGAGAGCACCGCCGTGGGGTCGGTGACGACCCGGGCCTCGATCAGCGCGGCGTCGCGTGCGCCGGCAAACACCTCCCGGAGTTCGGCGACGACGGCGGTCACGACCGCCTCGCGATCGCCCCCCAGCAGCCCACGGGACGCGCTGATCACGACCTGGCAGTAGCCCGGGGCCGACCGCTCATCGCCGGCGTGTGGCTCGCCGCGAAACACCCATTGCGACACCCGTCCCACCAGGACGGCGTGCGGCACGTCCACGATCTCGCGGTCGAACCAGAGATGGACGGCGGTGATCGGCGACCCGGTGAAGCGGTCGTCGTGGGTGGCGACCAGGTCGGGCGCGAGCCGGCCGGCGGCCTTCCAGGGCACCGCCAGCACGGCCGCATCGCAGGGCACCCGCTCGGCCCCACAGCGAACCGCCACCACCCGCCCGTCTGCGTCCCGCTCGATCGCCGACGCGGCCGCGGCCGTCCGCACGGTCGCCCCGCGCGCCACGAGCCACGCCGCCAGCCGCTCACCGAAGAGAATGCCAAGCGGCTCGGTCGGCACGACGAGATCGGCGGCGTCGCGATGGGCAAGAAACCCGTCGACCGCGACCTTTCGCGCGGCGGCGACGCTGACGAGATCGATCGACTCACCGAGGGCGCTCTCGATCACCGGCTGCCAGAAGAGGTCGATCACCCGCTGCGGCTGGCCTGCGGACCGCAGCCATTCGAGGGCCGTTCGGGCATCGGCGGCCCGTCGCGGCTTCATCCGTGCCAGCCGAAGCATGCCCACGGCGAGCGACGCCTTCTCACGCCAGGAGAAGTGCCGCATGCCGAAGAGCAGCGGGGCGACGTGGAGCGGGGCCGGCAGCCAGCGCGACGGCGTACAGCGGCTGCGGTCGCCATCGGGGCCGATGAACCAGAGCGTGCGGTCGCGGCGGAGCGAGTGGTCGATTCCCGCACGGCTGCAGAGGTCGAGAAAGTTGGTGCAGCAGCCCATCGACACGTGCTGACAGGCATCGACGAGTCCGCCCGACACCGGGTCTTCGAACGAAGCCGCCCGCCCGCCGGCCCGCCGGCGGCCCTCCAGAATCGTCACCTCGAGCCCCGCATCGAGGAGCGCGGCCGCCGCGGCCAGTCCGGCGAGGCCGCCCCCCACGATGACGACCCGTGGTCTTCCCGCGATCGACGGTGGCAGGGCCGTGGCTCGACTCATCGCAACCCCCGGGTGCCGAGGAGGAGTGTCGTCGCGGCGGCCGCCAGCAGCCGCGGTCGCGAAGGACGTACCCGGTTCGTGAAAATGCCCGGACCGGCCCGCCGAACCGACGCCAGCATCGACCGGTAGAGGCCGAACATGGCACGAAAGACGCCGCGGCCGTCGGTTGAGAGCATGCCGTCGATCGCCGCCGCCCGCTCATAGAAGCCGGTGGCCCGCTCGACCTCGAGTGCCGCGAGCCTCGTCAATCCCGGCGACACCCGCCCCGCCATCAGATCCTCCTCGGTGCAGCCGCAGGCGACGAAGTCCTCGTGGGGCAGGTAGATCCGGTCGCGACCGAGATCCTCGGGAATGTCGCGGAGGATGTTGGTGAGTTGGAAGGCGATGCCGCAGTCGTGCGACAGGACGAGCGCCTCGGGATCGGTGTAGCCCCAGACGTGGATCGCGGCCACGCCGACGGCGCTCGCCACGCGGCTGCAGTAGCGTTCGAGGTCGGCAAACGTCGCGTAACGTCGCTGCGAGAGGTCCATCCGCACCCCGGCGAGGATCTCGCGCAAGCATGCTTCCGGAATGGCGAACCGGCGCACGGTGTCGATGACCGCCCTCAGCACGGGATCATCGACGGCATGGCCTGCGAGCGCCGCATCCGTCGCCGCGGAGAAGGCCGCAAGGCCCGCCGCCGCCGCAGCCTCGTCGGCGGCGTCATCGACGAGATCGTCGGCGATCCGGCAGAACGCGTAGAGCGCCGTCGTGCCGCGGCGCTTCGCCCCGGGCAGGAGGCGGATCGGCAGCGCGAAGCTCGACCCCGACTTCTCCAGGGCCTCGGCGCACGCCGCGTGATCGGCCGCGAGTCTGTTCATCCGCGGTTCCTCCGGGCGGCCCACCAGCCGCGGGCCGCGAGGGTGATTTTTCTCCACCGGCCCACGGTCGGCCGGCGGACGAGCGTGTCGAAGTCCGCCCTTTCGAGGGCGTCGGCCACCGCCCGGCCGCCCCCGAGAAACATCGAGATCGCGGGCCGGAGAACCGCCGGGCCACGTTCCGCGAGCGGGGCACCGGACGAGAAGCATTCGCGGGCCCATGCCACCTCGTCGGCGAGCAGTCGCCGCAGGGCGGGCGATGCCGTCGGGGCGTCGAGTTCCTCCTCGTCGACGCCGTGGCGGCGCATGTCGGCCCGCGGCAGGTAGACGCGGCCGGCGAGCCGGTCGCGCCGCAGGTCCTGCCAGAAGTTGACCAGTTGCAGTCCGGTGCAGATGGAGTCGGACATGGCGACGAGCTGCGGATCCCGGCAGCCCTCCAGCGCCAGCACGATCCGGCCCACCGGATCGGCCGATCGGCGACAGTAGTCGATGAGTTCTTCGCGGGTCTCGTAGCGTGTCTTGTGCTGATCCTGCTCGAAGGCATCGAGCAGGTGGGCGAAGGGCTCGATCGTGAGGCCGGTCTGTCGGGCCGTGTGCCAAACCGCGATCATCACGGGATGCCGCGGCCGGCCGGCGAAGGATTCCTCCAGTTCATGCCGCCACTCCGCGAGCCGCACGACCGCCTCCGCCGGATCGGCCGCCTCGTCGGCGAGATCGTCGCTCCACCGGGCGAAGGCGTAGACGGTGGCGAGATGCTGCCGGAGCCGGGGCGGAACGAGCCGCGTCGCCACGGTGAAGTTCTCGTAATGCCGCCGGGCGACCTCGCGACAGAAGGCCTCCGCGGCGGCGAGGTCGGTCGTCGCGGGCAGTCTCGCCAGCCGCCATGCGGCCGGATCCCGCCGCGCGGCCTGGCCCTCGGCGGTCGCGGCGTCGGCCCCTGGCTTCATTGCGTTCGCTCCAAGGGCACCGCGCCGTGGGGTGGCGACCGTCGCCACCGGGATCTCTGGCCGGGTGCCGCGACCTCCACTAGGATGCGGTGGTCGCCGGGAACGTTGTACCTTACGCCCCCGGCGGCAGTCCGG
>SXHR01000190.1:0-13762 GCA_005773625.1 Planctomycetaceae bacterium | reverse complement strand
GCCAAACGCGACTGGGGCTTCGCCGGCGACTATGTCGAGGCGATGTGGCTGATGCTCCAGCAGAACGAGCCCGACGACTACGTGATTTCGACCGATGAAACCCACTCGGTCCTCGAGTTCTGTGAAAAAGTCTTCGGCCGACTCGGCCTCGACCACCGCGAGTTCGTCGAGATCGATCCGCGGTATTTCCGGCCGGCGGAGGTGGAGCTCCTGCTGGGTGATTCACGGAAGGCCCGGCGCAAGCTCGGCTGGCAGCCGCGGGTCTCTTTCGACGGCCTCGTCGCCATGATGGTCGATGCCGATGTGGCGCTGGCCCGCAAGGAGCAGGTGCTGCTGGCGGCCGGCCATGAGACGGGCCTGCCCTACCATTAGGCCCTCCCCGGGTTCATCCATGCTTGATCTCTCCACTCAGCGGATCGTGGTCACCGGCGGCGCGGGCTTTCTCGGCCGCGCGGTCACGCGGTTGCTCCGCGCTCGTGGTGTGCCGGCGGATCGGATCGTGGTGCCGCGGCGACGCGATTTCGACCTGACCACCGAAACCGACGTGGCCCGTCTCTACGAAACGGCCCGGCCCGACGTGGTCATTCACCTCGCCGCCGAGGTCGGCGGGATCGGTGCCAACATGGCCCACCCCGGCCGCTTCTTCTACGCGAACATGGCGATGGGGCTGCACTTGGTCGAGCACGCCCGCCGCCACGGGCTGCGGAAGTTCGTGCACACCGGCACCGTCTGCGCCTACCCGAAACACTGCCCGGTCCCGTTCCGCGAAGAGAACATCTGGGACGGCTATCCCGAGGAGACCAACGCCCCCTACGGCGTGGCCAAGAAGGCGATCTTCGTGATGCTCGACGGCTACCGTCGGGAGTACGGCCTGGAGAGCGCCGTGACGGTGCCGGTGAATCTTTACGGCCCCGGCGACAACTTCGACCCCTCGTCGAGCCACGTCATCCCGGCCCTGATCCGCAAGTGCGAGGAGGCGCGTCGCAGCAACGCTCCTGAGGTGGTCTGCTGGGGCACCGGTGCGGCGACGCGGGAGTTTCTCTATGTCGACGACGCTGCCGAAGGCATCGTGCGGGCGGCGGAGGTGATGGACGAGCCGGTGCCGATCAACCTCGGGGGAGGCGTCGAGATCGCGATCCGTGATCTGGTGACGACGATCGCCGCGGCCTGCGGATACGAAGGCCGGATCAGGTGGGACACGACGAAGCCCGACGGGCAGCCCCGCCGCGGCCTCGACATTTCGCGGGCGCGGCAGCTCCTGGGCTGGTCGCCGCGCCAGGACTTCACCGCCGGCCTCGCGGCCACCGTCGCCTGGTGGCGCTCGCAGGAGAACGGGGAGCGCTGATCAGGCCCCGACCCCTGGTGTCGAGCCGGCGGCCGCTCCCGATCAGAAAGCCCACAACACCGGCCCGGGCCCTGCGGATGGACGGCCGGCCACGCCGGATCGGTCGCCCAGCCGCGGCCTGCTCCGCATGATCTCGATATCGCCGTGCATCAGCCCTCGAGCGGGTCGAGGACGCCGTGCCCCAGGACGAACTTGCGGGTGCCCGCGGGGCCGTCGAAGATCACCGTGCCCACCGCCCGCGGGCCGGTGCCGCTGATGGTCGTGAGCAGTCCCTCGCCGTAGTCGGCATGCCGAACCCGCTGCCCTCGTTCGTACCGATGCCTCGGTCGGGATCCGCCGTCCATGCGTTGGGCGAGGTCGGTGGCCCGCTCAATCAGGGCATCGAGGCCGCGACGCCGCGACGGCGGCTCCGGCCGGGCCGCGGATTCATCCTGTGAGTCGTCGAGGTCGATGGTGAGACCGTCGCCCCGGGAGCTCTGCGGTGCGGCGGCGTTCCGGTCGGTGGGCGGCTCCTGCGAGAGGTCGTCGAAATCCTCCCCCCAGCGCCGGGCCGAGTCGCCGAAGGGATCGAAGGCTCCGTGGTCTCGCGGTGCTTCCGCACCCACGACCTCCGTCTCCGAACCCTGCATCTCGGCGAGAAACAAGCTCGGGGCGGAGATGCGGCGCGTACCGCGGTAGTCCCGCATCCGCGCGCAGCTGGCATGGACTTCCTCCCGTCCGCGGGTGATTCCGACGAACACGAGACGACGCTCCTCCTCGAGTTGTTCGGGGTTCCCGATGCTCCGCTCGTGGGGCAGGATCCCGTCCTCCATGGTGACGAGATAGACGACGGGAAACTCGAGCCCCTTGGCGGCGTGGAACGTCATCAGCGAGACGCGATCCGCGGAGGAATCCCAGACATCGGTGTCGGCGACGAGCGCCGTCGTCTCGAGGAATCCCCCCAGAGCGTCGGCAGGCTCGGCGCCGACGGGGGGAGCGGCGGCGAAGGTCTCGTCGAACTGCCGTGCGGCGGTGACCAGTTCCTCCACGTTCGCCAGACGATCCTGCCCTTCCTCGTCGTCGTCCTGATCCTCGGCGAGCATCGTTCGATACCCCGTGCGGTCGAGAACGGCCTCCAGCAGGGATGCCACCGCCGGCTCCCGGCCCGCCGTGGCCGCGAGTTCCGCATGCAGCCGGGCGAAGGCCGCCAGCGCCGTGGCCGCCCGCTTGGGCATTCCGGGAATGGACCCGGCCTGCACCGCGGCCTCCAGCCGCGTGGCGGCGTGATCGTCGGCCCAGGCCGCCAGCCTGTCGAGCGACTGCCGGCCGATGCCCCGCGGTGGCACGTTGACCACCCGGAGCATCGCCTCGTCGTCACGGGGGTTTCGCAGCAGACGCAGCCATGCGACCACGTCGCGGATCTCGCGCCGCTTGAAAAACTCGAGGCCGCGGACGAGCTGGTAGGCGATGCCGCGGGTGCGCAGCGCCAGTTCGAAAGACCGTGACAGGGCGTTGGCCCGGAACAGGATCGCGAAGTCGCGGTAGGCACGCCGTCCTGCCGCCGCGGCCTGCTGCACCTCCGCGGCGATCCGCTCGGCCTCCTCGATCCCCGAGCCGTCGAGAACGATCCGCACGGGCGCGCCGGGAGCCGCCGTCGTGACCAGCCGTTTCGGCTTGCGCCGCGCATTGTGGGCGATGAGACGGTCAGCCGTGCCGAGAATGTTGGAGGTGCTGCGGTAGTTGTCCTCGAGCGTCACGACGGTCGCGGCCGGGTAGTCCCGCTCGAATTCGAGAATGTTTCGGATGCTCGCGCCCCGCCAGCCGTAGATCGCCTGATCGGGATCGCCGGTGACGGCGAGATTCGGGTGGTCAATCGACAGTCCACGAAGGATGCAGTACTGGACGGCGTTGGTGTCCTGGTATTCATCGACGAGGATGAACTTGTGGCGGGCGTCGAGCTCGCGGCGAAGTTCCGGATCGTTCGCCAGAAGCGTGGCGACGTGCACGAGCAGGTCGTCGAAATCGACCGAGTTGGCCCGGAGAAGCAGCTGCTGGTAGGTCGGCCAGACTCGCAGCGCGACGTCATCGACCGGTCTGCCCCAGCGCGGCTCAAACGTCGTGGGCGTGAGCAGGTCGTTTTTTGCCCGCGAGATCACCCCCGCGATCCGATCGACGGGGGTGTGCGTCGCGGTGAGCCCGAGCGATTTCATCGCCCGCTTGAGCACCGCCGCGGCGTCGTCTGAATCCAGGATCGAGTAATCGCTCGTCAGCCCCACCTGGCGGGCGTAACGGCGCAGAAGCCGGGCCCCGAAGCGGTGGAACGTGCCCATCTCCACGGGCTGCGGCCCCACCAACTCCGTGACCCGCCGGCGCATCTCGTCGGCCGCCTTGTTGGTGAAGGTGAGGGCGACGATCCGTTCGGGAGGGATCCCGGCGGAGATCAGGTTGGCGATCCGCTGGGTCACGACCCGGGTTTTGCCGCTTCCGGGGCCCGCCAGCACCAGGAGCGGGCCCTCGATGTGGGACGCGGCCCGAAGCTGGGAAGCGTTCAGGGATGCGGCATGGGGGGAGGGCACGGTTCGGGGTTCCAGGAACGTAAATCAGGCAGACTGAGGAGAAGGCGCCGACCTTTTCGCCGCGCAGGCGTAGCCGATTTTCGACCGCTTCGATTATATTCCTGTTCGGCTTCGTCCGGGTGCTCGTTGTCGCCCGCGGCCACACATGATCTCGCTTTGCACGGGAGGGACCCCATGCCGAGAGTTCCATACAAGAACCTCACGCAGTCCGACGAGATGGCCGAAAAGCTCGAGATGAGCACGGCTGAGATCGGGCTTTCGGTGCGCACGACCAACTGCCTGGAGGAGCGGGGCATCTTCACGGTGCACGACCTGCTGAACTGCACCCGGTCCGACCTGCTCTCGATCTCGAACTTCGGCGAAAAGACGCTGGAAGAGGTCTACAAGTCGCTGGAAAAGATCGGTTTTTTCCGGTCGCCAACGAGCGGCGGTGAATCAGCCGAACGGCAGCCCGAGCCGCTGGGCCAGGCCTTCTAGCCGGTTGTGAGAGGTGGCCGGCCGAAAGGTGCGTCCGGCCTCGGGGACATGACCCGGGGCCATCGGCGGCGAGGAGTTCGATCGTGAGGCTGCCGCGATTCTTCGGCAAGAAACGAGGCCACCGGAGAACCGGCTCGCCGGCTTGGGCGTCGCTCGGCGACGGTGCCTTCCATGCGGTACTTCTGGCCGCCGGACTCGTCTTCGGCGGCTTGCTGCTCTCCGGCGTGACGGTGCCGGAATGGCGGATGAATCACCGCTTCGTGCCGGCGACCTGCACGATCGTCGGCAAGGGGTTGGTGCGCCGCACTTCCCTGGAGCCTGCGGGAACGGCGTCATCGACGTGGCAGCCCTGTCTTCGGGTCCGCTATGCGGCCGCTGGCCGACAACTCGAATCGTGGAGTCGGCCATCGCAGACCACCCTCACCAACGATCGCGACAAGGCCCTGGGCAGACTGACGGCATGGCGGGTCGGTGACACGATTCCGGGCTGGTACGACCCGGCGGACCCCGGCACGGTGGTGATCGAGCGGGGCTACAACTGGTGGATGTGGCTGCTCGCGCTGCTGCTGCCCGGAGCACTCGTGGCGTTTGGAGGCTCCGGGCTCGCCCGCACGATCCGGCGCTGGGGCAGGTCGGAGGAACGGTGCGCGGTGCCCTCGCGGCTGGCGGAGATCCTCGATCCGCTCGCCGCCGCTCCGCGTCAGGCCCCGGATCATCCGGGCGTGCCATCCTGCGACGACATGGTGAACTCTCCCGGTACGTTTCTCGCCTATCGGCTCCCGATCGAAAGCCCCGAGAGCTGGGCGCTGCTGGGATTCGGGCTGTTCGCCCTGCTCTGGAACGGCGTGCTGGCGGTGCTGGCCGTCGGCGCCGGGCTCGACCTGCTTGGGGGCAGGACCGACTGGCTGTTGCTGACGCTGCTCGTGCCGTTCGCGATCGTCGGCATCGCCGGGATCGTGGTGTTCGTCCGCGGTCTCCTGCTGGCCACCGCGGTCGGCCCCACGCAGATCGAAATCTCGGCACAGCCGCTGAGGCCCGGGGGCACCTACGAGGTGCTGCTGGCGCAGGGGGGCTCGGGGACGCTCACCTCCCTGGAGATGACGCTCGAACTCGAGGAGCAGGCGACGTTTCGTCAGGGCACCGACACCCGCACGGAGCGGCTCACGGTCTGGCGGCAGCCGATTCATGCCTGGCACGACCTGACGCTGACGCCCGGCGCCCGCTTCGAGGGACGGGCGCGGGTGACGATCCCCGAGGCGGCCATGCACTCCTTTGCATCCGAACACAACGCGGCGCGGTGGAGCATCGCCGTCCGCGGCACTTCAGTCCGCTGGCCGCCGTTCGCCCGAACCTTTCCGCTCGTGGTTTTTCCGGCCGATGCCTCCGGTCAGGCCGCACTGCCGGCGCGGTCCCGGGGGGCCGCCTCATGACCACCTCGGCCGATATGTCCCGCCCGTCGCCCCGGGTGTTCGTCCAGTTCTGCCATCCGGACCGTCGCTATGCTCCCTCGGACGAGATCGACATCCGTTACGAGGCCGATGGTCTTGGAGACGACCTGCCCCGTGCGGTCGAGCACTCGGTGCTCTGGTACACGGAGGGCAAGGGGGAAGAGGACCTGGGCGTGCTCTTCTTCGAGCGCGTCGTAGACCGGGCGAGGCTGCCGCCGGAGGCGGCGACGGAGGGCTTCCGTGCGCGACTTCCGCCGAGCCCGCTCTCCTACGAGGGAGTGATCGTCAAGGTCCGGTGGTGCGTGCGAATACGGTTCTTCTTCGCGGGGGGCCGCGATTACGTCTCCGAGCATGAGTTCACGGTGGGGCAGGTGCCGCCGGCCCGCATGCCCCGCGTGGAGGCCTCATGACCGTCAGCGGACCAACCGCGACACCCCGCCTGCCGTCGAACCCCTTCTCGACGAGGTTCACCCGGCCCGGTTCGATCGCACCACTCGATGCGTCTGGACAGCCCGTCGATCTGGTCCCCCTGACCGACCGGCTGCCGGGGCCGGGGGGATGCGTCGCGATCACCGGCCCACACGGGCACGGCAAGACGTCGTTGCTCGTGGCGATCCTGGCAGAAGCGGGTGTCCGGGGCCGGCGGACCATGCTCGTGCGTGTCGGGGCCTCGTCCGATGCGTGGCGGGTGCTGACCGTGCTGGCCCGGACCGCACCAGCCACCGTCGTCGGCATCGACGGCTGGGACCGGATCGCGTCTGCGTGCCTGCCGGTTCTGCGACTCGTGGCCTGGTGCCGGGGAGCGTCGCTGCTCGTCACGACCCATCGGCTCGACGGGCTGCCGATCCTGGCCCGCTGCGAAACCACCCTCGGCCTTCTGACCGCGATCGTTGCCCGGCTCCCCCATCACGGCGGTCTCATCGACGCCACGGACCTCGAAGACGCTTTTCGCCGGCATGGGGGCAACGTGCGGGAAGCGCTCTACGACCTCTACGACCGCTTCGAGCAGCGAATCCGCTGACCACCGCGAAAGCGGCCGCCGGAACACGCGGAGACCGGTCCTGGGCGGGAAGAAACCCGTGCGCGGGTCCCGGATGTGCCGGTGGTGCCTGCCGTGAGGGTCGTGCGGGGAGACCACTGGAAATTCATGAATCGGGGGCGGCTTTTTTTCCGCAGTCTCGGCGACGCGCAACCTAGTCTTGGGTGTCGCCTCGAAAAAACCGTGGATTTTCCCGGTGGAGGCGGCAAGCGGAGGAATGTGCGATGACGATGCGTCGTATGTCGGGGATCGTGCTGACGGCCGTGGGCCTCCATCTCGGGGCCGGCGGTCAGGCTCACGCCCAGTGCTGCCTCAACGACCTGTTCGCGGGTTGCGGCGCCTGCTTCCGGAAGGCTCCGGTCTATGCCGTCGCACCGGTCGCGCCGGTCGCGGCTCCGATCATGGCTCCGATCGCCGCTCCCCCTCCGCCGGTGATGGTCCCGGTGCAGCAGACGAGTTATGTGCCGGAGACGACCTACCGCACGCAGTATCAAAACGTACCCGTCACCACCTACAAGCCGTCGTGCGAGATCGATCCGTGCACCGGCTGCCCGCGGGAGTGCATGCAGCCGGTCACGCAATACGTGCAGCAGGCGGTCAACGTGCCGGTCACGCAGTATCGCGCCGTGACGACCACGAAATATGTGCAGATGCAGCCCGGGGCCGGCGGCTACCCCGCCGCGCAGCCCGCCTTCGCGGCCCCCGGCGCCGTACCGGCGATGGCGCCTCCCCCAGCGGCCAGTCCCTTCGCAGCACCCGTCCAAACCACACCGCAGGCCTGGGGCGCCGCCGGCGCCGACATTCCGCAGCAACTGGTGCCGGGCGGCAGCCCGCCGGCCCTGCCCCCGGCAGGAATGCCGCAGCAGACCTACCAGCAGCCGATCAGCCCGCAGAGCGGGACGTCGTATCTCCCTGCCGCGCCGTCGGCGACGGTGCAGCCCCAGCCCACTCAGCCCCCGGCGTTCGCACCGGCACCCTCCGCGACTCCGGCACCCGCTGTGGCGCCGGCTCCGTCGCTGAAACCGATCCCCGAGATGCCCCGCAATGGATCGACTCCCGCTCCTGCATCCGCAGCCGGCGGCCAGACGGCCGCTCCGGCCCTCGCTCCGCTCGGCACCACTCCGCTCGGCACCAATGGTTTCTCGCCGCCCAGCGGCACCAATGGTCTCTCGCAGCCCAGCGGCACGAACGGCTCGCAGACACCGGCGCCGTCCCGGCAGGGGATGCCCGTGCTCCCCGGGGAGGGACCGAAGGCCTCCTCGAACGCCTTTCCGCGGCTGCTCGAGCCCACCAGCCACACCACCTCTTGGCAGGCTTCACCCATCGGCTTTCCGACAGCTCGACGGTCCGGCTATCCGACCGCGGCACTGCCGTCGCGGCTGCAGCAGTAGGAACGGTTCCTCGACTCCGGCGTCTGCTTGCCAGCCCGGATGATTCCTCCGACACTTTCCTGCCCGGGCCGGCCGTGCCGTCCCGATCCGGAGTGCCGAGGATCACGTGACCAACGCCGAAATCGCCGCCACCTTCGACCACGTGGCGGACCTCCTGGAATACCAGGGAAGCAACGTGTTTCGCGTGCGGGCCTACCGCAACGCGGCCCGGCTGATCGGCTCGATGGTGGAATCACTCGCTTCGGTGCGGCAGGATCCCGATCGCGGCCTCACCGATCTCGAGGGGATCGGTACCGATCTCGCGACGAAAATCGGCACGCTGCTCGACACCGGCTGCCTGCCGCTCCTGACCGAGCTGGAGAAAGAGGTGCCCGCGGTCGTCTTCGAGCTGATGCGGGTGCCCGGACTCGGTCCCAAGAAGGTCAAACTGCTCGTCGGGGAACTGGGGATCGACTCGCTCGACGCGCTCGAGCGAGCATGCCGCGATGGACGCGTGAAGGACGTCAAGGGCTTCGGTGCCAAGACGCAGGCGGCGATCCTCGACAACATCGCCTTCGCGAAGAATCCCGAGCACAGTCGGCTCCTCTGGAACGAGGCCGATGAAATCGCGACGAATCTCATCGCCTGGATGCGTCGTTGCCCGGACGCCAAGGAGGTCGAGGCGGCGGGGAGTTGGCGCCGCGGCCGGGAGACGGTGGGGGATCTCGATCTCGTCGTCGTCAGCGACGCCCCGGCCGCCGTGATGGACCATCTCGAACGCTGGCCCGAGGGCGGCACCGTCCTCCTGCGGGGCGATACGAAGACCAGCATCCGCGGCCCGCGGAACGTGCAGATCGACCTGCGGGTGGTCGAAGCGGCTTCCTTCGGGGCCGCTCTCCAATACTTCACCGGCTCCAAGGAGCACAATGTCCGCCTGCGGTCACGGGCCCGGGATCGCGGGCTGACGATCAACGAATACGGCGTGTACAAACTCGCGGCCGGCGCGTCGGGCGATGCCCCGCCGACGAAGGGTCGCCTCGTGGCCGGACGAACCGAGTCTGAAGTCTACGAGGCTGTCGGACTCCCCTGGATTCCACCGGAACTTCGCGAAGGCGGGGACGAGATCGACCGCGCGGAGCGAAACGCCCTTCCCGTGCTCGTGGAGCTCGCCGACATCCGTGGCGACCTCCACATGCACACGAATGCCACCGACGGCGAAGACACGCTCGGTGAGATGGTCAGGGCGGCCGTCGCCCGCGGACTCTCCTACATCGCGATCACCGACCATGGCCAGCGGGTGACGATGGCCCACGGACTCGACCGCAAGCGTCTTCTGAAGCAGTGGGACGAGATCGACCGGCTCAACGAGTCACTCGCCGCGGATGGTCCGCCCCCGATCGTGGTGCTCAAGGGAATCGAGGTCGATATGCTCGAGAAGGGGGGCCTCGACCTTCCCGACGACGTGCTCGCCCGGGCCGACTGGGTGGTGGCGAGCCTGCACTACGGCCAGAACCAGCCCCGCGATCGGATCACGGCCCGGATCGTCGAGGCGATCGACAATCCGCACGTCAGGGTGATCGGCCACCCGACGGGCCGACTCATCAATCGCCGTCCCCCCTATGACGTGGATATCGAGGCGGTGATCGAGGCTGCGGCCCGCACCGGTACGTTCCTCGAAATCAACGCCAACCCCTGGCGACTCGACCTCGACGACAAGCACGCCGCCGCCGCCAAGAAGGCCGGCGTGAAGCTCGTGATCTCGACAGATGCCCATTCCACCCGCGGTCTCGACGTGATGCGGTGCGGCATCATCCAGGCCCGCCGCGCCGGCCTCGAGAAGCACGACGTCGCCAACACCCGCCCCCTCGCCGACCTCGAGGCATTGATGGCGCGGAGGGGATGACGGCCCGCGGGCGACACTCCGTCGGCGGAGGTGGCCGCCTGCAGCACGGTCCTGGCGCCGCGCATGCCATCCCGGGCGAGCCGCTGTCAATGGGCCGCGCCGGGTGATTTCACGCAGCGGAACCCCGTGTGGTTGGTGCCGCTCGACACCTCACCCTTGCCGCGGGTGCCCACGATGTACCGGGCGCAGTAGTCTTCGCTGCAGAGGTACGAGCCGCCCCGTTGCACCCGCTTGGGCTGGCCGGGCTCCGCCGGGTCGAAACTGTCGCCGGGGCCCTGCGGATCGACCGTCACAGCCGCCCGCTTCACGTCGGTGGCGTAGGCGTCGGGGCGATACCAGTCGCTGCACCACTCCCAGACGTTTCCCGACATGTCGTGCAGCCCGAAGGCGTTGGCCTCGAAACGGCCGACCGGAGCGACACCTGCGAAGCCGTCCTCGGCGGTGTTCTCCTGCGGGAAGCGGCCCTGCCAGGTGTTGGCCATCCAGCGTCCTGCCGGTTTGAAGTCGTCTCCCCAGGGATACCTCGCGCCGGCGAGACCGCCGCGGGCGGCGTGCTCCCATTCGGCCTCGGTGGGCAGGCGCTTGCCGGCCCAGGCGGCGTAGGCCACGGCATCTTCATGGGCGACGTGGACGACCGGATCGTCGCCGTGGCCCTCGAGATCGCTGCCTGGCCCCGCAGGATGCCGCCAGCAGGCGCCGGGCACGTAGGCCCACCACCGCAGGTGGGCGAAGCCCGTCCGATCACGAAGCGGCACGGATTCCGCCGGGGGCGTGAAAACGATCGACCCCGCCACGAGATTTTCAGGGGGTGCGTCGGGAAAATCCTCGGCACGTGGCGGCCGCTCCGCGACGGTGACGTAGTTCGTGGCGGCGACGAACTCGGCAAACTGCCTGTTGGTCACCTCGTGCACGTCGCACCAAAAACCGCCCACGCGAACACGGTGAATCGGCCGGGCGTCCGCCATCGCATCGTGACCACCGAACAGGACGCCACGGGGGTCGGCGCAGCCCATCGAGAACTCGCCGCCGGAAATCCACACCATTCCCGCCGGTGCCTCGCCCGGTGAAGGATCGGGTGCGGGAGTCGTCGGGGCAAATGCCGGCACTCCGGCCGGCTGCCGGACCGGGCGGCCGATGGCCCACACCGCGACGGCGAACGCCGCCGGCACGAGCCAGAGCGCGATCGTGAGGACGCTCCCCCGCCGTGAACCCGCTCCGGCCGCAGCACGCCTGCCACTCATGCCGTTCCTCGCCGCAGCACGCCTGCCACTCATGCCGTTCCTCGCCGCAGCGTCCGTTCAAACCGCCGCCGCAAGGTTCGGCGGCGGGCGGAACTCCACCACTTCGCGAACGTGCGCCGGGCCTCGTCGGCCTGTCGCGACTCGATCTTTTTCAGCGCGACGATCGCCTTTCGCTCACCGACAATCCCATTCTGCCGCGACCAGCGCCTCAAACGATCGGCCGCCGCGGCATGGTCGGTGAACTCGCCGAGGTTTTCCTGGAGCGACTCGAGGGCTTTCTCGCATTTCAGCCGCACCCGCGAGGGAAACACCGTCGCGAAAATCTCGAGCGAATACCTGAGCTTTTTCCCCTCGATCCGCAGACGGTGGATTTCGTCGGCGTCGCGAAGCCGCCGGTCGGCCCGGGCGAAGAACCGCCCCATCAGCCTCTTGAAGCGACGGCGGGCGTACTGCTGAAACGGGACGTGCCCATGGCCGACGGCCATCCCTTCGAGCAACCGCTCCACCTGCGCATGCCAGTCGGTGGCCAGCAGCTTCTCGCGGACCTCATGGATGGGTTGGCGGGAGTCGTCTCGCTGCCGCGAGAGCATCGCGATCAACCTTCGCCGTGCGGCGCCGCCCGCCGACGAGCGGCCCTGCCGGACGGTTCCGCCCTGCCCCTTCAGGCGGTCGGCCAACACGTCCAAATCGCGGGCCTTGCCGGCGGCCCTGCGGATCCTTCGCAGTCGCTTCTCGAGCCAACTTCGCGACTTTCCCGGAAACAAGTCACGAAACGCGTCGATGGCCGCGATCGTTCGACGGGTCGCCACCCGCAGCTGGTGGATCCGCTCCGCATCGTGCCTCTGGCCGCACGACTGCCCCAGTTCCGACCAGACCGTCTCGAGCCGCTTCCGCAGCGTGCGAATCGCGACGTCGCCGACCGGGGTCAGAGGCCCGTCGGTCACGGCCCACGGGCGGCGGCATCCGGTGGTGGCACTGCGCGGCGGTGGCATGGAGTGAAGCCCGACGGGGTCCGTGAAGGACGCGGTGATCGACCGAGTCCCGCACCCCGTCACTCTAGGGGCGAACGCGGCTCTATTCCAGCCGCCGCCGCCGTCCGGCAGCTTTCGTGAATCAACGGACGCCGACGGCCCTCGCCCCCGGAGCCGCCGGGCGACGTTCATTCAGCGGCGCCTTGGTGACGAGCACGTCCGAGACGAACACGGTCCCCGCGCCCATGGAGCCCTCGCCGGTCCAGAGCCGACCCTTGACCTCGATCGCATCTCCCGGTCCGACCAGATCGAGCCGGGAGGCGTCGATCGTGGCGACGGCGTCATCCGCGATCAGCAGCGTGATCCGCCGGATCTTGCCCGCGTCGATCCGCACGACTGCCCGGCCCTTGCGGAGGCTCGTGACCGTCCCGACGATCGTTTCGACACGGTCCGGACGAACTTCGTCGGGCGTGAAGCCCGCGGGCGGTGTGACGATCTCAAAGGCCTGAACGGGCGACGTGCTTCGCCCGTGCTCGTCGACTTCCCCGCGGAGCCGGATCACCATGCCCGGCGCCAGGATCGACCCCGGCGCGGGACCGTTGACGGCGAAGCGGGTCACGCCGGCGGGATGGAGTTGGGCCACCAGCGGTTCGGATTGCGTCGCCATCGCGTCGGCCTCGCCAAAAGCGAGCAGCCCGCCGGCGAGTTGACCGGCGGCGGACCGCACCACCCCCTTGAACTCCGCCTCCGGCAGACGGTCGATGACGAGTTTGTTTTCGGCGACAGGCACGGTGATCGCTTTGTTGGACCCTCGGCAGGCGCCGAGATTCCAGAGCCGCAGATACGCCTGCTGCAGTTCGGGCGACTTGTAGAAGGTGCCCCAGTGGATGGTGCCATCGGCGGAGACCGGCGGCAGGGCGTTCTCCGCGTCGGCGTAGGGGTTGAAGGCCGACGCCGGTCCACATGCAGCGGCGATTGAGACCGCGCCACCCAGCAGGGCGGCACGGCAACACAATCCTCTCATCGGGAAGCTCCTGGCGGGTGCACGACTCGACTCCTCCTCCGACACTACTTCGACAGGTCGGCGGCTGCAAAAACGCCGCACGTTCGCCCCTGCCGATGATGCCGGATATGCCGACGGGCACGACCATGCGTTGAACATGGCCGTGCCCGTGGATTTCGGAGTGCGGAAAGCCCCGGCTATTCGCCGTCGCCGCCGACATCGAGCGTCGCCACCTCGCCGGCGGCGAGTGTGCCGTCGGCCGAGCCGTCACCCGGCAGGGCGGCCTCGAGCAGCGGAAACTGCCTCGCCAGCACGTTCTCGCGGTCCATTCGCAGCGACTCGAGCGCCTCGGGACGCACCCGGACCTCCGCCGACTGGAAGGTATTGAAGCCCGTTCCGGCCGGGATGAG
>SXHR01000189.1:0-3362 GCA_005773625.1 Planctomycetaceae bacterium | reverse complement strand
CGCCGTAGAGATCGTTGAAGAGATCGTAGAGCGTAGGCTTGTGGCTGGTGACGAAGACGCCTGAGTTCACCGGCCCCGTGGCCTGCGGTTTTTTTTCCGCGGCGACGAGATTCTCGCCGTCCCCCACGCCGTCGCGGGCCCAGGGAAAGGCGTATGAGTCGCCGCCGGAGAGCGGCATCCAGCCGACGAGCGCACGGCCGCAGGCATCGCGGCTACCCCCGAGCATCGCGACCACGCTGGCGACGGCCAGGCACGAGACGAGGCCCGCCGGGCTCGGCAGCGAACCGCGGCCGCGGCGGCTGGCGGCACCGGCAGCCCGCGCCGCGAGCCCCGAGGCCGCGACTGCCGCATAGCCTGCGTTGATCATGCCGGTCGCCGGATGATCGTTCACGAGCGCGGCCAGGACGACCATGAAGAGCGTTGTCGCCATGGCGAGCCGCGTCTCGCTCGCCGTGATGCCGACCGCAAGCAGACCGCAGAGTATGCCCCGGAAGCTTGCCAAGAGCAGTGCCTCCGGGCTCGCTCCCTCCCCGCCGCAGGCGGTCGGTAGGCTCTGCCAGGCCAGGACGGCGGTGACTGCTGGCGGCACGGCCATGGCCACGAAACATATCCCGACTACGATCACACGTCGCAGCAGTCCGGTATACGTTCCTGTCGATGGCGGTGCGGTTTGCGGCCATACGAGCCATCTCCGCGTCTGCCGCAACGCGAAAGCCCACAGCGTCCATGCTGCCCCGCCGAGCAGGGCCCACCAGGCTGCGGCATCGGCCGGCACATCCACGAGCTGTTCGGCCGTGAAGGCGGCGGCAACGGTGAGCCAGTCGAGAGGCGTCATGTCGGCGCATAGCTCCTGCGTTGGCTGGATGCCCGATTGCGGGGGCTCGTGTCGGGGTCATGGTTCAAGGCCGCGAAGGCTGCATCGACGGCAGCGATCGCAGCGGGCTCGAGGGGCACGTGCACGACCCTTTCTCCGCGGCCGCGGTCGGGCGGTGCGCCGGTCCGCGCTGGCTCGCCACCCACCACGATCCACAGCCGTTCGTGTCGGGCGCGCAACGCCGCGTTGACTGCCGCAGACAGGCTTTCCCGGCCCGCGGGCGTCGTGAGGAAAATCTCGAGATCGACCGGCCGCGGACGATACAGGGTGGAAATCGCGAGCGGCGCATTCGTGGCGGACAGCGGCTCGAGGCAGGCCAGTTCGTCGAGCAAAGCCGTGATTTCGGAGCCTGTCCGCGGAGTCACTGCGGGACGGCCTGGCCAGATGATCTCGAACGCCACGCCCCGCGGCAGCCACGATTCGATGATCGCAAACGCGGCGGTCACGATCACATCGAGGGTGCGATCGTGTGTGCCGGCTTCACGACGAGTGCATTCGACGCGATGGTCCACGACGAGCCGCACGACGGCCGCCGCGGCGCCGGGCCGTTCCCGCACGACGAGCGTATCGCGTCGCGCCGTGTGGGCCCAGTGGATCGACCGCCTGGAGTCTCCATCCCGCGAGTCGCGGGCGCCGATCGAGTCGCCGAAGTGGCCGGTGATCCGCTCGCTCATCTCCTGGCCGACTCCGGCAGCTGCGACGAGGCCGGCAGGGACCCGCATCTCGCCCCGAGCTGGCCAGACAATCACGGCCGCAGGCATGGCGAGCGTCCGAGAGGCAGTGACGACGCCGAACGGCTGATTGCTCTCGATGGCCGGCGCGACTCGGGGAAACCTTCCACGCCGCCGCGGCATGACGGCCACCGAGCGGGTGGAGCCGATCGTCGCGGCGGTGGCCATGGCCGCCGGGCTACCCGGGCTTCTTGGCCCGGGCTCCCCATCGCGCCACGACAGGGAGATATGCGGCCGCCACCACGGCAGGATCGACCGCCAAGTGATCGTGGCGGTGAGCGTGTCGGCGACCCGGCAGCGGCGGCGATCCCATGCAATCACCGCCGTCGCGTTGCGCACGGCAATCCAGGGGCCGACGCCCCCGATCGCAAGCGTGGCGAGAGTCCCGCCGAGAAGCGGCAAGGCCCGGGCCGACACGAGGAGGAAGGCGATGCCCGCGATGGCCGCCGCGCAGCAGAGCGGGCAGGCGGGATGCCGGAGAAACCGCTCGAGATGGTGGAGGCGGATGTTCGGCACGGGAGAGGTCGGACGGTGTCGCAATGGGTCACGTGCGCATGACCAATGATCGCGGTTTTCACTTTTTGTTGCAACTGAGTTGCACATGCAGGCCTGTCGCGTTACCGTGTAGGAAACGTGTTCGGCCCACTCTGGAGAGCCTCGTCATGCCCCTGTTCGCCCATCATGTGGAAATCAACCTCTTCGACCTGATCGTCATCGAGCCGGAGACGATGCCCGAGCATGCCGTGCTCGCCGCGTTCTCGGTCGTCGTCATCGGGCTGGTCGTGTACGGCATCCGGGCCGCGGTCCGTGACGCCAGGGCATGGCTGGGCCGGCGGCGCGAAATCGCGGCCGCCTGACCAGGTCCCCACAGGAGGACAACCATGGCGAGCGCGTGCCAGCAGGCGATCGAGCGGCCCTGCCTGGGCTTGCCCTCCACGAAACGCGCGGCCATTGCCCAGGTCGCCTGCTGCGTCGGCTGTTGCTGCGGCCGCACCGACCGGGGATTCCCGGCCGTGCCGGTCGAGCGGCTCAAGGCGGTGTGGAAGGAGGAGAAGCTCAATCGCACCGTGCAGCTGACCATCTCCGGCTGCCTCGGCCCTTGCGACATGGCCAACGTGATCCTCGTGATGACAGCGGCCGGCACCGAATGGTTTGGCGGCATCGACGATGAGGCTGTCTTCGAGGCAGTCATCGCCTGGGCCCGCGCATGCCAGGCTGCAGAGGCGCTTCTGCCGCTGCCTGCGGTGATCGATGCGTGCCGCTTCAAGCGGTTTACGGAGGTCGCCTGATGCTGGATGCAGGACGTCAGCAGCGGTCCGGTGCGGCCGCCACCGGGCAGGTGAGACGCTGGGTCGAGGAGCAGCTCGGCCTTGATGAGCCGATCACAGTCCTCGTCACGGAGCTTGCCTGCCATGAGCCCGGCTGCCCGCCGATCGAGACCGTGATCGCTTTGCTTGGTGCGAGAGGTTCAAAAACCTGGAAGATCCCCTGTCCCGCGGCCGAACTGGCGGCCGCCGACGTCGCCGCGGTGCTGGCCCGACCGCCGATCGCCGCCCCGGAGCCGCATGGCCACCGCGACGGCTGCTGCGGTGTGCCGCAAAAGCCGCCGACGGGATCCGCCGTCTCCCCGTCTTCGCCCTGTCACCTTTCCTTTGAGGACCATCATGAGTACCGCTGAATCCTCCGCGACAAATACCTCCGTCCCGCCTGCCGCTGCGACCGCGCGGGTCCCGGTGACCGTCCTCACCGGGTTTCTT
>SXHR01000188.1:0-6585 GCA_005773625.1 Planctomycetaceae bacterium | reverse complement strand
GCGGGTTTCACGGCCTTGCCCACGGCGATCATGAAGCCGATCACGTGGTCGCTCGGGAGGTGGATGATCTCGGCAACCTTCGCCTGGTCGAAGCCGATCATCGGGCAGGAGTCGTAGCCCATGGCCTTGGCCGCGAGCATGATCGTCTGTCCCGCGATCCCGCACGACCGCATCGCCTCGTCCCGCTGCAGTTGCTCTTTCCCTTCGTAGAACGGCCCCATCCAGCCCGTGACGAGTTTCTGGATCTCGGGCGTGGCGTTCCGCCAGTACCGCTCGGGCGACTTCTTCCACGCCTTCAAGTCGGCGGTGAGCACGATCAGGAGCGAGGCATCGGTCACCTGCGCCTGATCGACCGCGGCGGCGCGGATCTGCTTTCGCAGCGCCGGGTCGCGAACGATCACGAACCGCCAGTTCTGCATGTTGAACGACGTCGGCGATTGGAGCGCGGCCTCGAGGAGCTTGGTTTCCTCGGCGGCTGTGAACCGGTGGCTCGGGTCAAAAGCCTTCACCGATCGCCGTTGATTGATCGCGTCGAACGTATCCATGTAAACTGCGTGCCTTCGCGTCAGGGAGCTGAAAAACGATGCCGTTGTACGAATATTCCTGCCAGACTTGTAGCCAGAAAATCGAGTTGCTCATTCGCGGCGACGAGAAGCCCGTGTGCCCGCACTGCCAGGGCACCAAGCTCACCAAGCTGTTGAGCGTGGTCAGCGGCCACGTGGCGGGTGGCGGCGGCAACTCCGCTCTGGCCGAGGGCTGCGGTCGCCCGCAGTGCGGCATGGGCGGCTGCGCGGGGCTCGGATGAGCGACATCACCCGACAACGCATGCCTGAAATCCCTCCGGGCCGCTACCGGCACTACAAGGGAAACGAGTACACGGTCCTCGGTGTCGCCAGGCACAGCGAGACGCTCGAGGAGCTTGTCGTCTACCGCCAGGAATATGGCGACCATGGCCTCTGGGTCCGGCCGGCTGCGATGTTCGCAGAGACCGTCATGGTGGATGGCAAGGCGGTCGCTCGGTTCGCCCCACTCGGCGACCGCGAAGGCCCTGGCGGTGAAAAGCCGTTGTCATCCTGAACCGGGATATCTTTCGTGCGGGACGGCTTCCTCGTAGCCGACGGTCCCGCCGCTTCTGGCTTCAGCGCTGCCTGCTCGAGCGCGGCTTCCGTGTCGACTTCCTGCCACCGCCGTGGCGACGAGTAACTCGTCACGCTCAGAGCGGCACGAGCCGGGGGGCATGCGAGCTTCATCAAGCATGGCGGGCCGCCTCGCACACGCGCACGTGTACGCGCGCTCATAAAAGGAGGCCGCGACCTGCTCGCTTCGTGAAGCCACCTTCGCCGAAAAAAGAAGCATGGTTTGCTTGACGCCGAGCCGATGTCGTCGCCCTGTGGCAAACACTTTGCACTGGAGACCTCGACATGAGCGCCGCAGCCCACAAGCCCCTGTCGCACACCAAGGCCCTCGTGATCGCCGAGAAGCCATCGGTGGCCGCCGACATCGCCAAAGCCTTCGGCGGCTTCACCAAGCGTGGTGATGTCTACGAGTCGGCCACCATGCTCGTTGCCGCCGCCGCTGCTTGTCAAACTCAACGAGCTGCTCTCTGAAGCCAGCAGTCAGTTCGGGTTTTCCGCCGACCTCACGCAGAGCGTCGCCCAGTCGCTCTACGAGAAGAAGCTGATCACGTATCCGCGGACGGAGTCGCGGCACCTGAGGGCAGAAGACGATGTCGAGGCAGTCCGCGAGCGGCTGCAGCGGATCATGGCCGCCCTGCCGTCCCTCGCCGCCCCGGCGGCCGCCGCGCAAGACGGCCGAGTTGTCCGCATTCCAAAGGTCATCCGGGGCAGATATCTGCTGCCGGCCGCGCGGCCGCTCAGATCCGCGAGCGATTGATCGCCCGCAGGCCGGCGATCAAAACGATCGCGCCCACCGTGGCCGTGATGAGGCTGCCGAGCAGGCCGGTTGCCGAAAGGCCGAGCAGGCCGAACAAAAACCCGCCGAGGATCGAGCCGATCACGCCCATGATCAGGTCGCCGAGGAGCCCCGAGCCGCCCCCCTTCATGATCTGACTCGCGAGCCAGCCGGCCGCCAGACCGATCAGGAGAAACCACACGAACTCCATGACACCAGCCTCCGGGGACGCACGTGACCCCGGCATTCTACCTCCTGGCCCGCACGATCGGCCATGAACCGGCCGCAGGCCCTGCGGGGCTACACTCGGACGCCATGGAGACGATCCGCCTGCTCTGCTTCACCGCGATCTGGACCGCCATCTGGGCGGCGCCGCTGCCCAAGCTCTCCCGCCGCGTGGAACTCGTCGCCGGGCTGATCCCGTTTGCCGCCTTCGGCCTGCGGGTGTTCGGAGCCTGCTTCATCGGCGTGCCCGCCGACGATCCCGTGCGCCGGGCCGTGGCGCCGCTCGTCGATTGGGTGAACGGCGCGGCGGGCATGGTGCCGTTTCAGTGGGTGCTCGACGTCACCGTGGCGATCGGGCTCGTGTGGTTCGCATCGATCGCGAACATTCCCCGCCGCTGGCGGCTGGCCACCATCTGGGTGATGCCCGGCGTGGCCCTCGCGAGCCTCGCGATCGGCTGGGCCTCGGTCCGCTAGCGGTAGAGCGGCAACTCCGCGATGCGGCGGTCGATCTCGCCGAGCAGCCGCCGGGTTTCGGCGCCGCTCAGGCCGCCGAAGTCGGCCTGGAGCTGATCGCGGGTGATGCCCTCCGGCAGCTCGCGGAGCGACGGCAACAGGTCCGACACCTCCACACCCCGCCGGATCCGCGCTTGGAGGGTGTGGGCGGATCGCGAGTTGCGGGTGGCCGCGGCCGCCAGGCGGATGCCGGCGGAGTTGGCGGCCATGTCCACGAACGAGAAGCCCGAGCCCCCCGGGGTCGAGTCCATCTCCTCCTTTGTGAGCCCGACGGCGAGGGACCGTGACTCGTCGGCGAGTGCGGCGAGCGCCGCACTCACCCAGAAGTGCTGCGAGAGATCGCCGCGACCGCCGAGCAGGATTCGCCGCCGCAGGGCGACCCGCTCTTCGGGAGGCCCGAGGTCGAGGTCGCGGCCTCCGACCCGCGCCACGGTGTCGTCGCCGAGGATCTTGCCCAGGGCGAGGATGGCGGCCCGGTTGGGGAGCACGGCATCGGTGCCGTGGGAGTTGTCTTCGGCATACGCAAACGCGATCTCGAGCAGCCGCAGGAAGCCCTCGTCACCGTCGGGCACGTCGGCGGCCGCGTCGAGCACGTGCCGGGCCGTTCCCTGCCAGGCCTCGTGGAGGTCGTCACACACGCCGGTCGATGTGGCCCAGGCGGAGAGGCCGCCGATGAGGATCGCGAGGGTGCCCAGGGCGGCCCAATTGCGGCGGAGCGCCAGGCCCGCGAGCCCGCCGAAGAACGCGACGAGCAGGATGAATACCAGCTGCGGCCAGATCGGCAGGGCTCCAAAGTTGACCCACTTTGCGACCAGCGCGAGCGCCGGGGCGCCGATGAGGATCGCCGGCACCGCGGCCCGCGACCTCCAGCCGGAGAGCGCGGTTGCCAGCAGCACGCCGATCAGGCCCACGCCCGCGCCGCGGAGGAGCGACGTGGCCACGAACCGCGCCCGCGGCTCGGCGATCCCGGCCAGCCGCTGCACGATCCGCACCGTCCACTCAGGCGCGCCCAGGGGCCGCGGGTCGGGGAGCAGGCAGAGCATCACGAGCCAGGCCACAAGCGCGATGCCCGCGATCCGGACCGGCAGCGGCTGCTTCACGAACCATCCGGTGAATCCCACTTCTACCGACATGGCCGCCAGTTCCCAGGAATACGGTCCCGACGGGGAGCGAACAGCCGCAGTCTAGCTCGTGCGAAACCAAAGAAGCGACGTCGCGCCGCAACCAGGGCCGGCGGAAACCGCCCCCCTTTTGTCATCGTCCCGCAGCATCGGGGAATTGCTGCAAAAAATGCAGCGGCGTATGCTCGAGCCGCCGTCATGACTGTGCGCGTGTGGTGCGGGCGTGTTGCCAGCCATGACCGAATACCATCTCGGCCGATCATCGCAGTGCTCGATACGACGCTGCTGCTCACCTGCTCAGACGTGTTCATGCCGTTCGCGGTGCTCTCCATGAAGCAGCCGCTGAAGGTCGACTATGTGTGGGCGGCCATGTGCATCTCCGCGGCCGTGTTCTTCGTGTTCCGGGAGTCGTGAGGGCGCCTGATGCCGCCCTTGATCCTGATCATGGCGATCCGACGCTGAACGTGTCATTTCTGTTTTTCACCCGAGTGGAGAATGACGACCGATGTCACACCCTCACGTGGCCGAATACGTGCTCCGGCGGCTCGCGGAGCTCGGCATCGACCGGATCTTCGGCGTGCCCGGAGACTATGCCTTTTCGATCGACGATGCCGCGGAGCGGGTAACCGGGCTTTCGTGGGTTGGCTGTGCCAACGAGCTCAATGCCGCCTACGCGGCCGACGGCTACGCCCGCATCCGTGGGGCCGCAATCCTGTCGACGACGTACGGCGTCGGCGAACTCTCCGCGATCAATGGGGTCATGGGCAGCAAGGCGCACCGGCTGCCGGTGTTCCATCTGGTGGGCATGCCGAGTGAGCGGATCCAGCGGCTCGGACTGGTCACCCACCACAACCTCGGAGACACGGCCTACGACCGCTTCATGCCGATCTCCGCCGCCGCGGCCTGCGTCAGCGCCAGGCTGACCGCCGACAACTGCGTCGAGGAACTCGAACGGGTGATCCGCGAGGCCCTCCGCCAGAGCATGCCCGCCTATGTGTCGATCTCGGAGGTCGAGGGCATCATGCCCGTGCTCGGAGCGCCGGTCGCCGGCGGACCGCTGGCCACGATCAAGCGGCAGCGGAGCGTGCCAGCCGAGCGAGACGCTGCCGTGGACACGATCCTCGCCCGTATTGCGGCGGCCCGCCAGCCCGTCGCGATCGTGACAAGCCTCGTGGCCCGCTACGGACTGCGGCAGCGGGCAATGGAGTTCCTCCGGCGGGCAAATCTACCCGTGGCGGTCATGCCGAACGACAAGGGGGTGGTCGACGAATCCTTGCCCTCCTTCATCGGGCTCTCCAACGGCGCACAGTCGTCGCCGCCCGCAGTGGCCGAGGCCGTCACGACCGCCGATCTGGTTCTCGACATCGGCGGAATGGTGCTCAACGATATCAGCACCGGCTTCTGGACGGCGCTGCCGGCACCTGACCGGGTCGTCTCGATCCACGACAACTGGGTGCGTGTGGGCGACAAGGTGTTCGTGAACGTGGCGATCGACGACGTGCTTGATTCGCTCGTGGCCCGGGTGCAGGCCCGCGCAGGCAGCGCCCCGATCCGCATGGAGCCGCTGCCATTGGCTGGCGAAGCCGCCGACCGTCTCAACTCCGCACATTTTTACCCGCGGCTCCAGCGGTGGCTGCGAGCCGGCGACACGATCGTGGTCGAGACGGGCACCTGCATGCTCCATGTGAACCGGATGCTCCTGCCGGCCGGCGTGGGCGTCGAAGAACAGGGGCTTTGGGGCTCGATTGGCTGGGCGACGCCCGCCTGCCTTGGCGTCGCCCTGGCGAAGACTTCGGGCCGCACGTTGCTCGTCACCGGCGACGGATCCCACCAGCTCACCCTGAACGAACTTGCCGTGATGGGCCGCTACGGCGTGAAGCCCGTGATCTTCGTGCTCAACAACGGGCTCTACGGCATCGAGGACGTCATCAGTGAGCGCGGGCATGCCTACGACGACCTGGCGGCCGTCCGCTACCATTTGCTGCCCGAGGCCTTTGGTTGCCAGGGCTGGCTCACCGCGAAAGTCGGGACGGTGGCAGAGCTGGATGCCGTGCTTCACCGCATCGACGGGCATGACGCAGCGGCCTATGTGGAGGTGCTGATCCCGAACGAGGAAAGTCAGCCGCTGCCCGACGCGGTGATCGACGCGGGCTATAAGCTCCGTACTCCTTCCGCCGGCTGAGCATCTCAGGAATCCGGGAGCCATCGAGAGTGCCTGACCAAGCATCACCCCTGATTCGTCTGGCGAAGCCCGCCGACGTTCCGGCCCTGACGGCACTCGAGGCCCGCTACTACGTGGGCAACCTCCCGCCAGAGTCGCGTGCAAACGGCTTCATCTCAGTCGAGCACCCGGCGGAATGGTTCGCCAGCACGATCGCCGGCGACGGCATTCATGTCGCGGAGATCGCCGGCGAGATCGTCGGCTTCATTGCCGTGACGGCGCTGCCGCGGGGGGCTGAAGCGGCACCGGGCTCGTTCACGCGGGCGATGCTCGATCTCGCCGAGATCACGAACTTTCGTGGCCGGCTCTTGGCGGGGCAGCGCGTCGCCTGCCGTGGCCCCGTGCTCATCGCGGAAGCGGCGCGGGGGCGCGGCATCTACACCGCGTTCAACGCGGTGACGCGTGAAGCCTACCGCGGGCGGTTCGATGTCGGCGTGCTGTTCGTCGCGGCGGATAACCCCCGTTCCCTGCACACGACGACTGCGAAGTTGGGAGCGGAATCACTCGCGTCGTTCGAAGTGAGCGGACGACGCTATTACTTCCTGGCGTATGCCTTCTGACTCCGTTCGGTCGTGCCAAGGTCACGACTGCCGT
>SXHR01000016.1:0-8528 GCA_005773625.1 Planctomycetaceae bacterium | reverse complement strand
GGGGCCCTTGACCGTGATCTTCGCTGCCATGCGTGCGCTCCTGCGGGAATGAATGTGGCGATGTTGTAGCAGCCGGCAGTTGCCGCGCCTTCACGCCGTGACGACGGCCGCGAGGATCTCGGCGGCAGTTCCGACCTCGGCGAGGTCGATCCATTCGTCGGCGGTGTGGGCCTGCGCGATCGAGCCGGGACCGAAGACCACGCTCGGCACCCCGGCGGCGGCGAACACGCTGGCGTTGGTGCCGTAGCGGGCGGCCGTGCGGGCGGCGGCGGAACCGCGACGGCCCGCCTCGGTGGCGAGTTTTGCGACCCAGGGCGCCGCCTTCGGATCACGGGTGGCATCGGTGAGGCCCGCGCTCTCGAGGAAAGGCTCCGCATGCTCGATCCGGGCAGCACCGCAGGCGGCCGCGACCCGGGCGATCACCTCGGCCCGTGCCGCGTGCGGCGACTCGTCCGGCAGCACCCGCCTTTCGACCTCGAGGATCGTCAAATCGGGGACCAGATTGACCCCCGCGCCGCCGCGGATCGTTCCCAGATTGAGCGTCGGAGGGCCGCAGGGATGGTCGGCGTGGCGGGTGAGCAGTTCACCAGCCAGCGCGTCGATCGCGAGGATCGCGTGGCCGGCCGGATAGATCGCGTTGACTCCCTGCTCCGGAAACGCGCTGTGGCAGGCGCGGCCGTGCACCAGAATCCGCCAGCGGATCGCCCCCTTGTGCTGCACCACGAGGTCGAGCCGCGTGGGCTCCGCGACGATCGCGACCGTCGGGCGGCGGCCGACGACCCGTCGGGCGGCGGCATCCGACGCCGGCGCGTCCGCCGCCGCGGCGGTGTCCCACAGCCGCGAGAGCGCCTTGGCGCCGGTAAAGCCAAACTCCTCGTTCACCGTCGCGGAGAAGACGATCGTCGCTGCGCGGGTGCCGCCGGACGCGCAGAGCCGCTCCAGGGCCCCGACCATCGCCGCCATGCCTCCCTTGACGTCGCACGTCCCGCGCCCGTACATCCGCCCATCGCGGACGACCGGAGCGAACGGCTCGATCGTCATGTTCTCGACCGGCACCGTGTCCTGATGGACATCCCAGAGGATGACCGGAGCCCGCGGCACGGTCGCCTCCAGCCGCGCCACCACGTTGTCGCGTCCCGGAGACACCGGCTGCCGGGCCCACTGCAGGCCGGCGGCGGTGAACCGCTGAACCAGGTAGTCGCCCACCCGCCCCTCCAGGTATTCAGGGCCGGAAACATCGCGGCCCATCGGATTGACGCTGGGACGCCGCACGAGGTCGGCGAGGATTGATACGTGGTCGGACATGCCGAGCACCCTACCAAACGATCCGCCGGCACGCTTTCCCCACCGGTGGAGAGCGTGGTAAAATACCCGGGCGTCCGGCTCGATCGCTTTGCCGCCGCCCGTTTCCCCGCTGGGTGCTCCATGTCATCGCCCGTCGTTCGATCGCTTCTCCGTGGCGGCCCGTCCACCGCGGCCCGTCTTCTCGCCATCCTGGTGGCGACTTCCCTCGCAGCCACCGCGGCCGACCGGACGGCTGACGAGCAGGCGATCCGCGCCGCATCCCAAACCTACAAGGAGGCGCTCGAGCGGGGCGACGGCAAGGCACTTGCCGCCCTGTGGATGCCCGATGGCGACATCATCGACGATGCCGGCCGGGCGGTGAAGGGAAGCGACACCGTCGCGATGCTCGAACCGCTCTCCGCTGAAGACTCGAAGGCCGTCAGGCCCCAGGTGGCGATCAGCGAGACGAGCCTGCGTTTCATCAATCCCGATGTCGCGGTCGAGGACGGAACGGTGGAGGTCGTGCATCCCGGCCACTCAGCCACCTTGCACGGACGATTCTCCGCGACATGGGTGCGGCACGACGGTGCCTGGAAACTCGCGGCGATCCGCGAGGCCCGCGGCGATCAGGCGGTCGGTCCCGAGACGCTCGCCGATCTTGCCTGGATGGTGGGCGACTGGGTGGTGGTCGATGAGACCGGCGGCGACGGCCCCCAGCCCGGCAAGCCCGCCATCGAGATGGCCGTTCGCTGGAACCCCTCCCGCACCTACCTGCTCCGCGATCTGAAGATCACGCCTGCGCACGATCCGAACGCCCCGGTCACCGCGACCCACATCACGCAGCGGATCGGCTGGGATCCGCTCTCAAAGAGCATCCGTTCGTGGGTGTTCAGCGATGACGGCGGCCACGGCGAGGCGACATGGAGCCGCGACAACGGGTCGTGGGTGGCGCGGACGACCGCAGTGCTCCCTGACGGCAGCCAGACGTCGGCGATCAACATCTATTCCTATGATGGCAAGGACCGCTGCGTCTGGCGGTCGCTGCCCACGCACGTCGGCGGCGAACACATGCCACAGGTCAACATGACGATGGTTCGCACAGCGGGTTCGGAAACCACCGAGGAAACGGCACGATGAGGACGTCGCGCATCATGACGGGGAGCCTGCGTCCATTTTGCGGAGCCCCCGCCGGCTTGATCCTGCTGGGCTGCCTGGCCGCTCTGGCGTGCCAGGTCTCCCGGGCCCAGGGAGACAGGGGTCCGACGGAGCCGGTCGCGGCAGGGGCGCAGGGGCCGCAGTCCGAAGGCGAGGGGGGCGACGGCGATCTGGCCCGCAAGGTCGAGATCATGAACAGCCAACGGTGGCGGCGGGCGATTTTCGAACTCGGCGAATGGCTCTCGTCACAGCGAATCTACTCCCCGCAGGAGGTCCGCAACATCAAGGCCGACTTCAACAAGCGGGTCACCGCGATGTCGTCCTACGAGCTCGAATATCTGCTCGAGGATCTCGACGCGAAGTTCAAGATCCTCGAAACCCCCGAAGCCAAGGACGCGCGGCAGTGGGTCGGCCAGTATCTCTCGGTGATGTCGGATCAGAAGCGGGCCGAGGTGATCAAGGACGTGCCCGACGTGGTGAAGATGTCGTCGGCCCAGCTGCAGCAGGAGATCGACAAGATCGAGCAGAAGCGGACCGCCCTTCAGCGGCAGCAGGCGGGCTTCGACGCCAGCCGCCAGCAACTCGTGGAGCGGGCACAGGCGGCACGGCAGCAGACCGCCGCCGCCTCGAACGCCGCGGCTTCGCGGATGCAGTCGGGAGTGTCGTACTCGCCCTACCGGAGCCAGGGGGGAGGCAAGCCCCCCTTCTCGGACGTGAAGGGATCGGGGATGAGCGTGGGCGTGGGGCCGTTCGGCGCCTACGCGAGTTTCAACGTCGGCAACTTCTGAACAGCGTCGGCCGGGGGGTGCGGCGGGTGACGCCCCCCGTGGCTGGCAATCTGGCTGGCAACTTGGGCTGGCAAGTTGGGCAGTCAAGCGAAGACCGGCAACCCCGCCGGGATCGTCCCGGTGTTTTTCAGGGCCGGGCATCACTTTCGGGCTGTTGCGGACTGTCGGGGATTGGTATCCATACCCCCCCCACGGCTGGGATCCTGCAGCCCGTCCGACGCAGCCCGCATGCCCATGCTTCGCAATCCTGCACACGCCACCGTCGCCCCTCCACCGATCCCGCCCGTGGCGGGTGCCGATCCGCGGCCGCGCTTTTCCGTGATGATTCCGACCTGCCAGCCGGACGAGATGCTCTGCAGCACGCTCGAGTCGGTGCTCCGGCAGGCGGGCTCCCGGGATGACATGCAGATCGCCATCGTGGACGACGCCTCGACGCCGGGGCTCGTCACCGATCTGGTTCGATCGGTCGATCGCTTCGGTCGAATCGAAGTGATCGAACATGATCGCCGCCTGGGGCTGAGCGGCAACTGGAACCGTGCGATCGGTCTGGCGAGAGGCGAACTCGTCCACCTGCTTCATCAGGATGACTACGTCGAGCGGGGATTCTACGCGCGGTTCCACCGCGGATTCTCGCGCGAGCCGGACATCGGCATGGCGTTTTGCCGCAGCAGGATCGTGGATGCCGGCGGCCGCCACCTCAAGACGAGTTCGCGGCAGCGGTGGCTGCCCGGGGTGATCGCCAACTGGCTGCCGACGATCGGCGCGCGTCAGCGGATCCAGACGCCGGCCGCCGTCGTGCCCCGCCGCACCTACGAGACGCTCGGCGGCTACCGGCCCGACTTGTGCCACGCACTCGACTGGGAGATGTGGGTGCGAATCGCCGCGCGGTATCGCGTGTGGTACGAGCCGCGCACGCTGGCCGTCTACCGGCGGCACGTCGCCAACGAGACCACGCGACTCATCGCCATGGGGGCCGTCTGGCCCGACATGGCCCGCGCCATCCGGATCAATGCCGCCTCGCTGCCCGAGCCGATCCGCGACCAGATCCTCTCGGCCAGCGTCCGCTGGCACGCGGCTTCCGCCCTACGCACCGCCAAGCGGCAGCTTTCCGCCGGGGCGACCGGGGCCGCCGCCGACACGCTGCGAGCCATTCCCGACCTGCTCGATCTCGTCGGCGGCTCGGCGGCTGAAGGCTTCGCCGCCCAGAGGCTTTCCATCCTGCAGGCGCGGCTTGATGACGGCCCACTCACCGTGCGGAGAGCGGCCTGATCACCGCCGCACACGAGTCATGAGCCAAGGCCAGGCGTGCGGGCTCCCGCCGGCTTCCCGCGGACGATCCGCGCGGGCCATCGTGCTGGCCCACTTCGATCCGGCCGGGGAGTTCGATCCGCACGTTCGGCATGCCATCGCCGAATACCGCCGGTTCGCCGAGCGGCTCGTGGTGGTGTCCAACGGTGGCCGGCACTTGCCGGCGGCGCTGAAGCCATTCGTCGATGATTTCCTGCCCCGCGCGAACGTCGGCTACGACTTCTGCGCCTGGCGGAACGGACTGGCGACGCTCGACAGGTCTGCGTTCGACGAGGTGATCTGCGTCAACGACAGCGTCTACGGCCCGCTCTTCGATTTGGCACCAGCCTTCGACGATCCGCGCACCGCGGCGGCTGATCTCTGGGGCATGGTCGTTTCAGACCAGCCCACGAGCCGCGATGCACCGCGAGTCCGACACCTCCAATCCTGGTTCTTCGGCATGCGACGCCGCTTTTTCGAGTCGGACTGCGCCGACGACTTCTGGTCGGGAGTCGAGCCCTTGGGATCGAAACGCGAGATCATCAACCGCTACGAGATCGGCCTTTCCCGACGGGCCGCCGAGGCGGGGTTTCGAGTCGCGGGGCTCTATGACGGATCAGCGGCGGCCCACGTCGGACTCCGCGAGGTGCTCCCCCACCTCTCGCTCCGCGAGCCGAGGCGTTCCTGGCGGCTGGTGCGGAAGAGCCGCCGCCCCCACAACCCCAGCGAGCTCGTCTGGTGGCGGCTGCTCGAGGCGGGGATCCCGTTCGTGAAAATCGGACTTTTCCGGGTCAATCACTACGGCCACGATCTGTCCCGCGTGATGGCGGGGCTCGGCCGATCGACCCGGTTCGACCTCGGCCTGATCCGCAGGCACCTGGCCCGCTGCGGCTGAAAAATGGGGCACTGACCCGCGGGTATGCCGGGATCGGAAGGGGCAGACTCGTCGGCTGGAAACCGCCCCTGTATAAAGATGCGGGTTCCGGAGAGGCCGGCGGATCGACGATCCTCCGGTTTTTTTGGGGTCCGACTTTGTGATGAATTTCACGAAGTCGGTTCCCGCGGCCGAAAACCACGTATCGGCCCGGCTCCCCCGCCGCCGAACGCCCTTTTCCGAGGTCTCGATGGACGCGATCCTCCCGGTGCTGCTCTTCGTCGCGGTTGCGGCGGCCGTATCGGTCGGGCTGCTCGTGGCGGCCAACCTGATCGGCCCCCGGCGGTCCGGGGCCGTGAAGGAGATGCCGTACGAGAGCGGCATGGACCCCGTCCACGACACCCGCCGACGGTTCGACGTGCGGTTTCACCTGGTGGCGATCACGTTTCTCGTGTTCGACGTGGAGCTGCTCTTTCTCTCTCCGTGGGCCGTCGCCAGCCGGTCGGCGGCCGGCGTCGATGCGGCCGTGCAGGGGGGCCTCGTCTCGTCGCGGGGCCTCGTCTTCGGTGCCGCGATGGCATTCATCGCGCTGGTTGTCGTGGGCTTCGCCTACGACTGGAGAAAGGGGGTTTTCCGATGGCGGTAGTCCATTCGGTTCCGTCCAACAGGCTCGAGCTCCCGGAAAATGTCGTCATTGGCCGGCTCGACTCGCTCGCCAACTGGTGCCGCAAGAACAGCCTCTGGCCGATGCCGTTCGCCACGGCATGCTGCGGCATCGAACTGATGGCAACAGGCGCCAGCAAGCACGACCTCGCCCGCTTCGGTGCCGAGGTCTTCCGCTTCAGCCCGCGGCAGTGCGACCTGATGATCGTGGCCGGCCGGGTGGTGATGAAGATGCTGCCGGTGCTCCAGCGAATCTGGCAGCAGATGCACGAGCCCAAGTGGTGCATCTCCATGGGAGCCTGCGCGAGCACGGGAGGCGTTTTCGACACCTACGCCGTCGTGCAGGGCATCGACCGTTTCATCCCCGTCGACATGTACGTGCCCGGCTGCCCCCCGCGGCCCGAGCAGCTCATCCAGGCGATCATCGACCTGCAGGACAAAATCCAGCGGGAGGGCACGATCACCGGCCGCGAGTTCGACACCGCGGGCCGGCAGCTCCGCAAGCGGGCACTCGAGGAGATCGCGAGCCCGCTGTCGATCGACGCCTCCCGGAATCCCATGCTGCAGCGAGAACTCGCCGCGGCGGCCGATGCCATCGCCGGCCGGAACAACTGACCCTAGTGACCCTAGAGACCTGCTCGCCCACCCATGCCGTCCACTCCCCCTTCCGTCGATGACGTGCTCGCCGCCCTGACGGCCCGCGTCGGCAGCCTCGAGACATCGGTCTCCCGCGGTCAGACGCGGGTGGTCGTGCCGGAATCGCTCGCATTCGACGCATTCGCGTGGCTCAAGGAGCAGGGCTTCGACCTGCTCGTCGACGTGACCTGCGTCGACTACCTCGAGTACAAGGCCGCGAAGCACCGCTATGGCCTCGTCTACCTGCTGGCCTCGACGGCCACCAACCAGCGGCTCACGATCCGCGTGTTCCTCGACGATCCCGACCCGAGCACGAGGAGCGTCGTGCCGCTCTGGAAGGCCGCCAACTGGTTGGAACGGGAAGTCTGGGACCTGTTCGGCATCCGCTTCACCGGCCATCCCGACCTCCGTCGGCTCGTGATGCCCGAGGAGTTCACGGCTCATCCTCTCCGCAAGGATTACCCGCTTCAGGGTCGCGGCGAGCGGCACAACTTCCCCGTTCTCACCCGCGACCACAGCTGAGCACGCCCATGTCCATCGCCACGGCTGACTTCGGCACCTCCGGCCCTGAGGCGGGCGCGCGCTCCGAGGACTACCTCTGGACGCTCAACTTCGGTCCGCAGCACCCCGCCACCCACACCACTCTCCGGATCGTCCTCAAGCTCGACGGCGAGCGGGTGGTCGATGCGATGCCGGAGATGGGCTATCTGCATTCCGGTTTCGAGAAACTCGGCGAGCACCTCACGTTCAACCAGTACGTGACGGTGACCGACCGGATGAACTACATCTCGCCGATGGCCAACAACGTGGCCTGGCATCATGCGGTCGAGACGCTCCTGGGCATCGAGCTGACTCCGCGATGCGCGTACATCCGCACGATCATCGCCGAGCTTGCCAGGATCAGTGATCACCTGCTGAGCAACGGCGCCGTCGGCCTCGACACGGGGGCGTTCACCTTCTTCCTCTACGCCTTCTACCAGCGAGAGGTGATCTACGACATCTTCGAAACACTCTGCGGGGCCCGGTTCACCAACTCCTACACCCGTGTCGGCGGCGTGTCGCAGGATTTCACGCCGCTGGTGATCGAGAAGATCCGCAGCTTCCTCAAGACGTTCCCCAAGACGCTCGAGGACATGGAGCGGCTCCTCACCCGCAACCGGATCTTCGTGGACCGCACGAAGGGCGTGGGCGTGCTCACCAAGGAGGAGGCGATCAACCGCGGCGCCACGGGGCCGGTCGCCCGCGGCAGCGGCGTGACCCGCGACCTCCGCAAGGACGAGCCCTACCTCGCCTACGGCGACCTCGATTTCCAGGTCTGCTGCGCGACGGCCGGCGACTGCTACGCGCGGTACCTCGTGCGGATGCAGGAGATGCGGGAGAGCCTGAGGCTGGTGGCGCAGGCCCTCGAAAACCTGCCCGCCGGCGACATCGACGTGAGCATCGACCAGCGGGTTGCCCGGCCCACCAAGCAGCAGGTCTATTCATCGATCGAGGGCACGATCTCGCACTTCGAGCTCTCGATGGCCAACCGCGGCTTCGAGGTGCCCCACGAGGAGTCGTACGCGGCGATCGAGGCGCCCAACGGCGAGCTCGGCTTCTACATCGCCGGCGACGGCAACGAGACGGCCTACCGGGCCCGCTGCCGTCCGCCCTCCGTGCTGCACTTCGCGCTGTTCCCGCAGCTGATCCGGGGCCACACGCTCTCCGACGTGGTGGCCGTGCTCGGCAGCCTCAACATCATCGCCGCGGAGCTCGACCGATGATCGCCCCCGGCCGCACCTACCTGACCGACGAGATGGTCGCGAAGATCGAGGCGCTCGCGCCGCGGTATCCGAACCGCC
>SXHR01000187.1:0-4990 GCA_005773625.1 Planctomycetaceae bacterium | reverse complement strand
TGCCGTGGTCCTGGTGCATGGCGATCGGGATCGTGGGATAGAGTTCGGCGGCGGCGAGCATCAGATGCCGCAGGTAGTTGTCCTGGCTGTAGCTCCGGGCGCCCCGCGAGGCCTGCACGATCACGGGCGAATCGGTCTCTTTCGCCGCCTCCATGATCGACTGGATCTGCTCCCTGTTGTTGACGTTGAAGGCCGCGAGGCCGTAGCCGTTCTCGGCGGCATGGTCGAGCAGGATCCGCAGGGGAACGAGGGGCATGGGGGTCTCTCCAAGGGCGGCTGAGGCCGGGTTCGCCGGGGGGATGTCGGCGACGATCATACGGCAAACATGCGCGTGGTAGAATCCCCGCAGTTGCCTGACAGACTCGGGAAGCCCCGCTTCATGGACCTCCGCCCCGTCACCGACCCGCTCCGCGGGTTTCTCTACGTGAGCGGCGGCTGGATCTGCCTCGGACTGGCCGTGCTCGGTGCGGTGCTGCCCCTGCTGCCGACGACGCCGTTCGTCCTCCTGGCGAGCTGGTGTTTCTACCGCGGTTCTCCCCGGATCCACGCCTGGCTCCATCGCTCGAGGATCTTCGGACCGACGCTCGACGACTGGCAGCATTACCACGGCATCCGCCGCAGCCTGAAGCATCGTGCCGTCGTGATGGTGCTGGCGGTGGTGACCTTGAGCCTGCTGCTCAACAGCCTCCACTGGACGATCCGCTACGTGTTCTTCGCCGCGGTGGCGACCGGTCTGTATGTGATCTGGTCCGTGCCCACGCTGCCCGACGATGTCCCCCAGGCCCCCCGAACGCTCCCCGAGTGACCGTCGCCGTCAGCGCGACGCTTTCGCCACCATGAAGACCGACACGGCCGCCATCACCGGAACACTCACGATCGGCGACCAGTGGAATGCGATCACGATCATCGCCCACTCGCAGACGCATCCGCTCAAGGCGATCTGTGAGCTGACCGAAAACGCCATCGATGCCGGGGCGACGCGTGTCCGGATCGCCCGGCGCCGCGCCCAGGGCAGCCTGTTCCTCGAGGTCGAGGACGACGGCCGCGGCGTGGCCAGCGACGCCTCGGGGGCCGCCGATTTCGAGCGAATCGCCACCCATCTCTGCGATTCCATGAAGCGACAGCTCCAGGGCGCCCAGCGACAGGGAGTGCATGGCGAGTTCGGGATCGGCCTGCTCAGCTTCTGGAGCCTCGGCGAGGAGCTGCGCATGACGTCGGGAGGTTGCCCGGGCCCCCTGCGCGAACTCCATCTCGTCCGCGGCGAGCGTGAATACACCATCCGGCCCGCACGCGGCCGGCTCGCGATTCGCGGCACCCGGGTGACGGTCGGCCCGCTGCTGGAGGGCACGAAGAATCTCGTCACCGGCGAGAAGATCGCCCGCTATCTCTCGGCTGAACTCCGCGACCGGATCCGGCGCACGGGCGTGACGATCGACGTCGTCGATACGGTGGCCCGACGGGAGATCCGCGTCGTGCCCCGCGAGTTTGACGGCGAACGGTTGGAGATCCCGCGGCGGTATCCGACACCGCTGGGCGACGTGAGCGTCGAGATCTACCGCCGCGGGGACGAGGCCACGGGCGGCGGCGGAATCGCGATCTGCAAGGACGGCACCCGCGTGCTTGCCGACATCGCCGAGCTCCTCCCCTTCCAGCGCGCCCCATGGACCGACCGTCGCCTCGAGGGACTCGTCGATTTCGACGCCCTGGCGGTCGCCCCCGGCACCCGTTCGGGCATCGTGATCGATGCGGCTTTCGAGGCGCTGGCGGCCGCCGCGCCGGCGATCGAGGCCGACATCCTCATGGCGGTCACCTCCCGCGAGCAGGCGGAGGCCGAGCGTGCCAGTCGTCAGCTTCTCAAGCAGGTCCACAAGGCGTTCGCCTCGGCGCTCGCCGACCTACCGGCCGAGGATTACCTCTTCTTCGACATCCCCAAGCACGACCTTGTAATCCAGCAGCATGAGGGCCCGCCGAGCGACGGAGGAGTCCCCGGGGGCCAACCGGCGCGACCCCGGCCGCCGGTTGCCGAGCCTGCACCACGGCTGTTTGCGGCCGACCCCGGGCCGTTGGCGACCGTGCGGATTTCTCCACGTCATCCCCGGCGGCCGCCCGGCGGATCGTGCCTGTTCACCGCCGTCGCCCGCGATGCGCAGGGGCTCGAGATTCCCGGAGGCGTGAAGGGGGCCTGGCGGATCGTCTCCGGTTCGGGAGCGATCGCGGTCGATGGCCTCTCCTGCCGCGTGGCCTCTTCCGACCTCGGGCTCGTCACCGTCGAGGTGACGGCGCGGCAGGGCGACGTCGAGGTGAGCGACCGAGTGGACCTCAAATTCATGGTCGATCCCGGCGGCGAAGGCCCGGGTGGCCGCGGCCTGCCCGGCTACCGTCTGGAGCCGGAACACGGCCAGCCCTGGCGATCGCGGTACGACGCGACGGGCAACGAGATCGTGATCAACTCCGCCCACCGCGACTTCCTCGCCAGCCGCACGGCCGGGGCGAGGCATCGCCGCTACATCGGCAAGCTCTACGCGAAGGAGGTCGTGCTCACGAACTTTCCGCACGAGTCGCCCGCCGAGGTGATGGAGCGGCTGATCGAGGTCACGCTCCGCACCGAAGACGCGCTGTAGACCGGGAGCCCGCCCGGAATCAATGCTCGAGCGGGGCGTCGGGCTCGGGAAGCCACTCCGTGAGGATCACGCCGATGAGGGCATAGACCCCCGCGACCGCGGCACCGGCCACCGCGATCCTCACCGGATCGGGGGGCGTGGCCGCGGAGAACGTCAGCGTGAGCCACGCGGCGGCGGTGCCGAGCACGCGGCCGCCGATGTTGGCCGCAAAGCTCTCTCCCGTGCCGCGGAGATGCGTGGGGAACACGAGCGGAATGTAGTTGCCCCAGAAGCTGAACTGCGCGACCGTGAGCAGTCCCGCCACGAAGATGCCCGCCTTGATCCAGGGAAGCGATTCGACGTTGGAGAGCTGCGTCGAGATCCAGAGGAAGAGGGCAGGCACGACGACGAGCGCCGGAATCTGAAAGAGCCGCAGCAGCCGTCGGCGACCGATGATCCGCAACGCCGCGAAGGCGAGCAGCACCCGGCCCACCAGACCGCCGATCTCCTGGTAGATCGTGACGGTGGCCACCGCCTCATCGGTGGCGTTGCCGGCGACCGCCTTGAGCTTGCCCGGAGCGGGTGCGGGCATCCCGGCCCGCGCGGCACCGGCAACCGCCCCGTCACGGGCCGCCTCCGCGGCGGCGAGGATCGCGGCGTGCCCCTTCGGCCCGCCGAGAATCTGTGGCAGCTGCTGGATCGCGCCGAAGGCGATGCCGTAACTGGCGGCAAAGACGAGCGTGGTCACGACGGTGGTCCGCACGAGCGCCGGGCTGAAGAGTTCGCGGAGGCTCGGACGCCTGAGCGTTCCAGACCGCTTCTTCTCGGCCCAGACGGGGCTCTCGGGCAGGAACGGCCGGATGAGGATCAGCGGCACCGCGGGGATCACTCCGGAAATGAGCGTGTATCGCCAGGCCTCGTGGCCGCCTTGGATCGCCGGTAGGAAGTCCGCGAACCGGGCGGCGAGCACCGTGGCCGAGCCCACCAGGAGCCCGCCGAGCGACGAGAATGCCTGCGTCCAGCCGAGCACCCGCTCCCGCTGCTCGCGGTTCGGAAAAAGTTCGGCGAGCCAGGCGACCGCCGCGACGAACTCCACGCAGACGCCGATGAAGACGAGGCAGCGGAAGAAGAGCAGTTGCGGCAGCGACGTGGCGAAACCGGCGGCGAGCGCCGCGAAGGCATAGAGCAGGATGCTGAAGGTGAGCACCCGGCGGCGGCCCAGGAGGTCGGTGAGGTAGCCGCCCAGCAGGCCGAAGACGCCCCCGGCGAGTGCCGGTAGGAAGAAGAGCGCCCGTGCCCACTTCGTGTATTCGGGTGACCCCGGCACCAGCAGGGGCAACCCTTCCGACGTCATGCCCCCCAGGGCGGCGAGGGCTGGCTTGATCACCAGCGGCAGCATGAGCAGTTCGTAGATGTCAAATGCGAAACCGATCGCGGCGATTCCGCATACCAGCCAGCCGGTGAGCGTGAGCCGGCCTGAGGCGGTCATGCCGGACGTGGAATCACCCCTGGTGGCGTGCATGCGCGAATCCCCTCCGCCGGAAAAGGAACGACGGTGCCGGTCAGGCTGAAGAGCCTACCGGCAGGTCCTCGCCAAGCCCAACGCCGTCAGGCGCGGGACTGTTCGCTCGTCGCATCCCGCGCTACTGCGGGCCGATCGACGGCGGGCACTTGGCGAGGAAGTCGCGGGGGCCGCGGGTCGTGTAATACGGATAGGCCACGGCGCCGGTCGGCGGGCCGGCAGGCTGCACGGCACCGTAATCGGAGCCGGCGAGGGCCGCCTTCTCCTCGGGCGAGAGGTGGTGCTTCGCAAGGCCGCCGTAGCGACCGACATGCCGCGGGTGACAGGCGCCACCTTCACACTCCTGACAGGCCCCGCTCGGGCAGTTGCCCTCAGGGCACCCCTGCGGACCGCACTGGCCGTCCTGACACATGCCATCCTGACACATGCCGTCCTGGCACGGACCGCCGGCCTGGTTGGCGTGATGACCATGAGGACCATCGGTGTTGAGCAGAAAGAGCCGGTCGATGATCGAGCAGCCGCTCGAGGTGGCGATCACGGCGGCGACGACGAGCAGGCCGAGGGCGTGAGGCAGCGATTTCATGGGCGGGGTTCCCGATGGGCGGAGGGAGCGCCGCCGGCACATCGCCGCAGGCCACTCGTCCGCGTTTCACCGGTGGTATCGGTCGTGCCGGGCCCACGGGTTGAGCAAACCCTGCGGCCGGGAACGACGGCAGGATGGGCAAGGCGGGTCGCCTCAGCCTCGGTAGCGGCCGGCGATGAGCGCGATGTTCTGCCCGCCGAATCCGAAGCTGTTGGAGAGCGCGTAGTCGCACTTTCCCTCGCGAACCTTGTTGGGCACGTAGTCGAGATCGCAGTCGGGATCGGG
>SXHR01000186.1:0-2581 GCA_005773625.1 Planctomycetaceae bacterium | reverse complement strand
GCAAGGGCTTCGCCGTCGTGGCCAGCGAGGTGAAGGAACTCGCCCGCGACACCGCGAAGGCCACCGAAGACATCGGCGGCCGGATCGAGTCGATGCAGGGCGACACGCGGCGGGCCGTTGAAGAGATCGCGGAGATCGGCAAGGTGATCAAGGAGATCGACAGCCTCCAGAACAAGATCGCCGCGGCGGTCGAGGAGCAGTCGGTGACCACCGGCGAGATCAGCCGCAACATCACCGAGGCCACCATGGGTTCGGCCGAGATTGCGGAGAACATCGTCCAGGTGGCCCAGGCCGCGCAGAGCACGGCCGAGGGGGCCTCGAACACGCAGGTGTCGTCGCAGGAACTCTCCCGCATGGCTCAAGCCCTGCAGCAACTCGTCGACCAGTACAAGCAGCAATAGGCAAGCGGCAAGAGTCAAGCAGCCGGGGACGAGCGAAACGAGCCCCGGGCGAAGGCGGAGACGGGATGGTGACCGGCTGCCGCGCGGAGGGTCGCTTCAGGGAGGATCCCAGCGGTGCGAGCGCTCGTCGTCGACGATTCCAAGCCGATCCGGAGCATCGTCGCGCGGACGCTGCAGGAGCTGAACTTCTCCTGCACCGAGGCCAGCAACGGGGTCGAGGCCCTCGCGGCACTCGCCGCGGGAGGTCGGCCGGATCTGGTGACGGTCAACTGGCAGATGCCGGTGATGGATGGTCTGGAACTCGTGCGGCGGCTCCGGGCCGAGAAGGCCTATGAGGGCCTGCCGATCCTGATGATCTCGACCGAGCACGATCAGGAGCGGATCGCCGTGGCCCGGGCGGCAGGCATCGACGAATACCTCGCGAAGCCCTTCACAGCGGCGGCCCTCGTCCGCAAACTCGTCGATCTCAAGGTGATCGCCCGGGAACTGGCAACCGTGGGCGGCCGCGGCCCGATCGGCGTGCTGATCTGCGACGACTCGGCGACCATCCGCGGCATTCTCTCGGCCACGCTCGCCACCGATCCCGATCTGACGGTCGTGGGCACCGCCGTCAACGGCGCCGTCTGCCTCGAGACGATCGCCGCGACGCGGCCCGATCTCGTCCTCTTGGACGTCGAGATGCCGGTCATGGACGGGCTCACGGCGCTCCGGGAGATCCGCAGGCGGTTCGGAAAGCTCCCCGTGGTGATGTTTTCGAGTCTCACGGAGCGGGGGGCGAAGGCCACGGTCGACGCCCTTCTTGCCGGAGCCAACGACTACGTGGCGAAGCCTGCCGGCCTGAACCCCGACGACGTGGCCGCGAAGATCCGCACCGACGTCATCGGTCGGATCAAGTCGCTGGTACCGCGCGGGACGGCGTCGACACCGGGCCGCGGTGCTGCGGCCGGGCCGGCCGTTGGTGGTGCGCCGGTGTCGCGGCCGTCGGGGCGTGCCCGACACTCGAGGATCGAAGGTGTCGTGATCGCGGTCTCCACGGGCGGGCCGTCGGCACTCGCGGAGGTCCTGCCGGCCTTCGTGCCCGAAGCGAGGGTGCCGATCGTGGTGGTCCAGCACATGCCCGCATTCTTCACCAAGGCCCTTGCCGAACGGCTGCAAAAGGTGAGCGGGCTCCCCGTCCGTGAGGCGGTCGAGGGGGAGAGCCTGACGCCCGGGGTGGTGCTCGTGGCCCCCGGCGGCCGGCACGTCGAGCTGGTGGGCGACCCAGCCCAGGCTCACGTGCGGCTCACCGACGATCCGCCGGAGAATTCCTGCCGGCCGGCGGCCGACGTGCTCTTCCGTTCGGCGGTCAGGCTCTGGGGCGCCGGCACGCTCGGCGTGGTGCTCACGGGCATGGGCCGCGACGGCCTGGCCGGCTCACGGGCGATCGTCGCCGCCGGCGGGGGCGTGATCGCCCAGGACGAGTTTTCGAGCGTGGTCTGGGGCATGCCGGGGGAGGTCGTGCGGGCGGGCCTCGCCGACGCCGTCCTGCCGCTGTCGCAGGTGGGCGTCGAGATCGGCCTCCGGCTCAAGAGGCGTGGCGGCTGACGCTGCGACGAACCGCCCCCCATGAAGGTCGCTCCACCGCAGTTCGATTACCTGTGCAGCCTGCTGCGAAAGCGGACGGGCGTGTGCATCGATGAATCGAAGCAATACCTCGTCGTGGCCCGGCTGATGCCGATCGTCAAGCAGCGGAAAATCCCCAGCCTCGAGACGCTCATCGACCGCGTCCGGCAGGGACTGGATCCGTCGCTCGAGAAGGACGTGCTCTGCGCGATGATGACGCACGAGACCTCGTTCTTCCGCGACCAGGCCCCCTTCGAGGCCCTGCGGGGCATCATCGCCGACCTCGTCACGAAGCGGGCGGCCGAGCGACAGCTCACGCTCTGGTCGGCGGCCTGCTCCACCGGCCAGGAACCCTATTCCCTCAGCCTGTGCATTGAAGAAGCCTTCCACGCCAAACCGGGACCAAAACCGGTTGTACAAATTCTTGGCACCGATATTTCCGCCTCGGCCTTGTCGGAAGCCACCCGCGCCGTGTATGGCGATCTTGCCCTCTCGCGTGGTCTCGACCCCGCCCTCAAAACCCGGTATGTCCTGCCCGAAGGCGAGCCCTGGCGGCTTCGACCCGAGATTGCCATCCG
>SXHR01000185.1:0-2904 GCA_005773625.1 Planctomycetaceae bacterium | reverse complement strand
GGCACGAGGAGATTCACGACGTGCTCCGGCGGGCCGAGTGGGCCGGGCTCGCCGTCAGCGGACTCCACATGCACATCGGCAGCGGCACCGACCTCGCGCATCTGGCGGAGGTGGCCGAGGCGCTCGAACGGGTGGCGATCGAGGTCGGCCGTTCGCTCACGATGGTGAGCGCCGGCGGCGGACTGCCCGTGCCCTACAAGCCGGGCGAGGTGCATGCCGATCTCTCCGGCTACTTCACGCTCTGGAATGCCACGCGGAAGCGGCTCGAGGACCGGTTCGGCCACCGCATCCGGCTCGAAATCGAACCGGGCCGTTATCTGACGGCCGAATCCGGCTCCGTGGTCACGGAGATCCGCGCCATCAAGAAGCAGGGCGCGCGAAAATACGTCCTCGTCGATGCGGGCTTCAACACCCTCGCGCGGCCCGTCCTCTACGGCTCCTACCACCCGATGAGCCTCTGCCCGCAAAGCCGGGCCGAGCACGTCGCTGACGAGGAGGTGGCGGTGGGCGGCCCGCTGTGCGAGTCGGGCGACATCTTCACGCAGACGGATGGCGGCTTCGTGGCCACGCGCAGCCTGCCCGCGGCGGAGGTGGGCGATCTGCTCGTGATCGAGATCGCCGGGGCCTACGGATTCGTGATGGCGAGCAACTACAACTCGAAGCCGCTGCCGGCCGAGGTGCTCGTCGATGGCGGCACGCACCGACTCGTCCGGGCCCGGCAGACGCCCGAAGACCTCGTCCGCGGGGAGTGCGTGTAGCCTCCGGAAAACGCTCTTGCGGCGGGCGGTGGGTTTCGCGACCCTCCCCGGCCCGCGAGGTCGCCGCATGCTCGTCTCCTACCGCCACCGGTTTGCCTTCATTCACGTGCCCAAGACGGCGGGCTCCAGCGTGGCCGGGGCTCTTTTTTCGCACGCGGATCACAGCCAGCACTACTGGGCCAACCGCTGGCTCGAGCGGATCGGCATCAAGGTCAACCACTACGCGCCGTATCGGCTGCGGCGGTTTCGCCCCCACACGCCGGCCGACACGCTCCGCCGCAACCTGCCCGGTGACGTGTTCGAGTCACTGTTCAAGTGCGCCTTCGTGCGGAATCCCTGGGACCTGATGGTGTCGTATTTCCACTTCCTCCGCGCCAACGGGGAACACGCCACCCACGTCAGCCACCGCCGCCGCCTCGCGACGCGGCTGCCCGACTTCGAGGCGTATCTCCGCTACGAAATCCGTCGCGGCAAGATTTCGCAGACGCGGATGCTCTGCGATTCCCGGGGCCGGCTGCTCGTTGACTTTCTCGGCCGCTACGAAACCGTGGCCTCCGACTTCAGCCACGTCTGCCGCCGGATCGGCATCGTGGCCCCGCTGGGCCATGTGAACGCCAGCTCCCGCCGCGACTATCGCGACTATTACAGCCCGCGGCTCGTGGCCCTCGTCCGCGACCATTTCGCGGAGGACATCGAGCGGTTTGGCTACGACTACGCGGCGGAGTCGCCGACGGCCGGCCTCCGCCGGGCGGCCTGATTCACGCGACTGGTCCGATTTTGACGGCCGGCCCGAGCCGGCTACCATGAAGGGGCTCCAGAAACCGTCCCCTTTCCACCGATCAAACCCACCATGGCCAAAGCAGGACCCCGCAAGAAGCTCCCCAAGGAACTTGCGGTCATCAATGCCGACAACTGCACCGGGTGCGAGTCGTGCCTCGAGGTCTGTCCGGTTGACTGCATCATCAAGGTGCAGCAGTACGACCAGTTCCACAACCTGCAGAGTTGGTGCGAGATCGACATCGAGCGGTGCGTGGGCTGCGAGGTGTGCGTGCACATCCCCGGGAAGAAGTCGAATCCCTACGATCTCAAGGTCTGCCCCTGGGACGCCATCGAGATGGTGCCCACGGAGGAAGTCGCCCAGGTGGTGGCCCAGATCGGCGGCCCGCCCGAGTATGTCGAGCAAAACTGGGACCGCCTGGTGAACACGGCACAGCATCTCGCGGAACTCAAGGTGGCGGCCGGCTGAGGTCGGCATCGGGCGGCTGCGATCCGGCCCGGCTCGGCCCGAGGATTCCCGGCCCCCCTTTTGACGGCGGCGATCGCATCGCCTACAACGGAACGCCTGTACACGTTCTGTCCGCGATGCTCCCGGAGCCCACCGATGCCCGCCTCCAGTCCGGCGATCGACGCCGACTTCCTCGCGCATGTTCGGCTCTCCTGCGTGCCTGGCATCGGTGGCCGGCTGCGGCAGTTGCTGCTCGAACGGTTCGGCTCGCCGCAAGCCGTGTTCGCGGCGAGTTCCCGCGAGATCGCCACGGTGGGCGGAATCGGACCTGTGCTGGCGGCGCGGATTTCAGCGCTCGTGGCCGACCGCGCGGCCGAGGAGTTGATCGACGTCTGCCGCAGCCGGGGCATCGACATGCTCGTCGAGGGTGCTGAAAACTACCCGCCGCTGCTCGCGCGGATCGACGACCCGCCAGGTGTGCTCTTCGTCCGTGGCGGCTTCAAGCCGTGCGACGCCCTCGCGGTCTCCGTCGTGGGCGCCCGCCACGCCACGCCCTACGGCAAGCGGGTGGCGTGGCAGCTCGCCGGCGGCCTGGCCCGGGCCGGCTATACCGTCGTCAGCGGGCTGGCCCGCGGCATCGACGCCGCCGCCCATCGCGGTGCGATCGACGCCGGCGGCCGCACCATCGCGGTGCTCGGCACGGGCGTGCTTGCCGTCTACCCTCCCGAACATGCCGATCTCGCCACGGAGGTCGTCGCCCACGGCGCGGTGGTGAGCGAGCCGCCGCCTTTTTCCGGGCCTCGTGCCGGGGCATTTCCCCAGCGCAACCGGATCGTGTCGGGACTGTCGCTCGGCACCGTCGTCGTGGAGGCGGCTACTCGTTCGGGAGCGCTGATCACGGCGCGGCTCGCGGGCGAACAG
>SXHR01000184.1:0-8798 GCA_005773625.1 Planctomycetaceae bacterium | reverse complement strand
GGCCGCGGCAGACCCCGGAGCTCGCCACCTTCTATCCGACCAGCGCGCTGGTGACGAGTCGCGACATCCTCACCCTCTGGGTGGCGCGAATGGTGATCATGGGGGTGTTCGACACGGGCGAGATCCCGTTCAGCGAGGTCTACATCCACCCCAAGATCCTCGATCGCTACGGCGAGACGATGAGCAAGAGCAAGGGGAACGGCGTCGATCCGGTGGACGTCATCGACACGCTCGGCGCCGACGCGCTCCGCTTCGCCCTGGCCAGCATGGCCACGGAGACGCAGGACGTGCGGATGCCGGTCGATTTCCAGTGCCCGGCGTGCGGGCAGCTGGTCGAGCAGACGGTGCAAAACCGGGTCAAGCCGCGGATCGACTGCCCGAAGTGTGCCCAGCCCTTCCGCACGCAGTGGGCCAGCGCCGCGGCCGACCTCGCCCTGCCCCGGGGGCCGGCGGTGAGCGAGAAGTTCGAGTCGGGCCGCAACTTTTCCAACAAGCTCTGGAACGCCACCCGGTTCGTGCTCATGAACCTGGAGATCGAGTCCGCCGGCGGTCCCGGCGGCATGCCCCTCGGGAATGCGGCTGCCGCGGGGGAATCCGCCCCGCTCGAGGATCGCTGGCTGATGAGCCGGCTGGCGAGCGTCACCGGCGAGGCCACGCAGGCGATCGACGAGTATCGCTTCGCCGAGGCGGCGCGGATGCTCTACGCCTTCGCATGGGACGAGTTTTGCAGCGCCTACGTCGAGCTCTGCAAGCCAAGGCTCGCCGATCCCGCGGAGCGGCCCCGCGCCCAGGCGATGCTGCTCGTGGGCCTCGACACGATTCTGAGGCTGCTCCACCCGATCATGCCCGTCGTGACGGAGGAGATCTGGCAGCATCTCCGCGAGGCGGCCGGCTGGCGCCGCATGCCCTGGGACGATCCGGGCGGACCGCTGCCGGAGTCGCTGATGATCGCGCGGTGGCCCGCGCCGCCGGCGGCCTGGGCCGACCGCCACACCGAGACCCAGTTCGGCTCGTTCCTCGCCGTGGTCGCGGCGATCCGGGAAATCCGCTCCCGGCAGAACGTGCCCCCCAGGACACGCGTGACGGTGGCGATCCGGGCGCCGCTCGAGGTGGCGGCGCTGCTCGAACCGATGCGGCCGGCGATCGAGTCGATGGCGGCCGTCGGCATCGACTCGTTCGGCCCCGACGCCTCGGCGCCACCCGCGGCGGCCACGGCTTCGGCGGCGGGCTGCGACGTGTTCGTCGATCTCGCCGGCCTCGTCGATGTCGATGCCGAGATCGGCCGGCTCGTGAAGGAGCATGAGAAGACCGAGGGCTTCATCCGGGCCAAGCAGGCGAAACTGGCCGACGAGAAGTTTGCGGCGCGGGCGCCGGAAGCCGTGATCGCGAAGGAGCGGGCCCAGCTGGCCGAACTCGAGGCGAAACTTGCCAAGGGCGTGGCCGCGCTCGCCGAGCTCCGCGGCCGCCAGCGGGGCCCGTGACGGTCGAGCGGCGGCCCGTGACGATCGAGCGGCGGCCTGTGACGATCGAGCGGCGGCCTGTGACGATCGAGCGGCGGCCTGGGCCCGGGTGCCTTGCCGCAGCGGGTCGGATACACTTGTGGCGGTCGGGGTGCCGCGGCCGGAAGGCAGTGCGGCACCAACCTCGTCTGGAGTCCGGGCCATGAGCGTGCAGATGGAACTCTCGCGGATCATCATCAGCGAGATCAACGACCAGCAGGTGGTCTACCTCAAGGAGGTCGACGGCGACCGCACGTTCCCGATCCTCATCGGCCTCTTCGAGGCGACGAGCATCGACCGCCGTGTCAAAAACCACCAGTCGCCCCGGCCGCTGACGCACGACCTGCTCGTGGCCGCGGTCGAGCTGCTGGGGGGCGAGTTTCAGGACGTCGTGATCTCCGAGCTCAAGGATCACACCTACTTCGCCGTGATCCGCGTCCTCAAGGACGGCGAGATGGTCGAGATCGACTCGCGGCCTTCCGACGCGATCGCCGTGGCCGTGACCTGCGAGCCGAATCTCCCGATTTTCGTCGCGGAAGAGGTCCTCGAAAGCGTTCTCGGCGGGTGAGCCGCATGCTTCCGAACCGCCACGACACCCCACGAACAACTGTGAGCCCCGACACCATGATCACACCACACCATGACGCACCAACTTGTCTCGATCGTCAATGTCCTGCGCTCCCCCCGGCAGGCGTTTGAGGGGCTCCCGTCCGACAGATGGTATGCGCTGGCCTGGCTGGCACCGATCTATTTCGGGAGCTCGCGGGCCTTCCGCGATCCCGAAAATGTCCGCCGCTTCGTGCCGCTGGGGGGCAAGTGGGGGCTGCTCCTCTTCGCGGTCGTGATCGCGGCCATCGTGCTGCCGGTGTCGGGTTGGCTGCTGAAGCTGGTGTTGCGTCTCTTCGGCAAGCGGCTGACCGTCAGAAAAATCATGAACATCTGGGGGTATGCCCTCGTCCCCCGGCTCCTTGCCGCGGCCGTCGGCTTCGTGGTCCTGTGGACATTCCCCACGGCCCTGACGCTTGGAGATGGGCCGAACTGGCTGCTCTTGGCGCTGGTCGCCCTCGGCATCAGCGCCATGCTCTGGACGCTCGTCCTGTTCATCTACGGCATCGTGGTGTCGCCGGGCGGGACGTGATCCCGCCCGCGGAGCCTCTGGCGATCTCCCCGCTTCCGTTCGCCGATGTCCACGCGATTTCTTCGGAGGCATCGCCTCCGGGCGACTGAGGAGACCGTGATGGCCGCCCCGCGCCCCGGGAGCCTCAGGCACTCATTTCGTCGCGACGGAGGGTGTGAGTCCGAAGGCCTTGCGGAGCACCGCGAGCGACGTCTCGCCATGTTCGGCGGCGACGACCACGTTGAGCCGCACCTCGCTCGTGCTCACGAGGTCGAGGTTGATGCCGGCATCGGCGAGCGGCTTGAAGAGCCGGTCGGCGACGCCGGCATGGCTGCGGATGCCGACGCCCGTGATCGAGAGCTTGGCCACGTGCGGCACGTCGGTCAGGCCGGCGCCCCGGGCCGCGGCGATCCTGCCGGCCACGTCGATCGACTTGTCGCGGCTCGCGGCGGGCACCGTGAACGAGAGCTCCGCGCGACCGTCCCGCGGGTTGCTCTGCACGATCATGTCGACGACGAGCCCCGCCCGGCCGACCTCGCCGAAGACATCGGCCGCCACGCCGGGGGTATCGGGCAGTTCGGTGAAGGTGACGAGCGCCTGGGAGGAGTCGAGCAGGCAGTCCTCGATGGCGAGGTCTTCCATCCCCTCGAGCCTGCGGACGACGTCGAGCGGGCTCGACTTGGAGAGCGGCCCGCCGGCGGAGGAGCCGACCGGCTCGCCGTTGGCGTCGTGCAGCGCGAATGCCCGATGGACGGCCCGCACCGCGGCGGGACCGTCGGCGCGGGCCACGAGCACCGAAATCTTGATCTCGCTCGTGGTGATCATGTGGACGTTGATCCGCTCGGCGGAGAGCGCGGAGAACATCCGCCCGGCGACCCCCTCCGCGGCCTCCATGCCCACGCCCACGACCGACACCTTGGCCATCTCACCGTCGTGGGAAACACCCTCCGCGGCGATCGCCCGCGCCACCCGGGAGGTCCGCTCGAGCGCCTCGGCGAGATCGTCCTCCGGCACGGTGAACGAGATGTCGGCCCGCCCCCCCTGCCCCACGTTCTGCACGATCATGTCCACCGCGATCCCCGACTCGGCGAGCGTCGAGAAGAGGGCATGGCTGGAGCCGGGCTGATCGGGCGCGCCCTCGAGGGTGATGCGGGCCTCGTCCTTGGCCAGCGCGACGCCGCTCACGGGCCGCCGCACCGCCTGATCGGCGGCCAGGATCAGCGTGCCGGGCATGTCCTTGAAGCTCGACCGCACCACCACCTTCACGCCGAACTTCTTGGCGAACTCGATCGACCGCGAATGCATCACCCCGGCACCGAGGCTCGCCAGTTCGAGCATCTCGTCGTAGGAGATCGAGCCCAGTCGCCGCGCCTCGGGAAGGAGCCGCGGATCGGTCGTGTAGATGCCGTCGACGTCGGTGTAGATCTCGCACAGGTCGGCGCCGAGCACCGCCGCCAGGGCCACCGCCGTCGTGTCGGAGCCACCGCGGCCGAGCGTCGTGATGTTGCCGTTCTGGTCGCTCCCCTGAAATCCCGCGGCGATCACGATCGCGCCCGAGTCGAGCAGCTGCCTGACATGGTCGGTCGAGATCGAGCGGATTCGGGCCTTGGTGTGGGTGGAGTCGGTGCGGATGCCGATCTGGGAACCGGTGAGGCTCACAGCCTTGTGCCCCGCCGCCTGCACCGCCATCGCAAACAGCGCGACGCTCACCTGCTCGCCCGTGGAGAGGAGCATGTCCATCTCGCGGGCGCTGGGACGATCGCTGATCTGCCGGGCGAGATCGACGAGAATGTCGGTCTGGTGGCCCATGGCGCTGACCACGACCACGACCTTGTCCCCGGCCCGATGACGGGCGATCGCCTTCTCGGCGGCCGCCTTGATCTTCGACGGATCGGCGACACTGGTGCCGCCGAACTTCTGCACGACGAGGGCCATCTGCTCTTCGACTCCTGCGCTTCTGCGCCTCTTAGGAAACCGCCCCTGACCTCGGTCCCAGAAACTCGCCCATCAGCCTCCAGCCCGGCTCGATCCGCCCGCCCCCCGCGGCCGCGGACGCTTCATCGAAGGTCGTCTGTCCGGAACCGGCGATCCCGGAACCGGCCATCACGAAGGGCACACTTCCCCGGGAATGCGTCTTGGTGGCGAGGAACGTCGGGTGGTCGGGGCAGACGAGGATGCGATGCGGGCCGCTCGCGGCCAGATGGGCGGCCAGCGGCGCGATGATCAGGGCGTCGATCTCCTCGATCGCCTTGACCTTCGCGGCACAGTCACCCTCGTGGCTCGCCTCATCCGGAGCCTCGACGTGCACGCAGACGAGGTCGGCGGAGGCAAACTCCGCGATCGCCGCCCTCCCCTTCGCCGCGTAGTCGGTGTCGAGGTAGCCGGTGGCGCCGGGCACCTCCAGCCGCTTCCAGCCGGCGAGGGCCGCCAGGCCGCGGAGGAGGTCCACCGCGGTGATCATCGTGCCCGAGAGGCCGTATTTCTCGGCGAACGGCTCGAGCGCCGGCGCCCGTCCCACGCCCCACAGCCAGACGTGCGTGGCCGGACGTTTTCCGGCGGCGATCCGGGCCCTGTTGACGGGATGTCCCTCGAGCCAGGCCGCGCTTCGCGACATGATCTCCGTGAGCAACCGGCTCCCCGTGCCGCGGGGGAAGTCGTCGGCGACGGACCGGTCGAGCAGATCGTGGGGCGGAGTCGCGCGGAGACTGCCGTCGAAGGGGGCGGCGTCCTCCGCTCCGCGATGGAGCAGCAGATTGCGGTAGCTGACGCCGGGCACGAACGACCAGCGGGCCGCGATTTCGGGGAAGTCGGCGGCCAGGCCCTGCTGCGCCGCGGCGAGCAGTTCCGTCGCCTCCGCCGTCGTCACGTGTCCGGCGGTGAAGTCGGTCATCCGCTGATCCGCGATCGTGACGAGGTTGCACCGCACGGCCCAGTCGTGGGGACCGAGGCTGATGCCCTGCGCCGCCGCCTCGAGCGGCGCCCGGCCGGTGAAAAAGACGAGCGGGTCGTAGCCCATCAGGCTCATGCACGCGACCTCGGAGCCGGGCGGAAGGCTCTCGGGGACGTGGTTCGTCAGTCCCACGAGGCCGCGGGCGGCGAGGGCGTCGAGCGCGGGGGTGTGGGCGGCCTGGAAGGGGGTGCGGCCTCCGAGCGACTCCTGCGGGGTGTCGGCGGCGCCATCGGGGATCACGATCAGGTATTTCATGGGGGACCTTCGGGGTGGCGTCAGTCGTCGATCACGCTGAGGCAGACGCTCCTGCCGGAGACGACGTCGGACGCGTCGATGTGGGTGACGGCCTTCTGGATCGCCGTCGTGCCGCAGGCATGCGTCATGATCACCAGCGGCACCGCCCCGCCGGCCGCCCCGGAAGGGTCGTGCTGGATGACCGAGGCGATCGAGATCCCATGCTCTCCGAGGATGCCGGTGATCCGCGAAAGCACCCCCGGCCTGTCGCTGACCCGCACCCGCAGGAAGTGCTTCTCCGTCATGTCGACGCCGCTGATCCTCGCGGCCAGGCTGTCGGCGTCGAGCACGCCGGTGGTGCGGAAGGTGATCGCGGCGCGGCCCACGACCGTGTCGATGATGTCGGCCACGACCGCCGACGCCGTGGGCATCTGGCCGGCACCCAGCCCGTGGAAGAACATCCGGCCGACGGCGTCGCCGACGATGCTCACCGCGTTGAAGGCGCCCCGCGTCTCGGCGAGCGGCGTGCCGATCTTCACCAAGGCCGGCGCCACCCGCATCGCGAGCTTGCCGTCGCTGCGGCTTGCCACCGCCACCAGCCGGATCCGGTAGCCGAGTTCGGCGGCTTGGCTCATCAGGTCGCTGTCCACGCCCTCGATGCCGGTCCGCGGAATCTCGGCCCACGGCACCCAGACACCGAAGGCCAGGTGGGCGAGGATGGCGAGTTTCTGGGTCGCGTCGGTTCCATCGACGTCCATCGAGGGATCGGCCTCGGCGAAGCCCTTGGCCTGCGCGAGCTGGAGGACCTCCGCGTAGTCGGAGCCGTCCTCCTCCATCGTCGAGAGGATGAAGTTGCTGGTGCCGTTGAGGATGCCGCGGATGCTCTCGATGCGGTTGGCGGCGAGGCATTCGCCGATCGCGGCCACGATCGGGATCCCGCCGGCGACGGCGGCCTCGAAGGCGATCGACCGGCCCTTGCGGCGGGCGAGCTCGAAGAGTTCGGGGCCGTGTTCCGCGAGGAGCGCCTTGTTGGCGGTGACGACGTCCTTGCCGCCCTCGAGCAGCTCCACCATCATCGAGCGGGCCGGTTCGAGGCCGCCGACGAGCAGCGCGGCCACCGAGATCGAGGGATCGCGGGAGATCGTGCCGATGTCGGTCGAGATCCGCTCGGCCGGAAGCCGCAGGTTCCGCTCGCGGCCGGGGTCGCGGCAGACCGCCCGCTCGACCACGATCGACCGCCCGGCCTGGCGGGTGATGTGGTCGGCAGACTCCAGGAGCAGGCGGACCACGCCCGACCCGACGGTGCCGAGGCCGACGACACCGACGCGAACAGGCTCTGCCGAAGGGATCATGGGAAGCGGTGCTTTCACAGGGGTGCGGAACTCTGGATCGTAATGAGCCTAGCCTCCGGCGTGAAGCGCGGGATGTGGAGCCGCCCGCACGCGCCGGTCGTGCCGGTCGTGCCGGTTGGGAGTTCGCTGGGCGATCGCGTACAACCTCCCGGCAGTGGAGTCCCGTCAGCCCGCATTCCCTCCCGTGGAGCCACCAGCCTTGGAATCAGCCGCCCGCGAGTTTCTGTTCCGCCTTCTCAAGACCCCGAGCCCATCCGGCTACGAGCAGCCGGTTCAGCAGCTTGTCCGCGAGTATCTCGCCGGCTGCGCCGACACCGTCACGACCGACTCTCACGGCAACGTCATCGGGGGCAAGAACACGGCCGCGGCCACGCGGATGCTCCTGGCGGGCCACTGCGACCAGATCGGCCTGATCGTGCAATACATCGACGCCGACGGCTTCATTTCCGTGCAGCCGATCGGCGGCTGGGATCCGATCCAGCTGGTCGGCTCCCGCGTCACCATCTGGGCGGCCTCGGGCCCGGTGACCGGGGTCATGTCACGCAAGCCGATCCACCTGCTGACGGAGGAGGAGCGGAAGCAGGTTCCGAAGATGAAGGACCTCTGGATCGACATCGGCGCGGAGAACAAGGCCGACTGTGAGAGCGTGATCCGCATCGGCGACGCGGTCACGCTCGAGCTGGAGGTGCGGCAGCTCCGGCGCAACCTGGCCTGCTCGGTGGCGATGGACGACAAGGTCGGGCTCTGGACGGTGCTCGAGGGATTTCGCCGGGCCGTGGCGGCCGGGCCGCTGCCCTGCGCGGTCTTCGTCGCCTCGACCGTTCAGGAGGAGATCGGCCTGCGTGGCGCGCAGACAAGCTGCTACGGCGTCGATCCCCACGTGGCGATCGCCGTGGACGTCACCCATGCGACCGACTGTCCGACGATCGACAAGAAGGCCGAGGGGGACATCGCCCTGGGCAAAGGCCCGGTCATCTACCGCGGCCCCAACATGCACCCGGGCGTGGTCGAGCGGCTGTTCACCGCGGCCCGGGCCCACGAGATTCCCGTTCAGACGGGGGCCAGCGGCCGCGCCCAGCCCAACGATGCCAACGTGCTCCAGACCACGCGGGCCGGCGTGGCGACCGGCCTGGTGAGCGTGCCCAACCGCTACATGCACTCCGCGGTCGAGACGATCTCGCTCGACGACGCCGATCACACGGCCAACCTGCTGGCCGCCTTCATCCGTGGGCTGGAGGGCCAGATCTCCTGGGCTCCGTAGAACCGTTCCCTCCTGCCAAATCGGCACCTCTCCAGGATCGGTCCGCGGGCACGTCCCCTCACGAGCGGTGAATTCGCCGCAAAAACACAAAACGCCCCCCGCACGGCCGTTCGTGGCACGCGGGTTGCTTTCCTTCCGGGCATCCCGAGGATGGGTGCCAAATCGGTCACCCTTAACGTCAGACAGTCGAGAGGAGTCTTCCGTGGCCAAACAGATGGTATTCGACGACGAGGCCCGTCAGCCGTTGCTCGCAGGCGTGTCCAAGCTCGCCCGGGCCGTGAAGAGCACGCTCGGCCCCCGCGGCCGCAACGCGGTGCTCGACAAGGGCTGGGGCTCGCCCAAGGTGACCAAGGACGGCGTCACCGTCGCCGAGGACATCGACCTC
>SXHR01000015.1:0-9957 GCA_005773625.1 Planctomycetaceae bacterium | reverse complement strand
GCCGCTCGCCGGCCATGTCGTGGACATCGCCGGCGGCGAGCCGGTGGCCGGCGCGGCGGTGCAGGTGTTCGTTCGCGAGCAGCAGGGCAATCCTCCACCGTTCGTCGTCGGCCCCACGGCGACGACCGACAAGGATGGGCGGTTCGATGTGGAGTGCGGGCAGGGCCGGGAGCTGGTCGTCGTCGCGACGGCCTCGCTCGCCGACAGGAAGCACCAGGCCGACACCGAGCCGACGAGCGTGTGGCAGCACGTCGCGGCCGAACGGATCGCGACGGTCGTGCTCGTCACCGACCGCGGCATCCACCGGCCCGGCCAGACCGTCTTCTACAAGGGGATCGTGTGCGCCGGCGACCAGGTGAAGGGGGACTATGCCGCCGTGGCCGACCGGGCGGTCGAAGTCACGTTCCGCGACGCCAACGGCCGCGAGGTGGCGAAGGCCAACCACAAGACCAACGCCAACGGGTCGTTCCACGGCAACTTTCCCGTGGCCACCGGAGCCCTGCCCGGGCATTGGTCGATCCAGGCCAATGTGGGCGAGGCCCAAAGCGGCATCGGCGTCCGGGTCGAGGAATACAAACGCCCGAAGTTTCAAGTCACGCTCGCGCCGCCCGGGCGTTCGACGCCGCTCGGCGGCGACGTGGTGCTCACCGGCACCGCCACCACCTACTCCGGCCTCGCCGTCGCCGACGCCGTGGTGAAGTGGCGGGCGGAGCGGCAGGTTCGCTTTCCGATCTGGTGCCGCTGCTTCTTTCCGTGGCTCCCCTGGGGAGGCGAGGCCCAGCCGATCGCCAGGGGCACGGTGAAGACCGACGCAAACGGCAGGTTCACCGTCACGTTTCCGGCCAGGCCCGACCGCGGCGTGCCGAAGGATTCACTGCCGGTGTTCACCTTCAAGGTCACGGCCGACGTCACCGACGCCGGGGGCGAAACTCGTACGGGCGAGCGGAGCGTGAGCGCCGGATACACCGACATCGAGGCCGCGCTGGCGACGAAACCCTGGCAGCCCGCCCGCGGGGGTGAACCGGCGGCGGTGGAGATCGAGATCGCCACGAAGACGCTCGACGGCGGGGCATGCGCCGCCGCGGGCACGCTCGCGGTCTCACGGCTCGTGCAGCCGGCGGAGGTGGCCCGCGGCGAGTTCTTCGACGCCCAGCCGTTCCCGATGCCGCGGCCCGTCCGCGGGCGGCCGCTCCGCGGCAAGGGGGGACCGGGCGTCGCGATCCCGCAGCCACGACCCGGGGCCATCGAGCCCGATCCGGCCGACCCGGAGACCTGGGCCGCGGGAGAGACCGTGTTCACCGAGAGCGTCGCCACCGACAAGCAGACGGGCAAGGGCATCGCCACGGCCCGGTTGAAGCCCGGGCTCTACCGGGCGGTGTTCGAGATCCCGGCGCAGGGTGATGTGCCGGCGGTGAAGGCGCAGCAGCTCGTCGAGGTGATCGATCCCGCTGCCGAGCGCTACGGCGTGAAGCGGGCCTTGGCGATGTTTCCCGAGCAGACGTCGGTCGAGCCCGGCGCGGAGTTCCGCGCGGTCGTGGGCACGGGCTACGCGACCGGCCGGGCGCTCGTCGAGGTCTCGCAGGCCGGTGAGGTGATCGAGCGGTTCTGGACGGACGCCGCGCGGACGCAATGGCCGGTGAGTGTGAAGGTGACCGAGACGCAGCGGGGCGGGTTCACCGTGCGGGCGTGGCTCGTCCGCGACGGGCGGCTGAAGGTCGAGTCACGAACGGTGGACGTGCCGTGGACGAACAAAACCCTCTCGCTCGCCTGGGAGCGGTTCACCCGCCGCGTGGAGCCGGGCGCCCGGGAGGTCTGGCGGGCAAGGATCACCGGGACGGGTGACCGGGCCAATCCGGCGGCGGCGGAGTTTCTCGCGCTGGCCTACGACCAGTCGCTCGACGCGCTCGCCCAGCACCAGTGGCCCGGCGACGGTCTCACGGGCCTCTTTCGCCGCGAGGCGAGTTGGACGCACCTCGGGTTTACGAATGCCGCCGTGAACCTGAACCAGATCCTCGGCCAGTTCGCCACCCGCTACGCCGACGTGCCGCCGACGACCTTTCGCAGGCTCCGTGATCCGTTCGGTGCACCGGCGGGGAACGGCTGGATGCACGGCGGCAACGGCATCAGGGAGTTTGCCGCCGCCCCGATGGCGATGGCCGACGGGGCCCCGACCGCCGCGTCGGGTTTGCGGATGGCGAAGGCCGGGGGGCAAAGGATGGGGGAAGGCGAGGCTGACAGACAACGGAATGCGGCGGCCGGCGCACCCCCCGCGGAGCCGGCCGGCGGATCCCCCGCAGCGGCAGTGCCTCCACGGAAAAATCTCGTCGAGACCGCGTTCTTCCTGCCCACGCTCACGAGCGGCTCGGACGGCGTGGTCACGATCGAGTTCACGTTGCCCGACACGCTCACGACCTGGCAGTTCAAGGGCCTCGCCCACGACGCCGCGCTGCGTTCGGGCACGCTGGTGGACACGGCGATCGCGGCGAAAGACCTCATGGTCGAGCCGCTCGTGCCGCGGTTCGTGCGGGCGGGCGACGTCGTGCGAATCCCGGTCAAGGTCAGCAACCAATCGGCCGGCCGGCTCGCCGGGAAGGTGACGTTCTCGCTCGCCGATGCCCGTACGAACGATTCCCGCGACGCGCTCGTCGAGGGCCCGAGGGAGTTGCCATTCGAACTCGCCGCCGGGGAATCGAAGCCGGTGGTGTTCACCGTCGGGGTGGCCGACGGCACCGATGCGCTCCGCTATCTCGCCGTGGGCACGGTCACAGGATCGGCGAAGCCGATCAGCGACGGCGAGGAGGCTCTGCTGCCGGTTCTGCCACGCCGCGTGCTCGTCACCGAGACCGTGCCGATCACGATTCGCGGGCCCGGCGAGCGGCAGGTCTCGCTCGAGCGACTTGCGAACAGCGCCGGCACCGGCATCGAGAGCCAGTCGCTCGTCGTTCAGGCCGCCTCAAACCCGGCCTGGTACGCGGTGCTCGCGCTCCCCTCGATCATGGAGGAGGCCGACGAGAGCACCGAGACCCTGTTCACGAGGCTCTCCGCCAACGCCCTTGCCCGGCACCTCGCCACGAGCGACCCCCGGATCGCGCGGGTGTTCGAGCAATGGAGGGGCACGGCAGCCCTCGAGAGCCCGTTGGAAAAGAACACCGATCTGGTGAAGACGCTGCTCGCCGAGACGCCCTGGATCCGCGACGCAGTGGACGAGAAGGAGGCCCGCGGCCGGATCGGCCTGCTGTTCGACTCCACGCGGGCGGCCAACGAGATGAACGCAGCCCTGACGCGGCTCGCCGCCCTGCGGAACGGCGACGGCGGCTGGCCGTGGTTTCCAGGCGGACGCACGTGTGACTCGGTGTCGCTGGGCATCATCGCCGGCTTCGGCCGGCTCCGCGTTGCCGGCGTGAAGATCGACGTGCAGCCGGCGCTCGAGGCCATTCCCTGGCTCGACGGCAGGCTGGTCGAGGAAAAGAGGTGGGCCGCGAAGGTGAAGGAGCCCGTGCTCACCCCGATCGGCGCCTACGCCCTCTACGCACGGAGCTTCTTCAGTGGCGACGCACCGCCGCAGGGGGAGGCCGCGGCCGCGATCGAGTGGGGTCTCGATGTGGGCCGCCGGCGTTGGATGAAGGTCGAGGACCGCCGCTCGCAAGGGCACCTCGCGATCGCGCTGGCCCGGGCCGGTGACAAGCCGACGGCGCTCTCGATCGTGGACAGCCTGCGGCAGCGGGCCGTGGGTGCCGACGTGAAGCCGGGGGAGGAACAGAACTCCCATCAGGGCATGTGGTGGCGCGACCCGCACCCCGGCTGGTGGAGCTGGGCGTATGCCCCGATCGCCACGCAGGCGATCATGGTCGAGTGCTTCGACGAGGTGGCCGCCGACAAGGACGCGGTCGAGGCGCTCAAGGTCTGGCTCCTGTCGCAGAAGCGGACGAGCAGGTGGCCCGGCAGCCGCTCGACCGCCGACGCCGTGGGGGCGTTGCTCGGCCGCGGCGCCGACCTGCTCGGCTCGCAGGAGCTCGCGTCGGTGACCATCGGGGATGAGACGATCACGCCGGAAAAGGTCGAGGCCGGCACCGGCTTCTTCGAGGCCCGCTTCGTCCGCCGTGAGATCGAGCCGGCGATGGCGGCCATCACCATCAAGAAGCCCGACGCCGGACTCGCCTGGGGCGGCATCCACTGGCAGTATCTCGACGACATCGCCAACGTGCCGGCGGCGGGTCGGGACGAGCTGGCGATCGAGAAGAAGCTGTTCGTCAAGCGGTTCACGAAGGCGGGGCCCGAGCTCGTGCCGGCCGGCGACGGCACGCCCGTCGAGGTGGGCGACGAACTCGTCGTGCGGCTCGTGGTGACGAGCGACCGCGACTACGAGTTTCTGGAACTGGCCGATCATCGGCCGAGCCTGACCGAGCCGGTGGACGTGCTCTCCGGCTGGCGGTGGGCCGATGGGGCGGGCTGGTACGTGGCGATCCGCGACACCTCCACGCAGCTCTTCTTCGAACGGCTGCCGCGGGGCACGCATGTCTTCGAGTATTCGCTGCGGGCGGCCCATCGCGGCACGGCTTCGAGCGGGTTCGCGAAGATCCAGAGCCGCTACGCCCCGGAGTTCTCCGCACACTCCGCGAGCGTGGGCCTCGAGGTGAAGTAGTCCGCGTCGCCCCTCGCCGGAGTCCGGCTGGTCCAGCCCGTCCCGGCGGCCGTCGCGGAGCATCGGCCCACTGCCGAAGGACGCACCGGGCCGGCCGGTCCGGATTTCCCGCACCCGGGGCCGGCACCGGGGATCGGCGGGTTCGGCAACGGGGACGCGGGTGGTATTCTGCTCTCCATGGCCGCCGGTCCGGAAAGCCCCGTCTCCCTCACCAACGAGCTCGCGCGAGAGCGGAATCGTGAGGCCGCCGACCGCACGCTGCTGGCCTGGATCCGCACGAGCCTGGCGATGATCAGTCTCGGTTTCGGGATCGAGCAGGTGGGGCAGGCGGCCGTGGGTCTCGACGGCAAGCTCGCCGGATTCTCGCCGCTCAAGACACGAATCGCCGGCTCCGCGCTGATCGGTCTGGGGATCGCCGCAACGCTCGCCGGCATGTGGGAGCACCGCCACGTGCTCGTGGCGATCACGCGGGACGATTACCGCTACGCCGACCGGCCGGCGATCGCGCGATCGATGGGGACCGCGCTCGTCTGCGTCGGCATTGCAGCGCTGGCGGTGATTCTGTTCGGCCTTTGAGTGCGACCGAGGAAACGGCCCGGGAAACGACATGGAAGACGCATCCGCACGGGCTGAAGCCCCCGCGAAGCCGCTCCGACCGCTCGATGCGTTCGAGCGACGGGTCCTCGGAGTGCTCATCGAGAAGGGCAAGACGACGCCCGACCAGTACCCCTTGTCGCTCAATGGACTCATCACCGGCTGCAATCAGAAAAGCAACCGCGATCCGGTGACGACGCTCGACGAGGAGCAGGTGATGCGGGCCGTGAAGGGGCTGCGGGAATGCGGTGCGATGGCGGAGGTGTATGGCAGCGGCAAGCTGCCGAGATACCGGCACCTCGCCTACGAGTGGCTGGGCGTGGGGAAGGAGGAACTGGCGATCATGGGAGAGCTGTTTCTCCGGGGCGAGCAGACGGAGGGCGATCTCAGGGGCCGAGTCAGTCGCATGGACCCGATCCCCGACCTCGACGCGCTGCGCGGTCACCTCGATCGGCTCGCCGAAAAAGGGCTCGTGATCTGGCTCTCTCCGCCGGGACGCGGCCGGATGCTCACCCACGGTCTTCTGCCCCAGGAAAAGCTCGACAAGGTGCGGGCCGGGCTCGGCATGGCCGCGGTGGCTGCCGCCGCCACGAGCCCCGCACCCACGGCCCAGCCGCCCTGCGTCGAATCCTCTGCGTCCCCCGCGGCTGCTCCGCGGACAGTCACTCCATCCGGTCCCGAGCTCGAGACGCGGGTCGCCGGCCTCGAGCAGGAGGTGGCAGTGCTCCGGGAGCGGCTTGCCAGGCTCGAAGAAGCACTCGGTGGCTGACGGCCGCGGATGAGGTCGCTCGCCCGGGGATGATGCCCGGGCATCGACGGTGAGCCCTTGTCAGTCGTGCGTGCCCAACCAGGAGGCCTTGATGCGGTCGAGCGTGCCATCCTCCCGCATTCGCAGGATCGCGGTGTTGAGTTCCTCGCGGAGCGGGCTGCCGTTTTTCAACGCGAGTCCGAAGTCGAAGGAATCGAACAGCGGGCCGACGAGTTTCACGCGGTCCTGCCGTGACTCGTTGATGACGGACATCAGCGTCTCGGCCTCGCTGACGACGGCATCGACCATGCCCAGTTCGAGTGCGTCGAGCGCCTCGCGGATCGTCGGATACTCCTGCGGGATGCCCCCGCGCTGCCGCACCGTGGACACGGTCACCGCGGCCGCCTGACAGCCGATCGACCGGCCGACGAGGTCGCGTGGTCCTTGAATCACGCCCGTGACCCGCTCGGCGGTCATCGTCGCCGTGAGCACGCTGGTGAAGGAGGCGATCAGGCCGATGCCGCCGATCATCCAGGCGAAGGCGAGGATTCGCCCCAGGGGACCGTCGACGTGCTTGTCGTCGCAGCCGCCGGTGACGATCGTCGAGGCGATCCACCAGATGGCCTCGATGACGCCCCATGGATACGCCGGGGGGAATGACCGTGGGTTGCGTTCCTTCTCGCTCCACCAGAGGAGATGACCCGAGACGAAGGCCAGGGCCAGAGCAAGGGTGACGAGCCCCAGAAGCTTCCAGGAGAGCATCGACCACACGGCGGTCAGCAGCCCGGTGTCGTTCCGCTGTCGCACCGCGATCCGCATGCCCGAGTGAAACACGGGATGCGTCATGTCGAGGGCTCGTTCGCGTTCCTCGGTGATGGCCAGCGGCCCGAGCGAGACGTCGGCCTTTCCTTCCCGAACCATATCCATGAGATCGACGAACGTCTTGGCCCGCACGAACTCCGATTGCATGCCCAGCCGTCGGGCCAGTTCATTCCAGATGGCGATCATGACGCCCTTCGGCTGGTCGCCGCTCCACTCGACGATCGAGGCGATGGGGGTCACCGCGACCTTCAGGACCCGCGGGGTCTCGTCGGCGGCCGCTCCCCGGACGCTGCCCAGCCATGCCGCCGCCACGAGGCATGCCGCCAACCCGCCGAATCCCGATCGCATCAGCCGCCGTGCAGGCCGGGTGTCCGTGAGCGTTGTCATGATTCCTTTCCTGAAGTGCGTGCAAGCCGCGGAAAAGCCAGCAGCAGGCCGCCACCGACGACGCATCCTATCGCCGCGGCCGTCGCCCAGAGGGGGATCCCGGAGACGGTTCCCGCTTCGAGGGCGGCCAGTTCGTCGGGCGACGCCTGCGCCACGAGCACGACGGGCGTGGCGTTGTGAGCGGCGTGCGCGATGATCGCCGGCAGGATGCTCCGCGTGGCGAGCGTCATCCAGCCCAGCACGATCCCCATGGCGAACGTCTGCGGCATCCGCTCGGGCAGAAGGTGGAATGCCGCGAAGATCGCCCCCTGGGCCACGACGGCGCCCACGGCCCGGCGTGTCGTCGGCCGGTCGCCGGCAAATGCGGAGAGCGCCCAGCCCCGGAAGAAGAGCTCCTCGCAGACGGCCGGCATCACCGCGAGGATGAGCACGGCCAGCCAGGTGGGGTTGTCGCGGATCAGGCCGATCAGTCGCTCCGCCAGACCACGGGCCTCCGGCGACACATCGCCGCCCCAGGCGGCGAGCGCCGCCGCCGCGCCCACGGTGACCAGTCCGCTGCCCACCAGGACCGCGCCGGCCATGGCAGCCACCGTGGCCACCGTCGTGCCCGGCCAGCGGAGCGAATAGGTCGCGCGGGCGTCGACCCGCTGCCACCACGCGATGCCTGCAAGCGGCAGGAGCACGGCGACGGCCTGTTGGGTCAGCAGCGCCGGCACAAACTCGGCCGGCGCGAGTCCCTGGGCGTACCAGAGGGCCGTGAAGCCCGCGAGCCCCGCGGCGAACCCCTGCCAGACGGTCGGCGATCGCCGCGGCGCGGGCCTGCCAAACCCCTTCGTCGCCGAGTCAGGGCCGCGAAACAGCAGCTCCTCGTTCGACACCAGCGAGGCGGTGAGGCCCAGGAGCAGCGCCGTCAAAGCGGCGGAGGAGAGGAGCGAAGCGGCGAGGCCCAGGCCGGCGTTCCACCCCCGCGGCGTGTCACCGGCAGGTCGGTCCGTGTCGGAGCCGCGGCTGTCGGCGACGACGAACGCCGACTTCGACACGGCCACCTGCCCGGCAAACGGCACTGCGGAGAGCCAGCCGCGTGATTCCGTCCCGGGAAGGAGGGCCGACCCGGCCAGCGCCGCGATCAGCATCACGACCGGAGTGAGCGTATTTTGCGCCTCCTTTCCGCTCCGCGAGGCCGCGGTCACGGCGAGGCAGAGCGCCGCTGCGACGGCCGCGAGGCCGGCGTAGGCCACGATGGTGACGATCGTGAAGCTCGCCATGCCGTTCGACCACAGCCCGTCGAGCGAACCGGCCGGGAGCAGCCTCACGAGCACCGTCGCGGTCAGCGCGATCGAAAGGGCATTGGCCACGAGCGTCGCCAGCGTGACGGCGAAGACGGCGAGAAATTTGCCGGTGACGACGTCGAGCGGCGTGCAGGGGGAGATCAGCAGCGTCTCGATCGTGCCCCGCTCCTTCTCCCCCGCGATCGCGTCGATGGCCGGATAGAAGGCACCGGTGGCCGTGAGCACCGCCAGGAGCACGAGCACGGCCGCGACCGTCGTCGGCAGCAGGTCATGGAAGGCGGGGCCCGTCGCCGGGATGCCGCCGCTGAAATCGAGGCGGAGCGGCTCGACGAGGCTCTCCGGCAGGCCGGCGCGGCGGAGCCGGGCCTGCCGCGCGGCATCGGCCAAGCCCCGCATCACCGCCAGCACACGCTCCTTGGCCCGGTGATCGATCGCCCGGACGGTCGAGAGCCTCGCTTCGATCGGCACCGTCCCCTCCCCCTCCAGGCCCGCGATCGTGCCCTCCGGGATGAAGATCCAGGCGTCGGCAGTCCCCTCGTCGATCTGGTGGCGGGCCGCGGCGTCGGCGACGACCCGCATCTCGAGGCTGTCCGGCCAGCCTTCGGGCCGCTTCGGGAGGCCGTTGATCCTCGCCTCGAAGGGGACGGCATCGGGGCCGGAGATCGCCAGAACCAGCCGCGCCGTCGCGTCCTGCCTGTCGAGTTCCGTGAGGGCGGTGCGGATGCCCAGCGTGCTCGACAGGGCGAGCAGCGGATACATCGCCATCGGCATCACCAGCGTGATGAAGAGCGCGCGGCGGTCCCGGACAAACTCCAGCAGATCGCGGCGGGCGATCGCCCACCGCGCCCGCCAGCCCCCCGCGGATTCCGGTTCGCCCGCGTTCACGGCCGCGCCTCCGTGGCGATGGCGGCGAAGAAAGCCTCCTCGAGGCCCCCCGGACGCCCGGCGACGAGCGACTCCCGGGTGCCCTCCGCGAGGATGCGGCCGCCGCTGATGACGAGAAAGCGGTCGCAGCGGCGCTCGATCTCGTGCAGGCGGTGCGTGGAGAGCAGGATCGTGCGGCCTTCGATCCTGAGGCGGTCGAGCAACGCCAGCAGGTCACGGGAGCCGAGCACGTCGAGGGCGCTGGTCGGTTCGTCCAGCACGAGCACCGGCGGATCGTGGACGAGCGCGCGGGCCAGCGACACCCGCTGCCGCTGCCCCGACGAGAGGCGTCCGCACGGCCGGTCGATGAAGCCGCCGAGGTCGAGCGTGTCGGTGAGCGAATCGATCCGGTCTGCCCGCCGGTCGCGGGAAAGCCCATGCAGCCGGCCGTAGGAGTCGAGGACCTCGCGGGGCGTGAGCCGGTCGGGCACGCCGGTGGTTGCCGAGACGTAGCCGAGCCGGCGGCGGACCGCGAGCGGCTCGATGCGGACGTCGTGCCCCGCGATCGAAGCCGTGCCGGCGGTGGGCTTCAGCAGCGTCGCCAGAATCCG
>SXHR01000183.1:0-13471 GCA_005773625.1 Planctomycetaceae bacterium | reverse complement strand
GTCGCATCAACGCCGAGGATCCCGACGCCAACTTTCGTCCCTGCCCCGGTCGGATCGAGCGGATCATCGCTCCGGGCGGCTTCGGTGTGCGTTGGGATTCCCATGCCGCGACCGGCTACGTCGTGCCGCCGCACTACGATTCACTCGTGGGCAAGCTGATCGTCCACCAGCCCACCCGCAAGGATGCCATCGACACGATGATTCGCGCCCTCAAGGAGCTCCGGGTCGAAGGCATCAAGACCACGGTGCCGCTGCACCTCAAGGTTCTCTCCAACGCCGCCTTCCACGATGCCCAGGTCGACACCACCTTCGTTGAACGCATGCTCGCAGACTGACACACCCCAGGATCCCGCCGTGCCCGAATCCCTCGCCCGCCCCGACCGCGCCACCCACCACTTCCGTCGCGTCGCGATCCTCTTCGCCGGAGGCCCCGCACCGGGAGCCAACGCGGTGATCTCGACCGCGGCGACGTCGTTCATGCGGGAGGGCACCGAGGTGATCGGCATGAAGCACGGCTACTCGTCGCTCGCCGACTATTCGCCCGCCAACCCGCTCGTCGAGGGCCGCGACTACATCAGGATCACGCCCGATTTCCTCAAGCGGACGCGGAGCGGCCAGGGGATCATGATCGGCACGGCCCGCACCAATCCCGGCAAGCATGTCTCGCACCCCAGCCACTTCGGCGATGCGGAGCGGGTACAGCCGCTCAAGAACGCCTACGAGGGGCTCCGCTCACTCGGCGTCGAGGCCCTGATCTCGATCGGCGGTGACGACACCCTCAAGACCGCCAACAAGTTCAAGCTCTACCAGGACCGCCTTCCGGCCGATGCCAAGCGGATCCCGGTCGTCCACCTGCCGAAGACGATCGACAACGACTACATGGGAATCGACTTCACCTTCGGCTACTTCACCGCCGTCGACACGCTCGGCGGCGAGATCCGCAACCTCCTCTACGACGCCGAGGCGAGCCGATCCTATTTCCTCTGCGAAACCATGGGCCGGAGCGCCGGCTGGCTCTCCTACGGAGCCGCGATTGCCGGCGAGGCGAGCCTCGTGATCAGCGTGGAAGACATCCATGGCAGGTTCCGCGGCGAGGAGACGGTCACCGATCCGAACGGCCAGACGCGGATCAAGCCGGTGATGAACATCGACGAGGTGATCGGTCGGATCGTGAAGACGATGCGGGTCCGCGAGGAGCAGGAGGGCAAGCAATACGGCGTGATCGTGATGGCCGAGGGCCTCGCCGAATACCTCCCCGCCAAGTCACTCGAGGGCATCCCCCGCGACGACCACGGCCACATCTCGATCTCCCACGTCCAGCTCGGCCGCATGTTCGCCAAGCTCGTCTCGGACGAGTTCAAGAAACAGACGGGCCGTTCGCGAAAGGTGGTGGGCTTGCAACTGGGTTACGAGGCCCGTTGCGCCAAGCCCCACGCCTTCGACGTGATGCTCGGCAGCCAGCTCGGCGTGGGCGGCTACCGGGCGCTCGCCGAGCGGGGCCTCGATGGCGTGATGGTGAGCGTGTCGGGGCAACTCGACCTCAACTACGTGCCGTTCGAGGAATTGGTCGATCCCAACACCCTCGTGACGGTCGTCCGCTACGTCGAGCGGGGCTGCGACTTCCACAAGCTCGCCCGGTTCCTCGAGACCTACGTCAACGAGTAACGCGGAGAGGGGCTGCCCATGCCCCGCGGCACGAACAGCCGGCCGCCGGGCCGCGATCACTTCGACGTGAGCGTGCCCTTGGTGCTCGGGATGCCCGGCTGGCGGGGATCGGTCTCGACCGCCATTCGGATCGCCCGGGCCGCCGCCTTGAACACCGCCTCGGCGATGTGGTGGCCGTTCTTGCCGTGGTGCAGGAGCGCGTGGAAGTTCATGCCCGCCGTGGCGGCCACGCTCTCCCAAAACACCTCCACGAGTTGGGCGTCGAAGGTGCCGATCGTCGGCACCGGAAAGTCCACGGCAAACACGCAGGCCGAGCGGCCGCCGAGATCGACGGCCACGGTCGCCAGCGACTCGTCCATCGGAATGATCGCATGGCCGTAACGGCGGATGCCCTTGCGGTCTCCGAGGCATTCGACGAGCGCCCAGCCCAGGGCGCGGCCCACGTCCTCCACCGTGTGGTGGCCGTCCACATGCAGGTCGCCCGTGCAGTCGATCTTGATGTCGATCAGCGAGTGCCCCGCCAGAAGCGTGAGCATGTGGTCGAAAAAGCCGAGCCCTGTGCCGACCTCGGCCTTGCCCGTGCCGTCGAGGTCGAGCGTGAGGCGGATGTCGGTCTCGGCGGTTTTACGGGTGACGGTGGCGGTGCGGGGCATGGCGGGGTTTCGCGGGTTGGGGGGGAGCAACCGTTCAGATCGTCTTCAGGCAGGCGAGGAAGGCGTCGATTTCGGGGTCAGTGCCAACCGTCACCCGCAGCCCATCGCCCCAGCCGGCGTAGTTCATGTAGCGGATGAGGATGCCCTGGGCCTTGAGGGCCTCGTAGATCGGCTTGTGCGGCCTGGAGGGATGGGTGCACCAGACGAAGTTCGCCTGGCTCTCGAGCGGATCGTAGCCCAGGCCGCGGAGGGCGTCGGTGAGCCGCCGGCGGGTGGCGATGATTTTGGACCTGTTCTCGGCGAGCCAGGCCTGGTCATCGATCGCCGCGGTCGCCGCCGCGATCGAAAGGGCGTCGCAGTTGTAGGAATCCTTGACTTTGAGCATCTGCTCGATGACGGCGGGCTGGGCGACCGCGAAACCGAACCGCAGGCCGGCGAGGGCGTACGACTTCGAGAACGACCGCGTCACGATCACCCTCGGGTTCGCCTTGACGAGCCCGAGGCAGTTGGATTCGGCGAAGTCACCGTAGGCCTCGTCCACCACGACGCCGCAGGGAAGCTGCTCGACGAGCTCGGCGACCCGCGTGGGCGGGAGGAGCGTGCCAGACGGGCTGTTCGGGTTGGCGATGACGGCAAGCCGCAGGTCGTCGCGGGGAGCCGCGAACTCGTCCCCGAGCGTCCAGTCGCGGCGGTAGTGCACCTCGTCGCAAGCCGCTCCCTGGATACCGGCGAGCGTGCGGTAGAGGATGTAGCTCGGATAAGGCATCCGCAGGCACTCCCCCTCGCCCACGAACGAGCGCACGAGGATCGTGAGCAGATCGTCGCTGCCGTTGCCGCAGATGATCCAGTCGGGCTCCACACCGAGCACCTCGGCGGCGCGACGCCGAAATGCGTTGGCCATCGGATCGGGATATTTGGCGAGCGTGCGGCCAGCGGCCGTGGCCACGATCGCCCGGGCGACCGCCGGCGACGGAGCGTAGGGATTCTCGTTGGTGTTGAGTTTGATCCACTTGCCGGTCTGGGGCTGCTCTCCGGGCACGTAGCCCTCGATCGCGGCGATCGCGGATCGGATCAGCGGGGTGGCGGATCGGGCGGGCACGGCGGACATGACGCACTCGTGGAAGGTGGAGACGGCCAAAGTCTACCTCACGCCCCGCCCGCTCCCATGGTCGGCACAACCGTTCCAAGCGTTGCTACCCGTCGGCCGCTCCGGGCTTTCCGGCGCCGATGTGACGCGGCTACCCGTCGAATCGGGCATCGACGCTGCGGCGGTGCGCGGTGAGCCCCTCGGTGTCGGCGAGCAGACGGATGTCGTCGGCCATCTCGGCGAGGTCGTCCCGGCCGAGCCGGGTCACGCTGCCCCCCCGGAGGAACTCGTTGGCCGAAAGACCGGCCGCGAATCGGGCCGTGCCGCCGGTCGGGAGCACATGCGACGGCCCGGCGGCGTAATCGCCCGCGGCCACGGGGCTGTACGGCCCGAGAAAGGCCGCACCCACGTGGCGGATCCGGGCAAGCGCGGCCTCCGGATCGCGGGTGTCGATCAACAGGTGCTCGGGGGCGAGGTCGTTGGCGAGGTCGGCCGACTCCTCGTCGCTGCGGGTCACGACGATGCCGCAGAACCGCTCGAGGCTGTCCCGCGTGAGATCACTCCGCTCGAGCACGGCCACGCGGCGTTCGAGGGCCGCCATGACGGCGTCGGCCAGCGACCGACTGGCGGTGAGCAGGATCGCCGAACCGGGCGAGTGCTCCGCCTGCGCCAGCATGTCGGAGGCAATCGACTCGGGATTCCCGACGTCGTCGGCCACGATCACGATTTCACTCGGCCCGGCGATCGAGTCGATCGACACGTCGCCGTAGACGTGTTCCTTGGCAAGGGCCACGAAGAGGTTGCCTGGGCCGACGATCTTGTCCACGCGGGCCATCCCCTCGATGCCGTAGGCCATGGCGGCGACGGCCTGGGCGCCGCCGGCACGCATCACCGAGGTCACGCCGAGCTCGTGGCAGGTCGCAAGCACGTGCGTGTTCTCGGAGCCAAACTTCGTCGGTGGGGCGACGACCACGATCTCCTTCACGCCCGCCACCCGCGCGGGTACGACGGTCATCAGGAGCGTCGACGGGTAGGCCGCGGCGCCCCCCGGCACGCAAACGCCCACGCGGTCGAGCGGCAGGTACCGCTGCCGCAGGCTGCCGCCGCCCGGGAGTTTCACCTCGACGTCGCGGATGAGCACCGCCTGCTGAAAGCGTTCCACCCGGTCACGGATCCGGCGAATGGCGGCGAGGAAGCCGGGTTCGACCGAGTGGTGGGCCGCGGCGAGCCGCTCGGGGGCCACGAAGAGCGAGTCGGCCTTCACGTCGGCGGAGTCGATCCGCCGCGAGTAGTCGAGGAGAGCCGCGAGCCCCTGTGATCGCACATCGCCGCAGATCCGTTCGACGACCTGCCGTGGCGAAAGGGCTTCGCCGAATACGTCGATCGTCTTCTGCCGGCCGGCCGGGCTGATGACGTCGCCCTGCGAGACGAGTTTGCCCCGCAAGGCCTCCAGACGGCCACGGCCGGCGGGCTGATCGAGGTCGATGCGTTCACAGAGGGGGCGGGTTGCGGTCATGCCGCAAGAATACCCGCCAGGTCTCCGCTGACGAGGAGCCCTATTCCACGCGGCGGTCGTTCGTCGCCACGGCCCTGAGCCCGCCGTCAAATCGGTCCGCCCACCGGCCGGCCAGCCACTGGACCGCGGGATCGGCATCGCCCGCAGCCGTATCGGCACCGATCTGACGCAGAACGGCTTTCCCACGGGCGACCAGCGGAGGCTCCGCCTCGGCCGACCGGCCGCCGAAGACCGGGTCGCCGGGCTGATTGTCACGGGCCGGCGGCACGTCGGCGAGCCGTCCGTCGATCGCCACCGCCTTGGCCATGGCGGCGTCGGCCTGCCCGCGTTCTCCGAGGGCCACCAGCGCGATCGCCTCACGCACAAACGTGTCGGGCTGGTCTCCGGCGATGGCCGCGGCGCGACGGTAGGAGTCAACCGCGCGGCGGACGAGCGTCGGGTCGCCGTTGGCGTCGCGGAGCTGGCGATCGCCCACTGCGACGAGCCGCGAGGCCCTCAGCCTCGCGATCGTGTTGCCCGGACGAATCCGGGTCGCAGCCTGCGCCACCGACGTCCGCTGGGCGGCCGCCCGACGGCTCCGCAGATCGCCAATCGTCGAGGCCACTTGCTGCACCGGCTGCAGTGCGGGCCGGGCATTGGCAAAACCTGCGACTGGCGTCGCCACGTTGTTCGCCGACACGAAACCTGGCGCAAAGGCGGGATAGCCGAAGCCGACGGTCGGAACGGGAATCATGCCTCCTGAAAAGAACGATCCGCCCACGGGGGACGAATAGAAGGTGGATCCGCATGAAGGAAACCATGTCGTGCCATAGTACGCAGGCCAGCCGTACGAATACGCCGGCGTGTAGCACGAGGTCCGCCAGCCCCACGGCCTGCAGCCCCATCCCCAACGCGGCCCGCACCAGCCACCCCAGCCGGGCCCGCACCAGCCGCCGCGGCCAACACCCCAGCCACCTCCCCAACCGCCTCCCCAGCCACACCCGCGCGGACCGGACCAGCGCGGACCACACCAGCCCACCTGCTGGATGCTGTAGCCGGCGGAGTAGCCGACGTTGCCGTAGCCGAACGTGGGATAGCACCCACGGGCCGCGGCCTCGCGGGTCTGCGCGCCCAACACAACTCCGGCACACACAGCGATCACGCACAAAAATCGACGTGTCATTGCAACCCTCCAGTGGCTCATCCGATTTTAAGCAATCCGCCGTCCGGAGGACCACGTTTGGGCATCTCTTTTTTCCTGCCTCCGCTCGCACGGCGAGCCGGCAGAGGCCCCCGGCGATTTCGTGGCGGCCCCGGCGGTGGTAGTCTCCGGCCGTGACAGCACGCCCCCGCCAGCACCGCCAGCATTCACCGGCCGCCCTCCCGGCCGCCACCGGCACGGACCTCGGCGTGAGGCTCGGCCTCCCGCGGCGCATCGCGGCGATGCTCGCCGCCCTGCGCACGCCCCAGCGGATCCAGGACTTCGTCAACCGGCTCCACTGGAACCGCGAGTCGGCCGGGCCCACGGCCCGATCGGTCGCGGAGTCGCTCCGGCATGGCGAGGCCCACTGCGTGGAGGCGGCCTTCGTCGCGGCGTGCGGGCTCTGGCTCGCGGGAGAACCCCCGCTGGTGATGGACCTGGGGGCGGCGCGGGGTGACGTCGACCACGTCGTGGTGCTGTTCCGGCGCCGTGGTCTCTGGGGAGCCATCTCCAAGAGCAACAGTCCCCTGCTCCGCTACCGAGACCCGATCTATCGGTCGCTTCGTGAACTCTCGATGTCGTTTTTCCCCCAATACGTCAAGAAGCGTCGCAAGACCCTCCGCACCTACTCGGTATCGATCGACCTGCGACGGTTCGATCCCGCGCTCTGGGTGACCCATGCGGGCTTCTGCCACGAGGTCGTCGATTCGCTCACGGCCGCGCGGCACTTCCCGCTCCTGCCACCGGGCGCCGAGACAGTCCTTCGCCCGATCGACGAGATCGAGGCCCGCAGCAATCTCCTCCGCGACCACGCGTCCCGCGGCCGCTGAATCCGCGGCTCGTGACTCCCTCGCCAGACGAGGGCACAATCGTTTCATGGCGACGCCCGCTGCACCATCCTCCGCGTCCGATACACGCTCTGCCGAGCCATGGTTGCCGGGGCGGATCATCGTCAATGCTTCGACCTACAACGAGCGCGACAACATCGCCACGCTGATCGACCGCGTGCTGGCGGCCCGGCCCGATCTTCACATGCTCGTCGTCGATGACGACTCGCCCGATGGCACCGGCGGGATCGCCCTGGGGAAGGCGGCGACGGAGCCGCGGCTCCATGTTCTCATCCGTCGCGGACGCCGCGGCCTCGGCAGCGCGATCCTCGAAGGGCTCCGCGAGGCCCGCCGCGCCGGCTTCGAGATCGCGGTCTACATGGACGCCGATCTGAGCCACGATCCCGACGACATTCCCCGGCTCCTCACCGCGATGGAACCCCCGGGCGGCAAACCTGCGGACCTCGCGATCGGCTCCCGCCGGGTTCCGGGAGGGAAGACGCTCGGCTGGCCGCTGTCGCGCGAACTCATGAGCCGCCTCGTCTGCTGGTTCACGCGGTGGGTGCTCGGCGTGCCGGTCCGTGACGGCTCGGGAGGCTTTCGTGCGATCCGCCTCACGCTTCTTGATCGGATCTCCCCTCCCGAGTCCCAGGGCTACGCCTTCCAGGAGGATCTCCTCTGGAGGCTGCATCGTGCCGGAGCCCGCATCGTCGAGGTGCCGATCACGTTCACCGACCGCACGCACGGCTCGAGCAAGGCCGACTTCGCCGAGACCCGCCGGAGCATCGGGGATCTGCTGGGGCTCGCACGCCGCACCTGGCTGGGCTTCTAACGCGGCCCGCTGCGATTTCGTGCCAGAATCCGCTTGATTCCCTCGGCCTCCGCAGGCTCCATGGCGAGCGCCGCCACGCGGGCATCGGGGTCGGCAAGCCGGCCGTCAACCTCGACCGCCTTGGCCACGATTTTTTCGGCCTCGGCCGCCCGCCCCGCGGCTTCGAGCGCCAGCGCCAGCACGAGCCAGGCATCGCCCCGCCTGCCTTCGGACAAGTCAATCGCCCGCCGGGCAATCTCGATCGACTCCTCGGTTCGCCCCGCCTCGCGGAGCGCGCCGGCATACCCGCTGGCAGCCGTATACGACACGGGGATCCGCTGGAGCGTGTCCTCCCAAAGGGCCAACTGGTTCGCCCACAACGCCTGCCGACCGATGGCCATGGCGCCCAGCACGACGATCGCCCCCATCGCCCCGATGGTCACGGCCTGTCGCCGCCGTTCGTTGCCCGCCAGCCAAGGTCCATCGAGCACGCAGGCGACGATGCAGGCCGCGCCGGCCAGCGGCAGGTAGAGGTAGCGGTCGGCCGCGGCCCGGTAGATCGGCACGAGGTTCGACACCGGCACGAGGGGCACGAGCAGCAGGGCCAGCCCAAAGAGCAGGCGATGATCACGGCGGCCGCCGACAGTCGCCAGCGAGGCGAGCGCGGCGATCACGACCAACGACGCCCAGAGTGGCAGATGGCGGAGCGAATACAGCCCGTAGTCGGCGCAGAGATTGACCGGGAAGACGATCAACTGGGCGTAGAGCGCGAGGATCCGCGGCTCGATCTTCAGCGTTTCGATGAACGAGCCGCCCAGGAAGCCTGGCTTCGTCTCGAAAATCCGCGAGGGCGACGGCTCCAGGAGAAACCGTGCCGCGAGAAATGCCGCGACGACGACGAACCCGCCGCCGATCGCCAGCCGCCAGAAGCGGCTCCGCCCGCCAGCCCGGAAAAGCCCCCAGAACGCCGCGAGCACGAACGGCGCCGCCACGCCCGACTCCTTGCTGGCGACGGCGAGCAGGCAGATCGTCGCACAGCCCGCAGCCCGCCAGGCATCCGCCCCCGCTGCCGCCGCATGCCGCCCGGCGAGCACGACCGCCCCGAGCGTAAACGCCGCCGCCAGGAGGTCTTCCCGAAACGTCGGCTCGCAGACCGCCTCGACGACGATGGGGTGCACGGCAAACCAGAGTGCCGCGAGAAACGCCGCCAGCGATCGGCCCGTCGGCGGCCCACCTCCGCCAACTCGACCCTCACTGCCCGCCAACACTTCCCGCGCCACCAGCCACACCAGCACCACGTTCACCGCATGCAGCAGGATGCTCGTGAGGTGGTAGCCGAAAGGGTCCTTTCCCCACACGGCCGCGTCGAGCATGAGTGATGCCAGCTGCACCGGCCGGTTGAAGTCGAGCACGTCCATTCCGAGCACGCGGAACGAGAGCACGTTGAGCCAGTTGCGGGGATCGTGCAGGAAGGGGTCGGTGAGGATCTGCAGCCGCGCGTCGTAGACGAACCCGGCCGACAGCGTGGGCGCAAACACGGCGAGGGTGAGCCCGGCCAGGATCGCGGCCTGCCGAACCTGCATGGCGGACGCGGCCACAGGTCACTTCTCCGCGGCGGGCCGCTTCTCGAGCAGGATGCAGGTCAGGTCGCCGGCCGCACTCCGCAGGGGCGGGGTGTCGAAACCCAGTTCGACGAGGGCCTCCTCGAGTCCCTTGCCCCGATCGGGAAAGCCGTTGCGATTGATGTAGATCGCCTTGAAGCCGAGTTTCTCGAGCTCCTGCACCGCCTGATTCACGTTGGCGATCTTGAACCGGATCTTCTGGGCCTGCTGATCCACCGCCGCGCCTTCGACGAGCTTCTGCTGGACGGCCTGCTGCCACCGCTCGCGCTCGCGGCCCTTCATCGATCCGAAGGAAAACCGGAGGTCATGGCTGTAGAGATACGGCCGGAAGTGATCGTAGGGGGGAATCCCCGGCAGCCCCGATTCCGGGAACTCCATCACGGGCAGCTGGAAGACCATCGCCTTGTCGGGCAGCGACTCCTCCATCCGGCCGACGAACTCGCGGTCGGCCGCCACCTGCTTCGCGATCACCGCCGACTGCGCCGGCGTTGGTGCCCGCGGCACCTGATCCCAGAGGATGAGCAGGCAGAGCCCGGCCGCGGCAGTGAGCGTGCCGATCCGCATGGTGTCCGCGCTCGCCTTCGCCGCGGCATCCTTCTCCCAGGCCGTGAGCCGCCGCACGGCATCCATCAGCACGATCGCGAGGATCACGACGCTGTAGCGGCAGGCAGCTCGGAAAAGCGTGAAGCCGCAGGCACCGAGGATCGCATTGAGCCCGCCCGTACTGAAGCAGAGCATGATCCAGAGCACCTGCCAGGCGGCGAGCGGGATGTCGTTGGCCCTGCCCTTCACGGCATCCGAGATCGCGGTCCAGACGAGCAGCCCCAGGGCAAGAATCCCCACGATCCCCAGATACGAGCCCTCGTCCTGCAGCGGCGAGGCGGGCGGGATGCCCGCGGCCGGATTGCCGAGCCTGTGGGCTGCGGCGTAGGCCGCGAAGTCGTTCGAACGGTGCGCGACCGGCGGGATCACCAGATCGACGAGCTTGAGACCGTAGATCTCGAGCCACTTGTATTCCCGGACGAGCGCTCCGGGGTTCGGGCCATTGGCGAGTTTGTAGGTCCAGGTGTCGAGGTTCATCAGGGCGAAGGCCGCCGCCGCCGCACCGATCACCGCCAGGGCCGACTTCAGCGCGGGCCACGACCGGTTCCGCCAAAACATCACAGCCGCCCCGAGAAGCGTGAGTTGGCAGAATATGTTTGTCCAATATGGGCTCTGCAGCCCGGTGACGACGCCGACCGCGACGGCGATCCAGAACTGCCGTGATCCCGGGCGAATCCCCGGCTCCGTCGAGACCCAGCGCCAGACCGGGACAAACAGCGGGATGTGCCAGACGTATTCGGTCGTGATGTGGAACGGCGACTGGGCGAAGATGAAGGGCGCGAGGCCGTAGGCGAGCGACCCCACGAACGACCAGACGGGAGCACAGGCCTCGCTCCGGGCGACGACGTAGAACGTGACGACCGCGAGGAGGTGCGCGATGAGGGTGCCGACGTTCAACCCGCCGAAGAGACCGAAGATCCGGCCGAGGACCGCGTAGAAGACGACGAGCAGTTCTTCTACAAACGGCCAGTCGTTCCAGTTGGCCCCCGCCGGTGCGCCGATGTCATCGACCACCTTCCAGGCCAGCGGCACGAACTGGCCGTCACCACCGGCTTTCATCATCGCCAGCGCATGGACGACGTCGGCTTTATCGACCTCCAGGTAAACGTTCGGCAGGCTCCACTGCGAGAGCGACCACTTGGCATTGGCGGTACACCAAGCCAGAGAGACCACCCCCAGAAGCACCGCCAGCAGGATCGCATCGCCCTTGCGGAACCAGGGCGCGATGGCCGACGACGATTGCACGACGGGCGACTTCGGCTCGGCCATGGACGTTTTCCCCGCATAAAAGGCTGCCGGCCGGACTCCAGGGCGGTGCCGGCGCGGTCGGTATCATACCCGGAGCGGTTCAGTTTTCGACCGCAGCCCCGTTTCAGGAAGTCGCCGTGCCCACCAGCGTCCAGGCCCTGTTTCTCGACCGGGATGGCACGCTCATCGAGGATCGTCATTTCGTCGGCGCGGTCGATCAGGTGGCGCTCATCCCGGGCACCCGGGAAGCGCTCCGCCGGCTGCTCTCGGCGGGAACCAAACTCTTCATCCTCACGAACCAGTCGGGCGTGAACCGGGGCTACTTCACGCTGGCCGACGTCGAGGCCGTGAACCGGCGGATGATCGACCTGCTTGATCTCGGGCCGGATCCCTTCACGAGGATCTGCGTCGCGCCGGAGCGGCCCGACGAGCCGGCCCGCTATCGCAAACCGTCGCCGCGGTTCATCGAGGAGATGCTCCTGGAGCACGGGCTGACGCGGGACGCCGCCTGGATGATCGGCGACCGTCCGAGCGACTGGGAGGCCGGACTGGCGGCGGGCGTGAACGTGGCGGCCGTCATGGCCACCACGCCGCGGAAAGAGTGGGAGGAGCGCCGCCTCGCCCTCGGCGTCCGCGGCTATGCAAGCCTGCTCGCCTGGGCCGACGATCCCGGCGGCTGATGCCGCGCGTCGATCGCGTCGGCCACGTACGCGGCGAACGGGATCGAGCAGGTCCAGCCGGGCGACACGGCGTTAAGCACGTGCATCGAGCGGTCGTCCCCCTCGATCACGAAATCCATCTCGAGCTTCCGCGTGCGGATGTCGAGCAGCTGCGCGCGGATGCCCGCCCTGCCCCAGCGGCGCCAGTGCTCCGGCCGCACGTCGCTCGCCAGCCGCCCCGCGAGCGACACGAGGTGGCGGCGGTCGTACTTTTGCAGTTCCTCCATGGCCAGCCGGCGAAACTCGAAGCCGGCCGAGAAGAGGAGGCCGCACTGGAGGGCGGCGATCTCGACGAGTTCCCGCGGGCTGAACCCGGCCAGCCCCGCATACTGCTCCCGCCAGAAGGCCGGGATGGCGGTGGGGCCGATCTTGGCGTGCCCGTCCACGGTCACGGTGAAGTGCACGCCGAGAAACGGATTGCGGAGGTCGGGCACCGGATAGATGTTCGTGCGAAAGGCCCCCTCGGGCTCGTCGCCGTAGAGATAAAGACCCTTGAAGGGCAGGATCCGATACCGCTCCGAGAAGCCGTACTGCCGGGCGATGCGATCGGCGTAGAGGCCCGCCGCATTGACGACGTAGCCGGCCCGCCATGCCTGCCGCGCGGTCACGACCTCGTCCTGCCGGCGGCGGCGGAAGCCGTCGGCCAGCGCGAAAACGATCCCCTCCCGCTCGGCATCCTGCCGCATCGCGTCGAGCACCGCGCCGGGATCGGCGGTCGAGGTCCGCGGCGACCAGATCGCCCGCTCGCAGGTCTTCACCCGCGGCTCGATCCGCCCGGCCTCCTGCTCGGTGATGCTCTCGAGTTCCACGCCGTTGGCGGCCCCCCGCCGCAACAGTTCGTCCATCTGCGGATGATCGGCGGCGGTGCGGGCCACCACCAGCTTCCCGCAGCGGTTGAGCGGGAGCCCCCGCTCCTCGCAATAGGCGGTGAGAGCCCGGTTGCCGTCGCGGGTGAACCGGGCCTTGAGTGAATCGGCCGTGTAGTAGAAGCCCGCGTGGAGCACGCCGGAGTTGCGGCCGCTGGCGTGCTGGCCGCAGGCGGGCTCCTTTTCCAGCACCGTCACCGTCAGATCGGCATGCCGGCGCCGCAGCTCGCGGGCGATCGAGATCCCGATGATGCCGCCGCCGACGACGAGAAAATCCGTGGTGGGCATGGCATGGCGGCCTGCGGGAGACCCGGCATCAAGAAGCGGACTCGGGATCGGGCGATCCCGTCTCGGTGATCGTCTTGGCCATCACCGGACCGAGGTCGCCAGCACGATAGACCCTCAGGCCGGCGAGCGGCCGGCGGGCCGCGGCCGGATAGACGAGCTTGCCGAGCCGCCGCAGCCAGATCTCCAAGAGCGTGTGGCCGACCGAGCAGATGTTGCGGAACTTGAACGCCTTGGTGGCTCCGGCAGCCCGCTCGTTGGGATAGACCGGGATCTCGATATAGGTCGCCTTGAGGTCCAGCAACCGGGTGATCAGGTCGGCCTGGAAGCCGAAGCCATGCGAGTTGGAGTGCCACCGCATCACGTTGTAGCGAAAGTGCACCGCCAGG
>SXHR01000182.1:0-7061 GCA_005773625.1 Planctomycetaceae bacterium | reverse complement strand
AGCGGGTGATCCAGCAGCAGCTGCAGAACGAGCTCGCCCGCGAGCTGCTGGCCGGGAAGTTTCCCGAGGGCAGCACCGTCAAAGTCGATTTCGTGCAGGACGGATTCGTCTTCGAACTGGTGCCGTGACGCCGGGTCAGCTGCGCTTGCGGTCTTCGAGACCCATGCGGGCGATGAGCCCGTCGCAGCCTGCGGTCATCTTGCGGAGCTTGTCGGCGATGACGAGCTTCTCGCTGGTGGTGGCCTTCTTGAGCTTCGCCTGGAACTTGACGAGCTTCTGGCGACGATGACGACGCCGCTTCACTTCCTTCATCCGGTTGCTGATGCCGCCCATGTGCTTGAATCCTACGGGGTGTGCGGGAAAGACGAGACTGTAGGAAACCGGGCGAATTGAGTCAAAGCGCCCGTGCCGGGGGGCGGCGGCACGCTACCAGCAGGTCCTTCCGCCGTTGACCGCGATCGTCTGGCCGGTCACGAACGAGGCCTCCTGGCTGGCGAGATAGACGGCGGCCGAGCCGACCTCTTCGGGCCTTCCCCAGCGGCCCATCGGGATGGTGGCGAGGTAGGCGTCCTTGTCGGCCTGGGCGTCGTGCTCGTGCCGCTCCACCGGAATCCAGCCGGGGGCGATCATGTTGACGGTGATCCCGTACGGCGCGAGTTCGTGGCACATGCTCCGCGACCAGCCGGTCTGGCCCCCCTTGGCGGCGACGTAGGCGGAAAACGAGGGCACGCCGAGGTGGAAGACCTCGCTGGTGATGTTGATGATCCGGCCATGGCGGCGTTGCTTCATGCCGGGCAGCACCCGGCGGGCCAGCAGATACGGGCTCTTCACGAAGAAGTCGAGCATCTGCCGGTGGAAATCCCAGTCGTATTCCTCGATCGGCTTGAGGGGCTGCGCGGGCGTGGCGTTGACCACGACGATGTCCACGGGGCCGAGCGACCGCTCGACGCCCGAGATCAGGTCATCGATCCCCCTCTCGCACGTGACGTCGGCCTGGAACAGGTCGGCCTCGATCCCGGCGGCCCGCAGCTCCGCGAGGGTCTCGTCGGCCCGGGGTTTCGCATGGGCGTAGTTGATCGCCACCTTCGCCCCGCTGCGGCCGAGGCAGAGGGCCGTGGCCTTGCCGAGGCCGGTCGAGGAGCCGGTGACGACGGCCACGCGGCCGGCGAGCGAGAAGGGTGGTTGCTGGGCTGATTGATGCATGGGTGGGTTTTCCGGAGGTGGCCGCGGGGGCGGTGTGCTGGCGGGGGCGGTGTGCTCAGCGAATCGAGGGTGCCCAGGTGTTCGTGAGGTGGTGGATGATGCCGGCGATGGCGCCCTGCCGCTTGCTCGACCGGGCCGCCACGATCGTGCAGTCGGAGAGGGATGCCTTGAGCGCCCGCTGCTCCACCCGTTCCAAGACCCGGGCAAACCGCTCCTTGTTTCCCGCCAGCAGCGTGCCGTGCACGAAGAGGGCGGTGGGGTTGAAGATATTGATCACCGAGGCGATCGCGATGGCGAGGTGCTCGGCGCCCGTCTGGATTTCGTGCTGGAAGTCGGCGGCGCGCTCCTCGAGCAGCGCGGCGGCGGCGGGCATGTCGAGCGGCCGGCCGAGCCTGTCGGCCAGGAGCCGCACGAGCGCCCTGTCGGTCGCGAGGGTTTCGAGGCAGCCGCGGTTGCCGCAGCCGCACCGCAGGCCGTCGGGGGCGACGGTGATGTGCCCGACCTCGCCCGCCATGCCGCTGTGCCCCGTGAGCAGTTCCCCGCCGCTCATCGCGGCGAGGCCGAGGCCGGTCGTCGCGTCGAGCACGGCGAAGTGATCCAGCCCACGGGCGCCGCCATACATCCGTTCCGAGAGGCACAGGGCGTCGGATTCCTGCACGAGCACGCACGGCACGCCCAGCCGGTCTTCGAGGTCACGGGCCGGATTCTGCCTGTCGAGCAGGTGAAGGTTGGGCGAAAAGACGATCTCCCGGAGCCGCTCGTTGACGAGGCCGGGCACGCTGATACCGATCCCGTGGACGGTGCCGCTGACGGCGGCCAAAAGCCCGCGGCACTCCTGCTCGACGAGGTCGATGACGTCGGCGTAGGTTTCGGGCGTGGCCACGCGGCGGGTCTGTTGTTCGGTGACCATGCCGTCGAGGCCGGCCGCCACGACACAGCAGGTCGAGGAGTCGAAGACGACGCCGAGCACCGCCGCCGATTCCGCCGCCATGCGGACGAGCCGGCCGGGGCGGCCGAGGGGCTGATCGACCGGGTCGAGCTCTTCGAGCAGCCCGCGGGCGAGCAGCACATCGACCGCCTTCGACACCGTGGGGGCCGTGAGCCCCGAGGTGCGGGCGAGCATCGCCCGCGACGAAGGCCCCTGCTGCTGGATCACCTCCAGCAGCCGCCGCTCGTTGATCCGGCGGAGGAGCGTGGACTCGATGCGATTGGTGTGCTTCGTCATGGAACCGCGGCTGGGCCGGGAGGTTCGACACTAACGCTTGGTTGACACTTTGTAAAGCACGCTTAGAATCTCCGTGTCGGCCTGCCCACGAGTGAGCCCATGCAGCCCATGCGGTTTGTGAGTCCGATCCGTCGAGCGGCCTGCCCGTGGTGCGCGGTGGCAGCCGCGCTCGCGTGGATCACCGCGGCCGCGGCCGAGCCGGTCGACTTCGCCCGCGACATCCAGCCGCTGATCGCCCGGCGCTGCGTCGCCTGCCACGGGCCCGACACCCAGGAAGGCGGACTGCGGCTCGATGACCGGGCCGGCGCCACCGGCGAACTCGACAGCCTCGCGCGGGCGATCGTGCCGGGGAAGCCCTCCGAAAGCGTGATCCTCGAGCGGATCACGGCCACCGATCCCGACCTGCGGATGCCCCCCGAGGGCCCGCGGCTCACCCCCGCCCAGGTCGATCTCATGCGGCGGTGGATCGAGGAGGGGGCTGCGTGGAAGGAGCACTGGGCCTTTCGGCCGCTCGAGCGGCCCCCTGTCCCGGAGGTCGATCCGGCCGCCGCCCCGATCGATGCCTTCATCCGCCACGATCTCGGCCGCCGCGGCCTGCCCGTGCCCCCGTCCGCCGGGAAGGTCGCACTGCTCCGCCGCGTGACCTACTCCCTCACCGGCCTGCCGCCAACCGGCGAGGAGCTGCGTGATTTTCTCGCGGACGACTCGCCGCAGGCCTGGGAGAAGGTCGTCGATCGGCTGCTCGCCTCCCCGCATTACGGCGAGCAGTGGGGTCGGCACTGGCTCGATCTGGTCCGCTATGCCGACACCAACTCGTTCGAGCGGGATGGCGCCAAGCCGCACTCGTGGCGGTATCGCGACTACGTCGTGCGTTCGTTCAACGACGACAAGCCCTACGACGAGTTCGTGACGGAGCAGATCGCCGGCGACGAACTCCCCGATCCGTCCGCCGACGCGCTGGTGGCCACGGGCTATTACCGCCTGGGGCTCTGGGACGACGAACCGGCCGACAGGCTGCAGGGGCGGTATGACTGGCTCGACGACCTCGTCGCCACGACCGGCCAGACGTTTCTCGGGCTCACGATCAACTGCAGCCGCTGCCACGACCACAAGATCGATCCGCTGCCGCAGAAGGACTACTACGCGCTCCTGGCGTTTTTCAGCAATGTGACCCCGATGGCCAACAACGGCCCGGCCATCGAACGGCCGATCTTCGCCAGCGCCGCCGACCGGCGGGCCCACGACGAGCGGCAGGCCGATCTGAAGCGGCGTCGCGACGCGGCCCAGCTGGCCATCACCGACGTCGAGACCCGGTTTCGCGAGCGGCATGCCGCGCTGGACGGCGCCGCCGGCGGGGGCGACCTCGACGATCTCCAGTTTCGTTTCTACCGCGACACCTGGACGAGCCTGCCGGTGTTCGACGAGCTGAAACCCGAGGACGTGGGTGACGCCCCGACCAACTTCTTCGACATCACCGTCGCCCCGTCGCTGCGGCCCGACTCCTTCGGGTATGTCTTCACGGGCTTCCTCAAGGTGCCGGCCGCGGGCGACTACACCTTCGTGCTCGACGCCGACGACGGCGTGCGGCTGGCGATCGGCGGCGGCACCGTCATCGACTACGACGGCATCCACGGCGAGGGCAGTCCGCGGACGGCGACGGTCAGGCTCGACGCCGGAAGGGTGCCGATCCGACTCGACTATTTCCAATGGCTGCACGGCAAGGGGCTCACCCTGGAGTGGTCGGGGCCGGGCTTCGCGAAGCGGCCGCTGTCGCGCAACGGCGCCCGGCGTGAGCCGAGCCTGGCCGAGGCGATCAAGGTCGATGGCGAGCGGGTGCTCGGCCGCGAGGGCTTCCAGGACTACCAGGCCAAGCTCGCCCTGCTCGAGACCCTGAAGAAGGAGCGGGTGCCCGTCGAACAGGCGCTCGTCGTCACGGAGCACGGCGCGGTCGCCCCCGACACGTTCGTCTTCCAGCGGGGCAATCCGCACGCGGCCACGCGGCCGGAAGACAGGGTCGAGCCGGGGTTTCCCGGTGTGCTCAAGGGCACGCCTGCGCGGATCGTTCCGCCTCCGGGCGGGCAGTCCACCGGTCGCCGCACGGCCCTGGCGAAATGGCTCGTCTCCCCCGACAACCCGCTCACGGCCCGGGTGATGGCCAATCGGATCTGGCAGCATCATTTCGGCCGCGGCATCGTCCGGAGTTCGAGCAACTTCGGCTTCGCGGGGGATCCGCCGACGCATCCGGAGCTGCTCGACTGGCTCGCCGCCGAGCTGATCGCCGGCGGCTGGCGGCTCAAGCCGATCCACAAGGTGATTCTCATGTCGCAGGCCTACCGGGCCTCCTCGGCCGCCGATCCGGCGGCGTTGGCGAAGGATCCGCTCAACGACGCCCTGTGGCGGTTCGACATGCGGCGGCTCACGGCGGAGGAACTCCGCGATTCGATCCACGTGGCCAGCGGCGCGTTCAATTCCGAGATGTTCGGGCCGGGCGTCTTCCCGGAGATCCCGCCGGAGGTGATGGCGGGCCAATCGGTGCCGGGGCAGGGCTGGGGCACGTCGCCCCCGGAGGCGCAGGCCCGGCGGAGTCTCTATGCGCACGTGAAGCGGTCGCTGATCACGCCGATCCTCGCCGACTTCGACGTGGCCGACACCGACACGCCCTGCCCGGTGCGGTTCGTGACCACGCAGCCGACGCAGGCGCTGGGGCTGATGAACGGCTCGTTCCTGCAGAAGCAGGCGCGGGTGTTCGCCGAGAGGGTGCAACGCGAGGCGTTGGTCGCCAACGGCCAACCCTCCGCCGACGACACGGCCGCGATCGTCCGGCGGGCCCTGGAGATCGCGTTGGTGCGGCCCGTCGCCGCCGAGGAGGTGGCCGCCGGGGTCGGGGTGATCGACCGGCTCGAGGGCACCGCCGGAATCAGCCCCGGCCGGGCCATCGAGCTCTACTGCCTGATGGTGCTGAACCTCAACGAGTTCAGCTATCTGGATTGACCGCGCCCTAGGATCGAGATGGAGGCCCCTCATGCCGACGCCCGGGATCATGACGCAGGGCCCGTTCTGCCGGCGGACCCGCCGCGAGTTTTTCTGGGAGGCGGGGGCGTCGTTCACGGGCCTCGCGCTCTCCGGCCTTCTCGACCACGGGTTCCTCGCGGGGCAGACCGCGACGGCCACCGGCGTGCCGTTCGTCAATCCGCTCGCCGCCCGGCCGCCCCACTTCGCCCCCAAGGCGAAGAGCGTGATCTTCCTGTTCATGTATGGCGGCCCGAGCCATGTGGACACGTTCGACTACAAGCCGAAGCTCTACGATCTCGACGGCAAGACGATCGAGGTGAAGACGAAGGGCCGTGGCGGGGAGAAGAACCAGGGGCGGGTCGTGGGGCCCAAGTGGAACTTCAAGCAATACGGCCAGTCGGGCAAGTGGGTCAGCGATCTCTTTCCGCACATCGCCCGGCATGTCGATGACATCGCCTTCATCCATTCGATGACGGCCGATTCGCCGATCCACGGTTCCGCGATGCTGCAGATGAACTCGGGCAAGATCCAGAGCGGGGCCCCCTGTCTCGGGTCGTGGGTCAACTACGGGCTCGGGAGCGTGAACGAGAATCTGCCCGGCTTCGTGGTGATGCTCGATCCGACCGGCGGCCCGATTTCGGGGGCGAAGAACTGGTCGAGCGGCTACATGCCTGCCACCTACCAGGGCACGCTCCTGCGATCGAAGGGCGCGCCGATCCTCGACCTTGCCCCGCCCGACGACATGCCGCTGGAGGCCCAGCGGGCGCTGCTCGACGCGCTCCGCGACGCGAACACGGCCCACATGCTCCCGCGGGGCGACAACACCGAACTCGCCGCACGGATCGCCTCCTACGAGCTCGCCTGGAAGATGCAGGAGCATGCCCCGGAAGCGGTCGATCTCGCGAGCGAGAGCGAGGAGACGAAGAGGCTCTTCGGCCTCGACAACCCGCGCACGGCCGATTTCGGCCGGCGGTGCCTGCTCGCCCGCCGGCTGGTGGAGCGGGGTGTGCGGTTCATCCAGCTCTACTCCGGCGGTGCCCACAACGACGACAACTGGGACGCCCACGGCGACCTGAAGAAGAATCACGACTTCCACGCCGGCAACACCGACCAGCCGATCGCGGCGTTGCTCACCGACCTCAAGCGTTCGGGCCTGCTCGATTCGACGCTCGTGATCTGGGGGGGTGAGTTTGGCCGGCAGCCGACGGCGGAATATGCCGAGGGCACCGGCCGCGACCACAACTCCTACGGGTTCACGATGTGGATGGCGGGTGGTGGCATCAAGGGCGGGGTGAGTGTCGGCGAGACCGACGAGCTCGGTGCCGCGGCGATCGCCCCGATCCATGACGGCCGCACCGGCTTTCACGTCAAGAGCCTGCATGCGACCGTGCTCCAGCAGCTCGGTCTCGACCCCAACCGTCTGTCATACTTTTTCGGCGGCCTCGACCAGAAGCTCGTGGGCGTGGAGCACGTGGGTCCGATCCGGGAAATCATCGCCTGAGGCGTTTCCTGCGCGTCGCCGTGGTTCGGCTGGGCCGGTCCTGTCGTCCGCCAGCATTTGTGATTCCGCATTTGCTATTCTTGTCGGGGGCCGTGAAACGACGGTCCGGGACGTGTCCGT
>SXHR01000181.1:0-19739 GCA_005773625.1 Planctomycetaceae bacterium | reverse complement strand
CTCTCGCCCTTCCCGCTCTCGCCCTTCCCGCTCTCGCCCTTCCCGCTCTCGCCCTTCCCGCTCTCGCCCTTCCCGCTCTCGCCCTTCCCGCTCTCACCCTGCCCGTTCTCGCCCTTGCCGCTCTCACCCTTGCCGCTTTCACCCTTGCCGCTTTCACCCTTGCCGCTCTCACCCTTGCCGCTCTCACCCTTGCCGCTCTCCCCCTTGCCGCTCTCGCCCTGCTCGCTCTTGCCCTGCTCGCTGGACTGCCCCTCACCCTGCCCCGGCTTCGACTGTTGCCGATGCTGAAGTATCCGCTCCATCGCCTCGCCATCATCAGTGCCGTCGGCAGCGACCGTGTCTTTCGGCGAAGGCTTGCCCTGACCACCATTCTTCCCGGGTTGCTTCGAGTCGCCCCCCTTCTGGCCCGGCTGCTGGCCGCCTTTCTGTTGATCTCCGCTTTGTTGCCCGCCGGGCTGCGACTGACCGTCGCGTTCGCCCGCCTGCTGACCCGCGCCGGATGGCTTTTGCTCCCCGCCCTCGCCGCCATTTTTCTGTTCTCCCGCGCGGCCGCCTTGCGGCTGCTGACCGCCCCCCTGCCCCTGCGGCTCGCTGCCGTCGCCGTCACGACCTCCCGTTTGCTGCCGCGGCCCCTGCTGGTCGCCCGACTTCCCCTCCGCTCCGTCCTGCGTCTTGCCGCCGTCGCCGCCCCCCTGCTCCTTCCCTTCCTGGGGATCGCCCTGCTTCCCTCCCTGTTTGGGATCCTGCTGCCGCTGCGACTTCGACTGCTGCTCGTCTTTGCGGCCGCTTTCGCCGTCCTTGCCGCCCTGTTGCTGGCTTCCTTCCTGCGGCTGGGATTGCCCACCCCCGGCATCCTTCTTCCCGCCACCGTTGCCGCCTGCGTCGCCCTGCTGCTTATCGCCCGATTTCTGGTCGCCCGATTTCTGGTCGCCCGACGGATCGCCCTGCTGCGAACCATCCTTGCCCGAGCCCTGTTCACCCGCGTCGGAGCCCGCGCCCTGAGATTCTCCCTGCCGCTCACCGGCCTGGTCTCCCCGCTTCCCTTCGGCGGTATCGTCGCCGGCGCCGCCGGCGTCCGACTCGCCATCGCCGCCATCTTCGGGAGGCATGCCCCCCGCCTCCGACTCTTCGGGCTGCCCCTGCTCGCCGTCCGGTTGTGGTTCCCGTTCGCCCGCCGCCGGTGGCGGCTCCTGCGGCGGCGCCGAGGCATCGATCTTGAGCGCACGCCACTCCGTCACCGCGATGTTGGGCGTCTCCGGCCGCGTGTCCTTGACCACCGCCCGATACTCGAGCACCGCTCCCTCGCCCGCTCCGAGTCGCTCGGGGATGAGCGTCGCCGCCCCGCGAAAGACCTTCCGCCGACGGCCCACGAGCAGTTCCTCGCCGGGCTTCTCGCCACCCTTTGCGATTCGGGTCTCGACAGTGACGCTCGCGAGACCGAAGTCGGGGTCTTCGCCGCGGACGCGGATCGTCACCGGCGCCGAGGGCGGCACGCGGACCACCTTCTCGGCAGGTTCCTCGATCGAGACCTCGGGCGCCAGATCAGGCTCCACGTCGATCCGATACTCCATCTTTTCCGCCGTCACGGGCTCGCGGCCCGCCGATACCGCGGACTTCTGCTGGAACATCAGCCGATAGCAGGGGTATTCGGCGGCCGAGCGGTCGGCATCGAGATTGAGCGTGAACGAGCCGCGCACGCGGGCGAGATCCTGCTGGCCCACCGCGAGCGGCACCTTCCGTTTGCCCTCACAGCCGAGATCGATCCACGCGCTCTCCAGCGGATGATTGCACTCCGCGACGATCGTCACCTTGGTGCCTTCGACGGCCCGAAGGTCGCCCTGCCACTCGACGGTCTCATCGGCCTGACCCGTGTACTCGGGGTAGTCATACCGCACCTCGCGCACGAGCAGCGCCGGCGCATCGACGACCACCACGCGGATCCGCGGGCTGCGGGCATCTCCGGCTGAAATCACGAGCTCGAGCGGGCGATCGAGTCCGCGCGAAGCGTCGGGCAGCAGCACGGAATGCACGCCGTTGACTCCGCCGGAGGCCATCGGCATCCGCCATGCGGCCGTCGCCGGTTCCGCGGAACCGTCGTCCCTCACGGGTGTCACGACGAGCATGGGGCGTTCTTCCGCGGCGAGCCCCCGCACGTCGCAGGCGACGACGAGTTGCCGGCCACGAATGAGCGTCACCGCGCCCCCCTGCACGGGCAGCTTCCGTGCGGAAAGGTCGGCAGGCGCGGGCTCGCCGGGCATCCGCCAGGCAAGTTCCGGCGGAGCGATCCTCACCCGTGACGGCGGTGCGATTCCCAGCCACGGCGCCACCAGTCGCGCCGCCGAAACCACGAAACTTTTCGGCGCGAGCGCTTCATAGATGCACGCCAGGGCCAGAAGCCCCGCCAGCAGGTAGGCCAACCGCAGGGCCGGCGTGCGGTCGATCACTCCGTCCGCCGACACCGACGACAGCTGCCGCGCCGCCCGCCGCCGCAGCGACTTCACGACCAACGACGTGGTGTCGTCGGCATGCGCCCGCGCGAGGACTGCATTGACGACGTCGTTGTGGAGTTCGGGATGCTCGCGTTCGAGGATCCGGGCGGCATAGACGAGATTCACACGGTAGCGGACGAGCGGCACGATCCAGCGACCGACGGCCATGACAAACACCAGCAGGCCCGCCGCCAACCATGCCCAGCGGGCCCACGCGGGCAAGCCGCCCGGCACCCCCCAATGCTCGACGAGAATTCCGCAGGCGAGCCAGAGCAGCACTCCGACGCCGGCCGCCAGCAGGAACGTCGTGATGGCGACGCCCTTGTAGTCGGACCCGGCGGCGGCAAGCCGCTTGGAGAGATACCGATCCGATTTCGACTCGGGATCGACGCCTTCCGACCATCCCGCCACGGCGAGCGGATCCGTCGAACGCTGGGAGACCGTCGCCATGGGGTTTCCTCCTGCGGCGGCAGCGGGGGATTGGAGGCTGCCGAAACGCCGCACCGGCTCGACCGTCGATTATATCGGCCCCGGACGCCCGACATCTCGGAAAAACGCGGCGGACTTGGCACGGTGTGGAAGGCTCCGCGACGATGATGCCGACCCCGCGGGCGACCACACGCCCGCGGCGGCCACGCAGGAAAATCGGGATGGCTCTGCTGCCCAACGCGGAAACCTTCAAGCAGCTCGTCGACGGCTCTGCCGCAGGACCGGGCCCGGCCGCGGCACGGATCCTCTTGGCCGCGGCCAGCCTGCCCTATGCCGCCGCCGTGACCGCACGCAACGCGGCGTTCGACGCGGGGCTTCTCCGCTGCGGTGCGGCGGGCGTGCCGGTGATCTCCGTCGGCAACCTGACGCTCGGCGGCACCGGCAAGACACCGCTGGTGGCGTGGGTCGCCCGGCTGCTCGTCGATCGCGGCCTGAAGCCGACGATCGTGAGCCGCGGTTACGCGGCCCGGCCGGGCGAGCAGAGCGACGAGGCGGCCGAGCTCGGCGTCGTGCTCCCCGACGTGCCTCATGTGGCCGACCGTGATCGCCTTGCGGGAGCCCGGGCGGCCGCCGCGGCCGGCGCCGACGCGATCGTGTTGGATGACGGCTTCCAACACCGTCGGCTGCACCGCGACATCGACATCGTCGCGATCGATGCCACCGATCCGTTTGGCTGCGGCCACCTGTTTCCGCGGGGCATGCTCCGCGAGCCCCTCGGCGGCCTGGCCCGGGCGCGGGCGGTCGTGCTCACCCGGTCCACGGCCGTCACGGCGGCCCGGCGTGCCGAGATCCGCACGGTCTTCGCGACCGCCTGCCACGGCCGCCTGCCACCGGCATGGATGGAGGCGGAGCATCGGCCGGTCGCCCTCCGATCGGCCGCGGGGACGACCCGGCCGCTCGACCTGCTGCGGGCCGCGCGGGTGCTGGCCTTCTCGGGAATCGGCAATCCGGCCGCTTTTCGTGCCACGCTCCAGTCGCTCGGCACCGACGTCGTCGAGTTCGTCGGTTTTCCCGATCATCATGCCTACAACGATCACGATCGGCGTGGGCTGGGTGATCGAGCCGCGACCGCCGGCGTGGCCTTCGTCGTCACCACGCTCAAGGATCTGGTGAAGGTTCGCCGCCAGGATCTCGGAGGTGTGCCGCTGGTCGCCGTCGAAATCGCGATGCAGGCCCTCGCGGGGGGCGACGATGTGGCCGCCGTGATCGCCTCCGCCGTCCGGGCGACCTCCGCACACGGGCCGGTGCCGTGACTGATTCCACCGACGTCTCCATCCTCGTCAACACCTTCCGTAAACCACGGCATCTCGCGCTGGTGCTGGAGTCGATCGCGCTGCAGCGAGGGGCGGGCGAGGGCCTGGAGGTGATCGTCTCCGATGATGGCTCGGCGGACGGCACGCACCGTGTCGTCCACGAGTTCGCGGCGACGTCGGGCATTCCCGTGCGGTTCACCAGCCAGCCGCACGAAGGCTTCCGGCTGGCCCGTGTCCGCAACGCGGCGGCCCGACTGGCCCGCGGCGAGTATTTGCTCTTCCTCGACGGCGACTGCATGATCCCCCGGCACCACGTGGCGGCCCATCTCGCCCGCCGGCGACGGGGCACGGCCCTGCTCGGATTCTGCGCGCGGCTGCCCGAGGAGGTGAGCCGCGTGCTGGTGCCGGAAAATCTCGCGATCACGAACCTCCCGTCGCTGATCCCGCCTCGTGAGCGGCGGATGCTCACCGCACGCCGCCGCAAGGCGTGGTGGCACGCCGCCATCCGACATCCCACAAAGCCCCGGCTGGCCGGCGGTGATTTCGGCGTCTGGCGGGACGACTTCCATGCCGTCAACGGCTTCGACGAGCGGTTCGTGGGCTGGGGTCAGGAAGACGACGACCTGGGACTGCGACTGCGGGCGTCCGGCATCCGCCTGGAATCGATTCTCGATCGCACCTGCTCGCTGCACGTCTGGCACGCGGCCGATCCCACGGCCACACCACGCTGGCGAGACGGCCCCAATGTGCCGTACTTCGAGCGTCGCGGCCGGCTGACGGCGTGTCGGCATGGTCTCGTCCCGCGGCCTGCGGCGGCGATCACGTGGGGGCTGCCCGCCGACATTCGGGCCACGCCGCTGGGCCGCGCGGTCGCGGCGCATCTGGCGGGGGCGGTCGTCGTGGCCCCGGGCGCGCCGTGCGAGATCGACTTGATCGTAAGTCCCGGCGGCACCACCTTCACCCGGCCGGCCGAATGCCGGCTGGCGATCGTGACGGCAGGCACGCGGCACGAGGCCCGCCTGCGACACTCTCCCGACCAGGTCGTCGAGGTGACCGGTCCTGAATCCATCGCCGCCGCGCTGGAGTCGGCAGGCTGAATCCCGGGGCGCTTAGGCTATTTCTTCTTCTCGTTGTGAAGCGTGTGCTTCCGCAGCCGCGGCGAATACTTTTTGATCTTCAGTTTCTCGCCGCCGCTCTTGCGGCGCAGCGTGTAGTTCTGGTCGCCCGTCTCCTCGCACACGAGGTGGATGATCTCGAGCTTCTTCTTGCCCTTCGCCATGGTCGTATCGTCTGCGGTGGCCGCAGTCCTTCCAGAGTCGTCTGATCTGCCGGTGACCGGCTGACGTGTGTGCCACGGCTGCCACAGGGGGCCGCGGAAGATCCGAAAACTTACCCGGCCAGACTCACGAAGGCCAGCGGGGTGCCCGCGCAGGGCCAATCCGTGCCATTCCCCGCCGCGGCCAACCCTGAAAGACCCGGGAATACTCCACCAGGCACCGGCCGAACCTGTTCCTGGCGGGGCGGCGGAGGCCTCCGGGAGTGCGGCCGGGAAATGCCGCCGCTGGTCCCCCGCTCCCGCGTCCATTGGTATATTTGACGACGGTCGAAGGTCCCTTTCCATGGTTGAAAACCGGGCGATTCCATGAATCGCAGCGATCGCCGGAGCGGTCGTGCTTGAGCGTCACCACGAGCCCCTGCTGACGGGAACATTCCATGTCGAGCCAGATTGATCCCGATCTCAAAAAGAAAACCCCCCGAACCCCGGCAGCCCCGCCGCCGGCCCCGGCCTCTTCGGCAGCATCCCCCCCTGCCGCCAAGGCGACGCCCCCTCGACGACCGGAGCCCGCCAAGGCTGGTTCGGTGAAACAGGGCGGCGCGGGTCAAGCGGCGGCTGAAGCCGAACACGAAGAAGGCGATGGCACGCTCGGCAGCGAGGCGGTCCGGCAGGCGCCCCCCTGGGCCATCAGCATGCTCGTGCACGTCGTCGCCCTGCTCGCCATGGCGTTGATCGTCACCGAGCCACCGAAGAAGGAGGTGCCGCGGATCATTACGTCGAACGCACCCGAGTCCGAGGAAGACTTCAACGAACCCGAGGAAGACCTGCCCAAGAATGAAGCTGTCGAGACCTCCGATGCGACGGCCGACGTCGCGGTGACGACCGAGGTCGAGGTCACACCGGTCGAGGTCACGACGTTGGCCACGGATGTCGAGGCCGCGCCGCTGGCCGTCGAGTTCACCGACTTCGGCACAGAGACGGCACCCGAGGCCGACATGATGTCGCAGATGGGCGCCATCGGGGGCAAGGGAGGCGGCCTCGGATCCCGCGGCCAGGCGGGCAAACTCGCGGGTGCGGGTGGTGGCGGTGACGACACGGAGAGGGCCGTCGACCGGGCGCTCAAGTGGATCGCACAGCACCAACTGCCCGACGGCGGCTGGTCGTTCGAACTGGGACAGTGCGCCGGCTGCAACTGCAAGAAATCGGGCAACAACCCTGACCGCTGCGGCGCCACGGCGCTCGCCTTGCTGCCTTTTTTGGGCCGCGGCTACACCCATCGCGAAGGTCCGTATAAGGCCCAGATCGAACGGGGCATCAACTTCCTCGCCCAGTTGACGGTCGCCGGCAATGGCAAGGCCTATGGCAAGGGGGGGAGCCTGTATTCCCAAGGGCTCACGGGCATCGCCCTCTCGGAATGCTACGCCATGTCGCAGGACAACCGGCTCGCCACACCGACCCAACTCGCGCTCAACTTCATCTCGGACGCACAGGATCCGTCGGGGGGTGGCTGGCGTTACGAACCGAAGCAGCCCGGCGACACTTCGGCCGTGGGCTGGCAGATCATGGCGCTCAAGAGCGGCAACATGGCCTACCTCAAAGTCAACCCGCTGACGATCAAGAAGGCCGTTGACTTCCTCAACGCCGTGCAGGAGGAGGACGGCGCCTTCTACGGCTACACCAATCCCGGCAAGGGGGCCGGCACGACCGCCGTCGGCCTGCTCTGCCGCATGTATCTGGGCTGGAAGAAGGACAATCCGGCCCTGCAGCGCGGCTGTGAACACATCTCGAAGCTGGGCCCCAACAAGGACCTTTATTACGACTACTACGCCACCCAGGTGATGCACCACATGGAGGGCGAAATGTGGATCGCCTGGAACAAGAAAATGAAGGAGCTGCTGCTGAAGACCCAGGCGACCAGCGGCCACGAGACGGGCAGCTGGCACGAGGGGGTCGAGGGGGGAGGCCACGGGGCGGAAACCGCCGGACGCCTCTACTGCACATCGCTCGCGACGATGATCCTCGAGGTGTACTACCGCCACCTTCCGATCTACCGCAATCAGTCGGTTGACGAAGAGTTCAAGGAATAGTCCTGCGGGACACCGGCCACGGCCGATGATCCCTGCGGGGATCGCGGTGCGCGCCGCAGAGGGCTCTCGCGATGCCTCAGTCCACGCAACCGGCAAGGTCTGCGTGGTTTCCGGCAATGCGGAGTAGCCGTGATGCGGGAGGGCACTGGAAGCCGGACATTCATCGAGCGACTTCTCGGCCACCCCGGCGTCCGCTCGGGGTATGCAAGCCTGATCGGGCACGTTGCCCTGCTCATCGTGCTGGCCCTGGCGATGATCCCTGCCGAGGTGCGGGACCGGCCGCGACCGATCCTGATCGTCCAGAACGACGAGCCTGACGTCGATCCAGGCTCGTCCGCCGGGGGCGCACCGGCCGAGCTGGCCGCCGTCGATATCGCCGCTGCGGCGATCCCTGCCGCCGTCGCCGCACCGCTACCGACGCCGGATTCGACGGCGATCCAACCGGAACCTCCCCTCGTGGCGGTGACCGAGGTGGCGGTGACCGAGGACCTCCAAGCGGCCCGTCCCCCGGCCGGCGAAGCCTCCGCCCCCATCCGCGTCGCATCGCGGCCCACCGCCTCGGCACCGGCGCAGACGGCATCGCATGCGCCCGGGGGAGCGGCTGCCAGCGAGGCCGATCTCCTCCGCGCATTCGCCGGGCGTCGCGGACCGGAACGGGGCCTCGGCCTCGTGAACCACGGGGGCTCCGCGGCCAGCGAGACGGCGGTCGAGCGCGGGCTCGCCTGGCTCGCGCGGCATCAGGCGACCGACGGCTCATGGCGATTTGATCTCAGCGGCTGCCAATGCGACGGGGCGTGCCGTGATCCCGGCACGGTCTCGAGCACGACGGCGGCCACCGGGCTTGCGCTGCTGCCCTTTCTCGGCGCCGGGCACACGCACGTCGAGGGCGTTCATCGCGAGACGGTGACACGAGGCATCTACTACCTCATGAGTCGCATGCAGCCGACGCCCCGCGGGGGAGATCTCAGCGAGGGAACGATGTACGGTCACGGGGTGGCCACCCTCGCCCTCGCCGAGGCGCTCGGGATGACGCGGGACCAGGCGCTCGTTCGCTACGTCCGCGATGCCGTGCGCTTCATCGAAACCGCCCAAGACATGCACGGCGGTGGCTGGCGTTACCTTCCCGGCCAACCGGGCGACACGACGGTGACGGCCTGGCAACTCGCCGCCGTGAAGAGCGCCGGACTGGCGGGCATCCCGGTACCCTCGCCGACGATCGACGGTGTCTGCCGATTCCTCGACCGGGTGCAGGTCCGCCGCGGCGAGGCCTACGGCTACCAGTCGCCGCAGTCCCGGCCCTGCACCTCCGCGATCGGCCTGCTCTGCCGGCTCTACACCGCCTGGCCCGAGGAGCAGGCGATCGATCGAGGGCTCGCCGCGCTGGCCAAGGCGGGCCCCGCTCCGGATGCGGTCTACCTCAACTTCTATCTCTCCCAGGCGCTCCTGCAGCGTGACCATCCCGCCTGGCCGAAATGGAACTCCCGCAATCGAGACCAGTTGGTCGCCCGCCAGGGGATGGTCGGCCACGAGACCGGCAGCTGGTTCTTCGCCGACCCCGAAACCGCGCCCGGTGGCCGGGTGGCCCACACGGCCCTGGCGGTGCTGACCCTCGAGGTCTATTACCGCCTGCTGCCGATCTACCGCCCCGAGGCGGTTGCCGCCGGCTGGTAGGCCGGCGTTTCGGCCCGCCTATACTCCCTTGTGGAGTCAGCACATGCGGCCGGTCACATATTCCTGGTTGGCGGTGGTCCTCGGCGTGGCCGGAGCGGCGATTGGCTGGCTCGGGCTGGCGGGATGGATTGCCGCGGCGGTGTTGATCGCGAGCGTCGCGATGCATGTCGCGGGCAACGCGATCGGCACGCGACTGCGGGAAACGGCCGACCGGGACCTGTCGCGGGTCCGGCGGCCCGGTGAATCTCCTCCCCTGATCCCCCCGCTCCGGCCCGGCAGGCTCGAACAACGGGAGAGCCTCGGCAGGCTGGTGCCCGTGTCGGCCGGGATCGGCGCGGCGTGCGGCGGTATCACCGGAGCGACGGCCCTGGCCTCGCTGACGTCGAGTTCGCTCGCCGGCGCGGCCCTGGGCGGCGTCTCGTCGGCCGTCATCGGCGGGCTGCTCGGGTTTCTGGGGGCGAGTTTCGTGGAAATCGTGCGGACCAGCCTCCGTGATGCGATCGCCGCGGAACGCGCCTCGGCGGCTGCCGAGCGGTAGCCCTGGCAGGCGGTGGAAGCCGAACGGGGCGCGTGGTACAACCTGCGTCCCCGCCTTTTTTGGCAATCCGTTCCTGTCCCCGGAGTCGACCATGGCCAAGCCCCATCGCAAACTCAAGAAGGCGAATCACGGCGCCAGGCCCGCCAGCAGCAAGGCCCGCAAGGCAAAGCGGAAGCACATCCGCACGTAGTCTTCGCGTTCGTCCGTCCCGCCCCGAAAATCCCCCAACCCGCAGCAGCCTGAGGAAACCTCCGCAGTGGCTCCGCGCGATTACATCATCCATCCCAGCGAATACGATCTCGACCGCGTCGTGGCCGATATCGAGGAAATTCGTCGCTGGAACCGGCAGCGGTTCGAGATGGAGCAACTCACGGCGATCGTGCACGAGGATCTGTCCCGTGGACTGTGTGTCGGCTACAAGGACCTCACACCCGACGAGTTTTGGGTTCGGGGCCATTTTCCGGGCGTGCCGCTCATGCCTGGGGTGATGATGTGCGAGGCCGCGGCCCAACTCTCCAGCTACTACTCCCAGCGATACAACCTTCTCGATGCCCAGGTGGTCGGATTCGGCGGCCTCGAGGAGGTTCGATTCCGTGAGCCCGTGGTGCCGGGGGACCGTCTCGTGATCGCGGTCGAACGGATCCGCGTCCGTCCCAGGGCCATGATCGTCTGCCGCTTCCAGGGGCTCGTCCGCGAGAACATCGTCGTGGACGGGATCATCAAGGGGGTGCCGCTGCCGATCGACGTGCTCGAGTCGGCCGGAAAACTCGCCGCCAGCCGGGCCACCGCGACGTGATCGGCCCGGTTTCCTGATGCCTCGTCGCCCACCACGAAAACCCGATCCATCGCTCGACCTGTCGGCGCACCTGCTCGCGCTCGAGTCGCTGCCCTCGCCCTTCGATCCTGGATCCTTGTTTTCCTCCAAGGCGCCGGTCGAACTCGAAGTTGGCAGCGGCAAGGGGCTGTTCCTCACCACGGCGTCGGCGCAGACGCCCGACCGCAACTTTCTCGGCGCAGAGATCGCGGGGGGCTACGCACGCCTCTGTGCGGGGAGGCTCGCGGCCGCGGGCCGGACCAACGCCCGGATCATCCACGGCGACGCGACCTTCCTCGTCCGCAGCATGCTCCCCGACGCCTGTCTGGGCGGCGTCCACGTCTACTTTCCCGATCCGTGGTGGAAGGCCCGCCATCGCAAGCGGCGGGTGCTCTCGGAACTCTTCCTTCGGCACGCCGGCCGTGTGCTGCCGCCGGGGGCCATCCTGCACGTCTGGACCGACGTGGAGGAATATTTCCACGAGTCGATGGCCTTCGCGAGAGCCACCGGCCTGTTCGCCGATCCGCGGGACGAAGAGGCCCCGCCGCCGGAACACGACCTTGACTACCGCACCCACTTCGAGCGCCGGACCCGGATCGCCGGGGCGCCGGTCTGGCGGGCCGCCCTCGACCGCAACGACCGACCCGCGGACTGCGATCGTGTCATCCCGCCGGCGTGAGCCTACCGGGCTGTTTCAGAGGTCCGGCCCGCGCCTCCGCGGGACGTCTGCCTGAGGGCGATCGTGTAGAGCCGCTCACCGGCCGGTGTCGGATAGTTGCCCGTGAGGCAGGCCTGGCAGAGATCGGCCTCGTCAAAGCCGATCGATCGGGCCACCGCCTCGATCGGCAGGTAGCGGAGCGAATCGGCCCCCAGCCGGGCCGCCATTTCTCCCTGAGCCGCCTCGGTGAGTTTTCCGTCGGGAAGGAACTCGGGAGCGAAAAGCTCGTCGATGGTCGACATGTCGATACCGTAGAAGCAGGGGGCGACGATCGGCGGGCAGGCCACGCGGACGTGGATTTCCCGGGCGAGCCCGAGCGACCGCATGCGGCCGATCAGCACCTTCATCGTGGTGCTGCGGACGATCGAATCCTCGACGAGAATCACCCGCCGGCCCTCGAGCACCTCACGGAGGGGCGTGTATTTCGTCTCCGCCTTCTGGCGACGGCTCGCGGCGGCGTCGATGAAGGTCCGGCCGGTGTAGCGGTTGCGGATCAACCCCTCGACGCATGGGATCGAGAGCCGGTAGGCCAGTGCATCGGCGGCCGCCTTGCTCGTGTCGGGCACTGGGACCACGACGGTGTCGGAGTCGATCGGCACCGTCTCGAGCCGCGCAAGTTCCTCCCCGAGCCGCTTCCGCGAGAGGTAGACGCTGCGCTCATCCATCGTGCTGGCGACGTTGGCGAAATAGACCCACTCGAAGAAGCAATGGGCCTTGCGGGGCGTCTCGGCGAACCGCTCCACCCTCACATTCGTGCCGTCGACGATCAGTGCCGTGCCGGGTTCGAGGGAACGGATCGACTCGGCCGGGAAGCCGAGGTTCAGCAGGGCCACGCTCTCGCTCGCCGCCGCGATCAGCGGCCCGAGCCGGGCATATTCCATCGGCCGGATGCCCCGCGGGTCGCGGGCCACCACGAGCCTGCCGCAGGCGTCGAGCAGGGCGATGTTCCAGGCGCCGTCGAAGCGGGCGGAGATTGCGGCGAGCATCTCGATCGGATCGGGATCGGCATTGCCCGACAACTCCTGGCCGATGGCGTGCATGATCACTTCGGTGTCGTTGTCGCGGGCGAGATGGCTGTCGTCGGTGGCCAGGATCTCCGCCCGCAGTTCGGGATAGTTGGCGAGCTGGCCGTTGAAGCCGAAGGCGAACCACTTCCGCTTCTGGATGTGCGGCCGTTCCAGCGGCTGGGCGTAGCCCCGGTCCTCGGCACCGCAGGTCGCGTATCGCACGTGGCCGATGGCGGCCCGTCCCGTGTGCTGCTCCATCAGGCTTTCGTACTTGCCCCGGTGGCTCATCCGGAACACCTCGCTGACGCTCCCCACCTCCTTGTAGGTGGCGAGGAGCTGGCTGCGCTGGGGATTCCAGACGGTCATGCCGGCGGAGAGTTGGCCGCGGTTCTGGATGTCGAGAAGCATCCGGGGCACGAGCCGTGACACCTCCTCCGGCCCTTGAACCGGGCAGAGGGGACTCGGCTCGTCGCCCACCAGGTGGTAGATCGCGGCCAGGCCGCACTCGTGATACAGATCGCTCATCGCAGGTTGGCCTCGGCGGGCTGCCGCGCCGCCCCCTGACGCCGGGGCGGAGGATACGATCGCGGCCGGGATTCGTCCTCGCTGCAGAAGCATAGCAGGCCGTGGAAGGGGCCGGCATCGCCGGGTGGCCGCGCACGCCGCCGCGAGGGTACGATACGGCGTTTCGCGCCGATCCCACGAACGGACGCCCACTCCCCGCCGCCATGTTCGATCCGATCCGTCAACAGGTCATCGCCGCCGCGGAGCTTGTCGTCGTCAAGGTGGGCACGCGCGTGCTCACGGGCCCCGATGGCCTGCTCGACACGTCCCGGATCGAAGCGCTCGGGCGGCAGATCGACGCGGTGTCGGCGGACGGCCGGCGGGTCGTGCTGGTCAGCTCCGGGGCCGTCGGCGCCGGCATGGGCCGCATCGGCCTGACCCGCCGACCGACCGAGCTGGCCCAGCTTCAGGCCGTGGCCGCGATCGGCCAGAGCTGCCTGATCGAGGCTTATGAGCGGGTTCTCCGCGGCCGCGGCCGGCATGTGGCGCAGGTCCTGCTCGTGGCCGACGACCTCCAGGACCGGGCCCGCTACCTGAACATCCGCAACACGCTGCTCACCCTGCTCGACCTCGGCGCGGTGCCGGTGATCAACGAGAACGACACGGTGAGCGTCGAGGAGTTGCGGACGTCCTTCGGCGACAACGACCGGCTCGCCGCCCTCGTGGCCACGCTGCTCGGGGCCCCGCTGCTGGTCCTGCTCTCCGACGTCGAAGGCCTCTTCGACCGCCACCCGTCGGAGGCCGGCGCCAACATCCTGCGGCACGTGCCCCGCATCGACGCGACGATCACCGGCCTCGCCCAGGACCGGCTCGGTGGTCTTTCGAAGGGGGGCATGGCCAGCAAGATCGCCGCCGCCCGCATGGTGACCGAGGCGGGCGGCAGTTGCATCGTCGCGTCGGGCCGCGACGACGACGTGCTCGAGCGGATCTGCCGTGGCGAACCGGTCGGCACGCTCTTCACCGGCCGGGCGGAAACGATGCCGGCGTGGAAGCGGTGGCTCGGCTGGTCGGCCGACGCCCGGGGCACGGTGGTCGTCGATACCGGCGCTCGCGAGGCGGTGGTGACGGGGGGCCGCAGCCTCCTGGCCGCCGGGATCCGCGGCCTCGAGGGCGACTTCGCGACCGGCGACGTGGTCGCCCTGGCCGCCGCGGACGGCCGCGTCTTCGCGCGGGGCCTCGTCAACTACGACGCCGACGAGCTCCGCCGGATCGCCGGCCTGCGAACGGAGCGGATCGCCGAGGTGCTCGGCTCCATTCCCTACGAGGAGGTCGTTCATCGCGACAACCTCGCGGTGATCGATCGTGACGAGCCCCTCACACGCTGACCGCCGAAGCACCCGCCCCTCCACGCCCCCTGCCGGCCGAACATGCTCACGGAAATCCTGATCGTCCTCGTGCTGATCCTCGCCAACGGATTCTTTTCCGGTGCCGAGATGGCGATCGTCGCCAGCCGTCGCGGACGCCTGCGGGCCATGGCCGAGCAGGGGGACCGGCGGGCCCGTGCCGCCCTCGAACTCGCCTCCAGTCCCGATCGCTTTCTTCCCACGGTGCAGATCGGCATCACGCTCGTCGGCACGCTCGCCGCGGCGTACGGTGGCGACCGGCTGGTGAGCGATGTCACGAGCTGGATCGCCCAGAAGGGGCCGCCGTCGCTCGCAATCATCGCCCGCCCGATCGCGCTGACCGTGTTCGTGATGCTCCTGTCGTTCGTGACCCTCCTCTTCGGCGAACTCGTGCCGAAGCGGCTGGCGCTCCGCAGAGCCGAGTCGTTCGCCAGACTCGCCGCCCCCGCGATGCAGCTCTTCGCCTGGGTGGCCCGGCCGCTTGTGTGGGGCATGAGCCTGGCGACGTCGGCGGTGCTCTTCCTGCTCGGTGCCGGCAAGCAGACGGAGCCCAGCGTCTCGGTCGACGACATCGAGCACCTGCTCGAGACCGGGCGCGCCGAGGGGCTGCTCGAGGCGGTTGAGCAATCGGTCGCCAGCGAGGCCCTGAGGCTCGGCGAGCGGAACGTCCGCGACATCATGCGGCCCCGCATCGACCTCGACGCGCTCGACATCGACACGCCTCAGGCGGAGATACTCGGGGCGATTGCGATGGCGGGGTGCTCGCGACTGCCCGTGTACGAGGGGTCGCTCGACCACATCATCGGCTACGTCTCGATCAAGGACGTGCTCCGCACCACCTGGATGGGCTGGCCGATCGAACTCCGCAAGATGCTCCACCGGCCGATTTTCGTCCCCGAGACCATGCCCCTCAATCGGCTGCTCGAACTCTTCCAGAAGGAGCGGAACCAACTCGCCATCGTGCTCGACGAGTATGGCGGCACCGAGGGCCTGGTCACGCTCGAGGACGTGATGGAGGAGCTGGTCGGCGAGATCCACGACGAACACCGCCGCGAGGAAGTGGAGAGTTTCGTCAGGCGCGAGGACGGTTCATGGCTCATCGACGGGGGAGCCGGCGTCGAAGACCTCGTGAAGCGGCTCGACCTCAAGGTCGAGCCTCTGCCCCGGGAGTATTCCACCGTGTCGGGCCTCGTGCTGGCGGAACTCGAACGGATCCCCGCGGCGGGCGACACGCTCGAGTGGCGCGGTCTGCGAATCGAGGTCGTCGACATGGACGGCCGCCGGATCGACAAACTGCTGGTCTCGAGGACGGCGTGATAGTCGCAGGGGCGGCCGCCTATTGCCGGGGGCCGGCACGGTCGAGCAGGTCCTGAAGGACGAACGCCGACGGAAACGGCTCGTCGAGCTGCTCGAGCACCTTTCGGTAGCGATCGACCACCTCCACCATGTCGTCGGCGGTCAGCTGGTCCTCGCGGAGAACCTTCGATCCGTCGAACACCTCCCGCCAGGCCTTGAAGCCCTCCTCGTAGGCCAGCTTCGCGGCCTGGAGCCGGGCGGCCGAAAACTCACGGTCGGCCCGCCAGATGGACTCGTGGGCGCGGATGGCCGCATCGGTGACCTCCGCCTCGCAGGAAGCCTTCCAGAAGTCGAAGTTCACGATGTCGCGGTAGCGGTCGATCATGGTCGCCCGCTCCTGCGCCTCCGTCTGCTCGCGTGCCAGCCGCTCCGCCCGCTCGCGAACGTCGGCGGGCGCCGCGCGGGCGACCGCTTTCCAGGTGACGGCGAGCTGGCTCTCGGCCGCCGCCGCGAGCCGCTGTTCGGCATCCGTGCGGTCCAGCGGCGGGGTGTCGAGCGCCGCCCGCTGTTCCGCGGTCAGCCCGCGCCGCCGCGCCTCGACCAGTCCGGTGAACTGCCCGGGGAGGAGCTGCTCGAGCTCGTCGGCCAGCTGGCCGGCCCTTTTTTCCTCCGCCTCACGCAGTCGCAGCTGGATCGGCACGCCCCAGCTCGTCGGGATGTCCCGCTCGGCGAACCGGCCGAGTTCCTCGTTGGCCAGCTTCCAGGCGTCCTTCGCGACCGGACCAAACTCGCCGTCCTCCTCGATGGCCCGCGCGTAGTTGATCGCCGTCATCATCGGTTCGCTGTGGAAGATCAGGGGCGTGGTCTTGAGCGGCGCCCCGGAATCGGCGAGCCGTTGCCCGGCCCGATACTTCTCCCTCGCCACCAGCCAGTTGTCCCGCTCCGGGAGCGTGCGATCGGGATCGTCCCGGTCGTGAAAGTCGTCGTCGGCTTTGAAGAGCCTGCGGAACTGCGACTTCTCGTCCGATCTGCCGATCTTCTGGCCGATAAACCAGCCCATGCGGCCGAGCAGCCGTGGCTCGCGGGTGTTGTGGGAGATGCCCTGACGGAGGAACTCGATCCCCTTCATCACCCACGCATACCGGTCACGGAAATCGTCGAACTCCACCGAGATGTTGTAGGAGAGATTGTGCGCCTGGAAGTCCCAGACCGTGTAGAAGTTGGGCTGGAGCTTCGTCATCTGCTCGAGCGTCGCTGACAGGCTGGTCCAGTCCTCGACCTTCTTGTAGTGGTTGGCCCGGTCCCAGAGCAGGGTGACGGCGATGTTCTTGAGCCCGAGCGTGGCGAACCGCATTGTTTCACTCGTCGGATCGACCTCGCCGAGGTTCGCCTGCGAGAGCCCGAACCGGGCCCGCAGCCTGGCCAGCAGCCCCCCCGCGCTCGACGAGTCGGCGGGCTGACTGAGCGCCGACAGGGGGATCAACAGGACGGCGATCGCCACGAGTGCCAGGAGCGTCTCCGGCCTCAAACCCAGCCACGACGGCCCCGCCGGGCGCCGCATTTCTCCCCGCGATGCGCTCATGACGCCACCTCCCGGGCCTTGAGGCAGAACACGCCGGCCACCGAGAAGGCGAGCACGTAGCCCAGGGTCTCACAGGCCTGGGCCGCCAGCAGATCGGCGGGGATCTCGAAGCCTCCCGCCACGAAATCGCTGGTGCCGAGGGACGACAGCGACGGGAAGATGCCCGCGGCGACCCGCATCGGGGCCAGGAGGATCGTATCGACCAGTTTCATGGCCATCACCGCCGGTGTCGGGTCAAGTTCGAGCGTGATGCTGGTCTGGGTCACGATCCGATAGAGCGATTCGACCGGCCCCCCGCCGGGCACGATCCTGGCGTCGCCCGTCACCTGGCTCTCGAAAAGCCGGGCGATGAACTCCCGGAACTGGCCGATCAGGAGGATCGCGATCGTGGCGACCAGGGCGACCGGGCCGGACAGGAACGTGCTGAACATCACCCCGATCGCCGTGACGAGGAGCATGCAGAACCAGATGCCGGCGCAACTCTTGGCGTAGTTGAGCGCGAACGATCCGTCGCCCGCCCGGAGGTAGAAGTCGGCCTGGGCCACGCCGTAATACTGGGCTGGTTCGAGGCACTGCAGCCAGATCTCGATGCGGCCGTCGGAGACCAGATCGGCGAACAGATCGACCTCCCGCAACTCGCCGTTGGCGAGCACGGTGTTGATCCGTCGCGGAATGAGCAGCGAGTCGATGCTGAACTCGCGGGCGACGATCGGGAGCGATTCGCTGCGGAGTCCGCTCGTGGGATTCCGGACCTGCACGGTGCCATGGATCCCCTCCTCGATCTCGCCCTTGTAGGTGCGAAACACCCGCACGATCATCTCCAGCGGAAGGCCCTCGGGAAACTCCCGGGGCGACACCCCGTCGAACGTCCAGATCGCGGCCCCGGCCGTGCCCCCCTCGATGTACTGCCGATAGGCCCACTCCGATCCCACGCTGATCCCCTTCGCGGTCGGACGCCCCTCGCGGTCGAGGAAGCGGAGCGTGCCCCGGAGCGGCCGGCGAGCCTCGAGCAGGCCGATTGCCGGGCCCACGGCGAAGGTCTTCTCCCCCGCGGCAGTCGTCCCTGAAAGGGCGACCTGGTGCCGGTGACCCTGGGTGGTTTCGGCGATTCCGTCGCCGGCGGCGTCGAGCCTGACGCGATGCCGATGCCCCCGATCGAGGCTCGTCCGCCCTTCGGCGCCCGCCGGCGATCCTTCACCATCGGTCAGATCGAACACGTCGTCCGCCGTGAGGGTGTGGCCGTGACTCACGCTCCGGACCACGAACGCCCACCCGGCAAGCCCCATCAGCCCGAGCAGGCAGGTGCCCACCACCGCGAATCCGAGCATGCGTCCGAGGACGATCTCGGACGTGCGGACCGGCTTGGTCGTGACCGTCTGGATGGTCCGCGACCTGATGTCGGCCGGCAGGCTGAAGACCGACAGCACGAGCGTCACCAGGCAGACGAGCAGGTTGGTGGCGCTGAGAATGAACCCGATGTAGAGCCGCCCCGGATCGACGCTCGTCGGATCGAGAAACCAGCCGGCGAAGAGGATGATCAGGGCGAACACCGCGAGCACGATGAGGACATTGCGACGCAGCGACTCCTGGATCGCCAGCCGCGCCAGCGCCCAGACCCGCCGCGGCGACGGCCGTGAAAGGTCGGCCAACCCCGCGAGCAGGCCGCGGTAGACCCGGTCACCGGCGGCGAGCGGACCGTTGGCGATCGCCTGGGCGATCCAGGTCAGGATGGCCGCGACGAGCAGGGCGATGCCGGCCACCGCCAGGTATCCGATCAGGGCCGGACCGATCCACTCGGCGAACCGCGGTATTTGTTGCTCGAGCACCATGGACCACGGTCACCCTGTTCGCGTGGCTTCGGAAGCGCCGGGACGGCGTGCACGGCGGCCGGGGCGGGCCTCGGTGTCCCTGACCACCTCGAGAAACAGGTCTTCGAGCGTCGATCGCGGGTTGCCGATGTCGATGTCCGCGGCTCCATGCCGCTCGAGCACGGCCCTCACTTCCGCCGTGGCCGCCGGCGACAGCCCCGTGGCCCGAATCTGCGTCACGCCCGTGACCCGCAGCAGCTCCTCGACGCGGCCGAGTTCCTTCAGTTCGCCCTGGTGGAGCACGGCGATGCGGTCGCAGACATCCTCGACGTCGGCCAGGAGGTGCGAGCACATGATGACCGTCTTGCCCCGTGCCTTGAGGTCGATGATGAGATCCTTCATTTCGCGGGTGCCGATCGGATCGAGGCCGCTGGTCGGCTCGTCGAGGATCACCAGTTCGGGATCGTTGATCAGCGCCTGGGCCACGCCGATGCGCCGGGTCATGCCCTTGGAATACTCCCGCAGTTGCCGCTTCCGATCCCGCGACAGCCCCACCATCTCGATCAGGGCCGCGGCCCGGCGGCCGCGTTCCTCGGGAGACATGCCGAAGAGGCGACCATAGAAGGCGAGCGTCTCCTCGGCGTCGAGAAACTTGTAGAGGTACGATTCCTCGGGCAGGTATCCGATGCGCTCGTTCTTCGAGACGTCGGTGGCCGGACGGCCGAACACGAGCGCCTCGCCCGACGTCGGAAAGATCAGCCCGAGGAGCAGCTTGAGCGTGGTGGTCTTGCCGGCGCCGTTCTG
>SXHR01000180.1:0-16663 GCA_005773625.1 Planctomycetaceae bacterium | reverse complement strand
TGGGAGCCGTCGACGTCGGCGTCGGTCATGATCACGATCTTGTCGTACCGCCGTTTGCCGAGATCGGCTTCCTCGCCGATGCCGGCACCGATCGCCGAGATCATGCTTCGCACCTCCTCGTTGGCGAGCACCTTGTCGTCGCGGCTCTTGTAGGCGTTGATGATCTTGCCGCGGAGGGGGAGGATCGCCTGGTATTCGCGGTGCCGGCCACCCTCAGCCGACCCGCCGGCACTGTCGCCCTCGACCAGATAGAGTTCGCAGCGTTCCATGTCGCGGCTGGTGCAGTCACGGAGCTTGCCGGGCAGGCCGCCTCCGGACAGCGCCCCTTTCCGCTCACGAAGCAGCTGCTTCGCCTTCTTGGCCGCCTCCCGCGCCTCGGCAGCGAGCACGCCCTTCTGGGCGATCGCCTTGGCGCTCTTTGGGTTTTCCTCGAGATACCTCCCCAGGAAGTCGCCGACCGCCGAGTTGATGATTCCCTCGACCTCGCCGTTGCCGAGTTTCGTCTGGGTCTGTCCCTCGAACTGCGGGTGCGGGACGCGGACGCTGATCACGGCCGTCAGCCCCTCGCGGACGTCCTCGCCCGTCGGGATCAGATCCTTGTAGAGACCGCTCTTCTTCCCGTAGGTGTTGAGCGCCCGGGTCAGGGCCGCACGGAAACCGGAGACGTGCGTGCCCCCCTCGGTGGTCGAGATGTTGTTGACGTAACTGTGCAGGCTCTCGGTGTATTCGCCGGTGTACTGCAGCGCGATGTCCCACGACACTCCCTCGCCCGATCCCTTGATCGTGATCACGTCGGCATGGATCGGGTCGCTCGCCTTGTTGAGGTGCTCGACGAACTCCTCGACACCCCGCTCGTAGAAATACTCCTCACTGTTGCCGCTGGCGGCGTCGGAAAAGGTGATCCGCACGCCGGAGTTGAGAAACGCCAACTCCCGCAGCCGGCGGGAGAGAATGTCCCAGGAAAACTTGGTCTGCGGGAAGATCTGCGGGTCGGGCTTGAACGTCGTCTTGGTGCCGGCCCGGTTCGTCGTGCCCATCTTGCGGACCGGACCTGTCGGCTCGCCCCGCTGGTATTCCTGTTGCCAGACGTGTCCCTCGCGGCAGACCTCGACCTCGCACCATTCGGAGAGGAAGTTGACGACCGTCACGCCCACGCCGTGGAGGCCGCCGGACGTCTGATACGCCCCCTTCTCGAACTTGCCGCCGAACTTCAGAACCGTCATCACGCCTTCGAGGGTCGAGACCTCCCGTTCCATCTCCTCGGAGAGTTGCGGGTGGCGATCGGTGGGGATGCCGCGACCGTCGTCCTCGACCGTCACGCTGCCGTCCACGTTGACCGTCACGTTCACATGCTTGGCGTAGCCCGCCATGCACTCGTCGATGGAGTTGTCCACCACCTCGTAGACGAGATGGTGGAGACCGCGGGCCGTGTTGTCGCCGATGTACATGCCGAACCGCTCACGGACATGCTCGCGGTCGGAGAGGTGCTTGAGATCCGCCGACGTGTAGCCCTGCTGCGGTTCGTCTGTCATGGGATGTATCTCCTGGCGGATGGATGCGGTGATGGTTCAGGTTGTTCGGCCCGCGTCCGCCAGAAGCCGGCAGCGGATGTCGGTGATGCCCGCGGCGGGCAGGAGTTCGTTGAGTTGCCTGACGAGGTCGCGCTTCTGGAAACCGAGTTCCTGGACGTGGGCGGAATGGCTCACGAACACCTCGAGCACGCCCCGCCGCACGGCACCCGGCTGCGACGCCACCTTGAGCGACTCCGGCACCACCTTCTGCCAGGCGGAGGCCACGGCCGACGTCCCTTGTTCCCGCGCATAGCCGGTGCGGGCCATCAGCCTGGCCATGACCCTGCCGATGGCGAGCGGTTCGGTCCCGGCTTGCGGACGTCGGTGGTTGATGGCCATGGGTGCGTCTGGGTACGTCTGAGTGCGTCTGAGTACGTCCGCGAGCATGCCCGCGGCTTCCGCCCTAGTCGGCCGCGAGCGGCATGATGACGTAGCCGTAGCCGTCCTCTGTGCTGCAGACACAGGCGCTCTGTGCGTCGGTGATCTCGACGGACACCGCCGCCGATGGATCGATCACGCGGAGGAAGTCGGCCATGAATCGGGGGTCGAGTTTGATCCTGACGGTGGCCCCGGCGTGGTCGATCGGCAGCTCCACCCGGCTCTCGCCACTCTCGGCCGAACGGCCCGACAACACGAGTTGCCCGGACTCGAAAGAGAAATCGACACCCTTCGACTGCTCGCTGGTGACAATCGCCGCCTGCCGCACCGCGGCCAGCAGGGGCCCTGCCACGAGTTGCACCCGCACCGCGTCGGGCCGGTCGGGAAACACGTCTCTCCACCTGGGAAAGCGGCCCTCGACCAGCCGAGCGGAGATCGTCGTGCCCCCCGTCTTCACCAGGATCTCATTGGAACGGACGGCGATGTGGACGGGCTGGTCGGCGGCTCCGAGGCAGCGTTCGATCAGTTGCATCGCCCGCGCCGGCACGATCGGCTGCAAGTCGGGCTGGACGCCGTCGCGACCCTCGACCGGCCCCTGCATCTTCGCCAACCGGCGGCCATCGGTGCCGACCGCGATCACGCCCGGCGGTGAAAACTCGACCAACACGCCCCCCAGGGCATAGCGACTCGACTCGCTGTCGGTCGCAAACACCGTCCGCTTCACCAGCTCGCGAACCAGCGGCGCCGCGACTTCGAAATACTCGCCCGTGGGAAACGTCGCCACCGAGGGAAACTCGAGCGGATCCTCCGCGGGCAGGCGAAACTCGCTCCGCGGCGCCTTGACCACGGCGGCAGTCCCTTCGGAATGAATATCGAACACCGTGCCCGGGCCGCTCTCGCGGACGATCGCCATCAGGCGGGTGCTCGGCAGCAGCACCGTGCCGGGTGCGGCGGTCTCCACCCCGTCGATTTCGATCCGGATGCCGACCTCGAGATCAGTGGCCGAAAGCACCACGCTTCCCGGGGCGGCCTCGAGTTTCACGCTGGTAAGCACGGGCTTGGGCGAACGCGTGGGAACCACGGCCGTGGCGCTCTGCAGGGCGGCCAGGAGGGGCTCCTTCGGGCAGCGAATCTTCATCGGCGATCTCGATCCTTTCCCGGTACGCAAGGCTCATCCCGAAGCCCCTTACTCTACCCGAAAAATGACCCGCTGAAATGCCCCCGGCCGGGCGTTGCCGGGAGGGAGCCGCCGCCCCGGCCGATCGGCCCCCGGGTGTTTTCTCCCTTGAAAAGGAATGAAAGGAAACAACAGTGAACAACAGTCAGGCCTAGGAGGAGGACCACCCTGGAGCAGACCATCCAGAGGCATCTGCCCCGGGCCTCGGTCAGCGGCTGAAAAGGGGCATTCATCCGGGAAAAGCGGGGATTTCCTTCCGGGCGGCGAATGAGCACACGATGTTGATGGACTGTCGAATGGTTGCCGGTTCACTGTGACGAAGATGCCCGCGGGGGGTGATTCGCGGGGCGATCGGTTGCCACAACGTGCCGGTTGACCCGTCGGTGCCGGTCGGCTCCCGGGTGGCCGAGCAGCGGGTCGTTGTGTCGGTTCGGCGACCGGCCGCCTCGGGGCACCTCACCAACAGCGAACCGACACGATCATGCCGGGGGCATCTCGCCGGGCCCCCGCGACTGAGGATGTCCCGCCGCGATCCCGCGGAACGCGCCAACGAGCCGCTCGGTCGCGACGAGCACGTCGGTCTCCGAGGTGTTTTTCCCGAAGCTGACCCGCACGGCGGTGTGCGGAATCCACGCCGGCACACCGAGCGCCGCGATGGCCGGGCTCGGCTCGCTGGACCCGCTGGCGCATGCCGTGCCGGTCGCCAGGCAGACGCCCGCCAGATCGGCGGCCATCACCACCATCTGCCGGTCGCAGCCGGCGATGGCGACGGTCGAGATGTGTGCCGCTCGATCAGACGTCGCTCCGACCACGCAAAGCTCGAGTCCGGCGGCGCCGGCAGCCGTCGCGAGGCGGGACTCGAAGAGATCCCGCAGCCGCGCGACCCGCCGGGCCGTCTCGACCCGCTCCGCCACGGCCAGTTCAACAGCCCGGGCGAAACCCACCGCGAGCACGACCGGCTCCGTGCCGCCCCGCAGCCCCAGTTCCTGCGGCCCCGGCAGGAGCGGCTCGAGCGCCGCCCCACCCCGCACCACGAGGCCGCCGATGCCCCGTGGGCCACCGAACTTGTGCGGCGCGAAGGCGATGGTCGTCGCGGCGAGGTCACGGATCACGATCTCGTCCCAGGCAACCGCCTGCGTCGCGTCGGCGTGGACGAGCAGCTCTGGGCGCTTGGCCATCCAGTCGGGGAGCTGTTCGAGATGGTCGCGGATGCCGGTCTGGCCGCACACAGGGGTCACGCAGAGCAGGCCCCGGCCCGCGGCGGGCAGCGACTCCACGAACCGCCCGGCGGCCCGGGCCACCGAGCCGAGGTGATCGAGTTCGAGCGTGGTCGCCTTCCACCCCACCCCCACGAGATGACAGGCCGCGGCGGCGACGCTCGAATGATCCCGGGCCGACCAGGCCACGCCCCCGGCAGTCCCCGCAGCCGTTCCGACGATGCCGAGCCGGTTGGCCTCGGTGGCGCCGCTGGTGAAGACGAGTCGGTCCCGCTCCGGGCCAGAGGTGGTCCCGCCGAGGGCGGCGAGGAGCCGCTCGCGGGCGTCCTCGAGCCCGGCGCGGGCCCGACGGCCCGCGGCATGGGGGCTCGAGGGATTGGCGAAGAGGGTGTCCGCGGCCTCCTGCATCGCCGCGGCCACCTCGCTCCGCATGGGCGTGGCGGCCGCGTGGTCGAGATACACGGCATCCCCGCGCGGCGATGGGGGGTCGGCGGACATGGCGTGGCGCTGCGTGTCAGCCCGCGTCGAGGAACGAGGCAATCCGGTCGAGGCCCGCTTCGAGCTTCTCCTCCGCGGCCGCGAACGACATGCGAACATGGCCTTCGGCGCCGAACGCGCTGCCCGCGACGAGGGCCACGTGCTTCTGCTCGAGGAGCGCCTCGCACCAGGCCGTGCTGGTGCCGATGCCGGCGGCCCGCATCCGCTCGAGCGACTCGCGAATGTCGAAGAAGGCATAGAACGCGCCGCCGATCTCCGGGAACCGGATGCCCGGCAGCGCCGCGAGCCTGCTGACCACGAGGTCGCGTCGCCGCTCGAAGGCCCGGCACATCTCCGCCACGCACTCCTGCGGGCCGGTGAGCGCGGCCACGGCGGCGTGTTGGCTGATGCTCGAGGGGTTGCTCGTCTCCTGGCTCTGAAGATTGGAGAACGCCTTGGAGAGCGGCTCCGGCGCGATCGTCCAGCCGATCCGCCAGCCGGTCATCGAATAGGTCTTGCTCACGCCCGCCACCACCACCGTCCGCTGCTCGAGCCCGGGACGGAGCGTGGGAAACGACACGCTCGTGCGGCCGTCGTAGACGAGCTGGTCGTAGATCTCGTCCGAAACGACGGCGAGGTCGTGCTCGATGGCGACGTCGGCCAGCGCCCCGAGTTCCTCGGCCGAATAGACGACTCCTGTCGGGTTGCTCGGCGAGCAGAGCAGGAGCATCCGCGATTTGGGCGTGAGGGCCGCCCGCAGGGCCGCGGGGGAGAGCTTGAAATCGTCCTCGATCCGCGTCTCGACGAGCACGGGCCTGGCCCCGGCGAGCTTGATGAGTTCGGCGTAGCTCACCCAGTAGGGCGTGGGCACGATCACCTCGTCCCCCTCGTCGAGCAGCGCGGTGAACACGTTGTGGAGCGAGTGTTTGGCGCCGTTGGAGACGACGACCTGTGCGGCCGAGACCGCCAGGCCGGTACGGCGGGAATAGTCGGCGGCGATCGCGGCGCGGAGCTGGGGGATGCCGGCGGCGGGCGTGTATTTCGTCTTCCCGGACCGGATCGCCTCCTCGGCCGCCCGGCAGATGTGGGCGGGTGTCGGGAAGTCGGGCTCGCCCACCGACAGATCGATGACATCGATGCCGGCCGCGGTCATCGCCGAGGCCCGGGCCGCCATGGCGAGCGTCGCCGACGGCTCGAGGGCCCGCATGCGGCGGGCGGTGTGCAGGCTCTTCGACTCCATGGCGGCGGCTCGTGGCATCTCGTGTGGCAGATGGGCGGGGAAACGGACGTGACCACCCGATGATACCAGCGTGTGCGGAGCGAACACACACCGCATGCCAGCCTCGGCGCCGCCGCCGCCGCCGCGTCGCGCACGACCTGGCAGAACCGAGCGGCGGAAAAAAAGCATTTTTTTCCAGAAGTTCTCTTGACAGTTTTCACGTGCATCCACCACAACTCTCCCATCGGTGCGGGGTTGATGGTGAGCAATCACCATCTCCGTCGTGCTGAAACGTCGTCCTCTCCCTTCCCGAGAGCATCCGGGGGAGTGGATGTGAGAACCTTTCAGGATGCTCACGGCAAGGAGCCATCACCATGGCGAAGAAGAAGAAGAAGGCTGCCACGAAGAAGGTCGCCAAGAAGAAGAAGGGCCACGGCTGAATCATCCGTTGAAGTGTTTTCCTTCGGGGAATCATTTCGACGCGGATGAGACGCCGGGACCTCATTCGTGAGGTCCGGTGGGTCGCTTCCAGCGGCCTGCCTCCCCTCGCTTCGACCTGCGGCCGACGGGCGGTTTCCGCCCCCGGCAGCGGTGATCGAAGCGTCCACGCTCAGACGAGAAAGGCCGGCCCGGGCCCTTGGGCGCCCGGGCCGGCCTAATTTCGTTGGTACCATCGGTCCATGCCGGCTGCCGAACATTCCCCGATTCCCGCTCCCTCGCCGCGGGGCGATTTTCTGCTCTGTGCCTGCCAGGGCGGGGCGGAGGCCGCGCTGGCCCTGCGGCAGGCCGAGGTGCTGCCGGGCTTCACGCGGGGGGCGTGGCGGCGGGGTGCCGTGACGTTTCGCATCGGCCCCGACGGTTTCGATCCCCCCGACGACTTCGCGCCCGATCTCGTCTTCGCCCGCGGAGTTGTCCGGTCGTTCGGCCAGGTGGCCGCCGACTCCGTCGCTGCGTGTGCGGCCCGGGTGGGACGGCTCGTGCCCGCTATCGCGTGGAGCAACGTTCATGTCTGGGCCCGCGATCCGCGGAGCGACCTGCCCGTCACCGCCATCCGGGAACTCGTCGCCGAGGCCTGTGGGCTCGGGACGCTGCCCGATCCGGTCGCGCGGCCAGGCGATCTGGTCCTCGACTGCGTGCTCGACTCGGCCGATCGCTGGTGGGTGGGCTGGCATCGCGCGGTCACGCCCGCGGGCACGTGGCCGGGCGGCGTCTACCCGGGCCATCTCGGCGCCGACAAGGTGTCGCGGGCCTGGCTCAAGCTCGACGAGGCGATTGCGACCTTCGGCCTCACGCTCGCGGCCGGTGAGCGGGCGATCGAGCGTGGCGCCGCGCCGGGGGGTGCCTGCCAGCGGCTGCTCGAGGCGGGGCTCGAGGTGGTCGGTGTGGACGCGGCGCTCGTCGATGAACGCGTGGCCAACCACCCCCGGTTCACGCAGTGGCGGATGCGGGCCCGCGAGGTGCAGCTGAAGCGGTTCAAGGGTTGCGACTGGCTCTTGACCGACATGAACATCGACCCCCGCAGCACGATGGCCGCCCTCGCCCGGGTCGTGGTTGAAGGGGGGGGCCGTCCGCGGGGCATCATCGCCACCCTGAAACTGCCCGACTGGTCACGGGCTGCGGAGATCACCGGCTGGCTGGCGGAGATCCGGTCTTGGGGCTATGAGCCCCGGGCGCGTCAGCTCTCGACGGGCGGCCGCGAGATCTGCGTGGTCGCCTTGCGGGCGGGTCCCGGCCGTCGTGTCAGCCCGGCGGGCCGCCGCGCCACTCGTCGCCCGGAGGCGTGAGGCTTCCGGAGCGGATGAGCACCCTGCCGGCGGCGGTGTCGAGCACGAGCGACCCGTCTTCGGCGATGCCCCGGCAGGTCCCGGCGTGAACGCCATCGGGCGTGTGCACGCGGATGAACGTGTCGTCCAGGCCGCAGAGCGGACGGTAGCGGGCTGCCAGTCTGCCGGGGTCGGCTTCGAGGTCGGCGAGCAGCGTCAGGAGCCGCGGGACGAACGCTTCGAGGAGGATCTGACGCGGGAGTGGCCGGCCCGTGAGGTCGGGAAGCGTCACGAGCCTGTGCCGCAGTCCTTCGGGCGCGGCCTGCATGCTCCCGGTCGTGTTCACTCCGATGCCGAAAATGGTCCGCCCCGCGGCCGCCGTCTCGACGAGGATGCCGGCGAGCTTGCGGCCGCCGACCTCGATGTCGTTGGGCCAGCGGACAACGGCGGCGACGCCCGGCTCGAGCGATCGGATCGCCTCGGCCACCGCCACGCCGCAGGCGAGCGACCAGATCGGCCGGGGGCCCCCGGCGGCTTGGATCACGAGACTCACGGCCAGGCTCCCGGGCGGCTGCCACCAGCGGGCTCCGCGGCGTCCGCGGCCGAGCGTTTGCCGGTCGGCGATGACGGCGGCGGGCAGGGGTTCGGCGGAATCCTCGGCGAGCTGCCGGGCCCGATCCATCGTGGAGCAGGCCTCCGCGAGCACCTCCACCGAGGCCAGGCTCAAGGCCCGCTTGAGTCGCTCCGGATCGATGTCGTCGGTCACGAGGGGAGGAGTTGGTGACAAGGTGGGCAATCTCCGGGGTGGGCGGATTCTAGATCGCAGCCGGCCCCACGTGTCGCCGCCCCGCTTCGCCCGCCCGCCCCGCTTCGCCCGTCCCGGTTCGCCCACCCGCCTTGGTTTGCCGGGGCGTTGCCCGACATCGACCCACTGGGCTCGAGCGACCGGCCGCCGTCGCTCGCGGGCTTGATTCGCCGTCTCCATGCGCGGTACCCCCTCGCTTGCCCGCGGTGCATCCGCAGGTTTTCAGGAGCGTGCGTGGCATGAGGTCGGCTCTGGTGTTCGCGATGGTCGTCACCCTGCTGCCCGCAGCGGCAGGGAAGGCCTCCGCGCAGACGTCGTACCTGCCGCCACAGGCCGCTTCGTCGCTCGACCGCATCGCTCAGGCGCCGCTCTCGCCCCCCCCGCCGACATGGGACGCCTACGCGCCGCAGGCCACGCAGGTGTTTCCGCAGCCCGGCCCCACGTCCTCCACGTGGGCGCCGTCGGCGATCGCCGGCCAGCCCGGCTATCCGGGCTATTCGACCGCCGCGCCCTCCCTCGTGCCCCCGCAGGGACCGCCCCAGCAGACCTCCCTCTTTCCTTCGGGCTCCCCCACGCAGAGCGCGACCTACCAGCAGACGATGCACGTCTTTCAGGGCGTGCGTGGTAGCTGGGCCTACCTGCTGGGGGACGGCAACGGCCTGAATCTCGGCGTCAACGAACTCGACACCACCGCCACGTTCGCGCTGCCGTTTTTTCACAACTCGCCCGCCAACATCAACCACGCGCCGCTCCTGATCACGCCCGGCTTCGGGCTGCAGCTCTGGGACGGTCCCGAGACGACGCAGACCCAGCTGGCCGATCTGCCCCCGAGCACCTACGACGTGTTCGTCGACGCCGCCTGGAATCCGAAGTTCTCGCCGCTCTGGGGCGCCGAACTCGGCATCCGCGTCGGCATCTTCACCAACTGGGATGTGCTCGTGTGGGAGAGCTGGCGAATCATGGGCCGTGCCATCGGCACGCTCCAGCTCACGCCCACCTGGCAGGCCAAGGCCGGCGTCATCTACCTCGACCGCAACCAGGTCAAGCTGCTGCCGGCGCTCGGCGCCACGTGGACGCCCAACGAACGCTCCCGGTACGACATCTTCTTCCCGGCACCGCGGGCGTCGTGGAGGTATGCCGAGACGCAGCAACGCGCCTGGTGGGCCTATGTCTCGGGCGAGTACGGCGGCGGCGCCTGGACGTTCCGCCGCAGCACCTCCAACTACAACATGATCACCCCCTTCGACTACAACGACATTCGCATCGCGCTGGGCACCGAGTTCGTGCCGATGGCGAAGACGGGCATCGCAGGCAACTTCGAGATCGGCTACGTCTTCTACCGGCAGCTCTTCTACGTCGACGGCCCTCCGCAGATCGTCGACCTGCCCAGCACGATCATGTTCCGGCTCGGCCTGGCGTATTGACCCCGCGGGACCGGCTTGCGTGTAAAACTCCCTCGCCATGCACGCCGCCGGCACCGCCGCGCCTCGCCGCCAGTTTGCGTGGCTGCTGGCGTGGCAACTTGTTTGGCCGGGGATCGTGCTGTCGGGGATCGTGCTGTCGGGGATCGTGCTGTCGGGGATCGTGCTGTCGGGGATCGTGGCGCGCGCCGACGAGCCCCCGCCGCGTCTGCCGGCCGACGAGGTGCTGCCCCTGCCGCCGGTGGAGCGGGGATTCTTCGACCGCATCCGGCTGGCGGCGCTCGGCGATCCACAGGATCTGACCGAGCCCCTCCTGCCGGACGACCTCGCGCCCCCGGGGCAGCCGCGGCAGGAGTTCGAGCCGCCGGCGGGCCGCAAGCTGCCGCCGGGTGCGAAACCAGGCGCCCTGCAGCAGGCGATCTTCACGCTGACGGAGCTACCCCGGCTCGGGCTCGACGGTCTGGGGCTGACGACGCTCGACACGAGCCTGACGGTCGGCATGCCGGCGCCGACGGTCGATTCACCGCTGCTCGTGACGCCCGGCTTCGGCACGACGTTCGTCGACGAGGGGGCGGGGCCGACCGACCCGGGCCTGCCCTCGCAGCTCTACGAGTCGTGGATTCAGGCGCGGTGGCTGCGGAAGATCGGCGCGCGATTCGGCATCGACCTCGCCGTCGCGCCGGGCTGGTACCGCGACTTCGTCAACGACTCGGCGGAGGCGTTTCGGATCACGGGCCATGGGTTCGGGGCGTGGGAGGCGACCGCAGAGATGCGGGTGGTGGCCGGATTGATCTACCTCGACCGTTACGACGTCAACTTGCTGCCGGCCGGCGGCCTGCTCTGGACGCCCTCCGACGACCAGCGGCACGAGCTCATCTTCCCGAGGCCCCGGCTCGCCTGGCGGGTGGCCGAGGATGCTCGCGCGGCGCAGTGGGTCTATCTGGCCGGCGAGTTCGGCGGCAACCAGTGGGCGGTCCGGCGCGATGGAGGAGCCGACGACGTGGTCGTCTACCACGACTACCGGCTGCTCGTCGGCTGGGAGCGGCGGCCGGCCGACCTCGGCCTGTCCTGGCGGCTGGAAACCGGCTGGGTCACCGGCCGACTCGTCGAGTATTACCTCACCGACACCGCCGACGCCCGGCCGGCCGACACGTTCGTCGTGCGCGCGGGCCTCTGGTATTGAGCCGCCGCGCCGCGGTTTGAAGCAAACTTCTGGATTGACCCGTCGTGCCTCCGTTACGATGGGGGCTTCCGCCGCGCCGCTCCTGCGCTCTCCCACCATGACTTCCCAGCCCGACGCCATGTTCGTCTCCGGAAGTCGTCCTGCGTGGCCCCGGGCCGGGCAGGGGCAGCCGGCGGCCTTCCACCTCTCGTCGGCCGCGGCGGAAGTCGTCTTCTGGCTGGCCCATGCGGCCTTCTGGACGGTCGCTTTCATGGCATCGCTGGTGGTGGTCGAGGTCTTTCAGCCGGCGATCGCCGAGCCGGTCCCGTTCGTGGCCGCCCGCATCGCCTGCTGCTTCGTCGCCACGGCGGCCATGCGAGAACTCTCGCAGCGGGAAGGGCTGCTCCTGCGGCTGGGCATGTCGAAGATCGGCCTCGTGGCCGGCGGCGCCATCCTGTCGGCGGTCGCGATCACGCTCCTGCTCTTCCTGGTGGACAGGGCCGGGGGGGGCGTCCCGCCGGCCCGGCCGCGGCTGGCCCTGCTGGCACTGTTTGCCATCAACCTCACGCTCCTGGCCAACTGGTGCGCCCTCTATTTCGGCCAGCGTCTGATCCGCGAACGCAACTCGACCGAGTTTCGGGCCCTCGAGGCCGAGTCGCTCGCCCTCAAGAACGAACTGCAGCACCTGCAGGGCCAGATCAGCCCGCACTTCCTCTTCAACGCCCTCAACACCGTCGTCGCCAGCCGCGACGATCCCGAGGCGATCGACACGATCACCCAGGCGCTCGCCAACTACCTGCGGTTTCTGTTGCAGCCGGCGGCCCCGCTCGAGCCGTTGTCGCGGGAACTCGACGCCCTCGAGGACTACCTCACGGTCCAGGCCGTGCGGTTCGGAGACGGACTGGTCACCCGGATCGACTGCGACCTCGACGTTCGCGGCGTGCCCGTGCCGCCGGTGATGGTCCAGCCCCTCGTCGAGAATGCGATCAAGTACGGTGGCCAGTCCGGCGGTCGGCCCGTGCGGGTGGATGTGGTCGCCCGCCGCGAGGAGAACTGGCTCGTCATCGAGGTCGCCAACACCGGCCGCTGGGTGACCGCGGGCGGCCCGCAATCAACGGGCACGGGGCTGCACTCGCTCGAGCGGCGGCTCCGGCTTCTGCTGGGCCCGTCGGCCACGGTCAGCCATGACAGCCATGACAGCCATGACAGCAATGAGCAGGAGGGGGGCCGGGTGCGGGTGCGGGTGCGGCTCCCGATCCGTGGGGCCCTCCCACGGCCGGCGACGGCGGGAGAAAAGCACGCATGAACACGGTGCGCTCATGATCACCGCGCTGTTGGTGGACGACGAACCCAGGGCCATCGATCGCCTGGCGGAAATGCTCGGGTCGTTTCCGGGGATCGAGGTGATCGGTACGGCCCGGGATGTCGCGGATGCGGAACGCTTCCTGAAGGGACGCGTGCCGGATGTGGTGTTTCTCGACATCAACATGCCCGGCCGGCCCGGATTCGATCTTCTCGCCAGCGTGCCGGCGACGAGCAGGGTCGTGTTCGTGACGGCCCGCGAGGATCAGGCGGTCGAGGCGTTCCGCGCCGGTGCGGTCGACTACGTGCTCAAGCCGTTCGACCGGGATCGCCTGACCATCACGGTCGAACGGATCGGGGCGATCGTGCCCGCGGCCCGCACCCCGCTCATCGCCGCCGGTGACGATGGCGATGGCGATGCGGGGGAGGCGTCGGGCGACACGAATGATTCGGTGACGTTCTCCTCCGCCGGCGGCCAGGTCCGCTCCGTGGTTCCCTATGCCAGCATCGTCTGGGTCGAGGCCGTGCGAAACTACACGCGGGTGCAGGCCACCGGCGGCAAACCCCGGCTGATCCGTCGCACGATGGCCGAATGGGAGTCGATTCTTCCGCCGGCGACCTTCGGCCGGATCAGCCGGTCATTGATCGTGCAGCTCCCCGCCATCCGTTCGACGCAGTGGCAGTCGCGGGACCAGACGCTGGTCTTCTTCAAGGACCTCTCCGACCCGCTTCCGCTCGGCCGGGCCGCCACCCTCCGCCTGAAAGAACTGCTGCCGAAGTGACTTTCGTGGCGGTTTGGGCGGGGCGTCAGCCGCAGTCCCCGCAGAGGCCTTTGAGCAGCACCTCGGTCACCGAGTGGATGCCCGCCGTTCGCTCGGCGGTGCGGGACCGCGGTTTTTTGACCCCCAGCTCCTCGCCGGGGCGCTGGCGGGGGTGGGGCGTGATGGCCACGCGGACATCGTCGAGGCAGGAGACCTCGCCGCACGTGGTGCAGAGGAAGTGCGGATGATCCCCGGCGGCGGCCCCGTGGACGCCGCGCCGCTTGGCCTCGAACCGCCACACGTGATCGCCCAGTTCGACGCGGGTCACGAGTCGGGCCTCGGTGAGTTCGGTGAGGTTGCGGTAGATCGTGGCCCGGTCGAAGCCCCGGTCGGCGAGCGCTTCGGAAACCTCCGCATGGGTGCGCGGGCCGGATGCGGCGTCGAGGTGCTGCATCACGGCCACCCGGGCGGGCGTGCAGCGCAGCCCCACCTCGCGCACCCGTGACTTCACGGCCTCGAGTTGGATTTCCTTCGTGCTGCTCATGTGGTCATTCTATACGGCGACCACGCCGGCCAGCAGATCGACGATCGCCGCCATGAAGGCGGGCAGATCGGCCGGCTTGCGGCTCGACACGAAGTGGCGATCGACCACCACCTGGGTGTCTTCCCAGATGGCACCGGCATTCACGAGATCGTCCTTGATGCCCGGACTGCCGGTGACGCGGACGCCCCGGTAGACGCCCGCCGAGACGGGGATCCAGCCTCCGTGGCAGATGGCCGCCACGAGCTTGCCGTGGGCTGCGAACTCGCGGACGAGATCGAGCACTTTTTCGTCCCGCCGGAGTTTGTCGGGCATCCAGCCGCCGGGAAGGATGATCCCGTGAAAGTCGTCGGCTTCCATGTCGCCGATCATGGCGTCGCTCGTGCAGGGGTAGCCGTGCTTGCCGGAGTACGTGCGGCCCTGCATCGCACCGGCCAGCGTGACGTGTCCGCCGGCCTCCTCGATGCGGAGTTTCGGATACCAGAGTTCGAGGTCTTCGTAGTCATCCCCGACAAGCGCGAGGATGCGGATGCCGTCGAGCGTGCGGCGGGAGAGAATGGACGTGGGCATGGCGGCAACTCCTCGTGGTCGGTGCTTTTTGAAGGGCTGGAATCCGCTTCCCGAACGGCCTTTCGTGACGGGGCATTGTCGCATTCGGAATGCGGCCCGGCGACTGCGTTTGAGAACCCCCCTTTTCAAGTGGTTGTGGCCATGCCATGCCAGCACGGCTGGCGCTCCGAAAAAAGGCGTTTTTCACGGCCGATTCGACGGTCGGGGAAAAGTGGCTTGACGCCCCAAACCGACGGGCTACATTCACGCCCCGGCCCACAGGAAGGGGTCCTTCAGCCGGCCACCACAACATCTTGCGATAGCATGCAGATGGAGCTGCTTTCTGACGATCGCCCCGGCCGGGCTCTTTCGGCCGACTGAACGATTCATGACCGGGCCCTTGGCGGGCCGATGACCGTTTGTAGGACTGATATACGCACGTATACTCTTTCCGCCCGACACTTCCCGAGCCTGCGGTTTCCCTTTCGACCCGTCACCTTTCCACCATCCCCAGGAGTTCCCCATGGCAGCTTTCGACGCCTCCGCCACGCTGGCCGGCACGCCGGCCGCTTCCGCCACCCAGGCCCCGGGGGCTCCGGCCGGCGCGCGGATCGCGATGGAAGTCCAGCCGACTTTCTGTCCGGCCGAGGCCGAAAGCCCGTTCGACACCACGGAGTGGGAGCTCCGCACGGCCGCGATCAAGGGCGAGGATGGCAAGGTGCTCTTCGAGCAGCCGGCCTGCGAGATCCCGGCCGCCTGGAGCCAGCTGGCCACCAACGTGGTGGTGAGCAAGTACTTCTACGGCGAGATCCACACCCCCGAGCGGGAGCACTCCGTCAAGCAGCTCGTGCACCGCGTGGCCCGCACGATCGCCGACTGGGGCATCGCCGACGGCTATTTCAAGACCAAGCAGGACGGTGAAAACTTCTACCGCGACCTCTCCTGGCTGTGTGTCCACCAGCATGGCGCCTTCAACTCGCCGGTCTGGTTCAACGTCGGTCTCTTTCATCAATACGGCGTCAAGGGAGCCCCCTGCAACTGGCGGTGGGACGCGGCCAAACATGACGTCGTGATGCCCGACAATCCCTACGAGTATCCGCAGGGGAGCGCCTGCTTCATTCAGAGCGTGAAGGACAACATGGAAGACATCATGGACCTCGCGCGGAGCGAGGCGATGCTCTTCAAGTTTGGCTCCGGCACCGGCACCGATCTCTCCACGCTCCGCAGCCAGCGTGAGAAGCTCGCCGGCGGCGGCAAGCCCTCGGGGCCGCTGTCGTTCATGCGGGTCTACGACCAGGTGGCCGCAGTGGTGAAGAGCGGCGGAAAGACCCGCCGGGCCGCCAAGATGCAGTCCCTGAAGGTCCACCACCCGGACATCATGGAGTTCATCGAGTGCAAGAGCAAGGAAGAGAAGAAGGCCCGTGTCCTGATCGAGAAGGGGGGCTACGACTCCAATTTCAACGGCGAGGCCTACAGCTCGATCCTGTTCCAAAACGCCAACCTCTCCGTCCGGCTCACCGACGAGTTCATGCAGGCGGCCGACCGTGACGACACCTGGACCACCCGCTGGGTCACCGATCCGTCGAAGGCCGGGCCGTCCTACAAGGCCCGCGAGGTGATGGGCCGCATGGCCGAGTGCGCCTGGCAGTGCGGCGACCCGGGCGTGCAGTACGACACCACGATCAACCGCTGGCACACCTGCCCCAACTCGGGGCGGATCAACGCGAGCAATCCCTGCTCGGAATACAAGTTCCTCGACGACACGGCATGCAATCTCGCCAGCATCAACCTGATGAAGTTCCGCAAGCCCGACGGCCAGTTCGAGGTGGAGCGGTTCGCGGCCGCTTGCCGGATCTTCTTCATCGCCCAGGAGATCCTCGTCGATCATGCGAGCTATCCGACGCCCCGGATCGCCCGCAACAGCCATCTCTACCGTCCGCTCGGCCTGGGCTATTCGAACCTCGGCAGCCTGCTGATGGCCGACGGCCTGGCCTATGACAGCGACGCGGGCCGGGGGCTCTGCGGGGCGATCACGGCGATCCTGCACGGCACGGCCAACCGCACGAGCGCCGAACTCGCCGCCGCCGTCGGCCCGTTCGAGGGCTTCGCCGCCAACCGCGAGCCCATGCTCGGTGTCATGCAGATGCACCGCGACGCCGTCGAGAAGATCGATCCGTCGTGTCCGCGGCACCTCCACGAAGCCGCCCGGCGGATCTGGGACGAGGTTCTCGTCGGTGGCCGGCGGCATGGCTATCGCAACGCCCAGGCCACCGTCCTCGCCCCGACCGGCACCATCTCGTTCCTCATGGACTGCGACACC
>SXHR01000179.1:0-6908 GCA_005773625.1 Planctomycetaceae bacterium | reverse complement strand
CTTGCCGGCCAGCGCGTAGAGCACGAGCGGCAGGGTGGCAACGAGCGTCTTTCCCTCACCGGTCTGCATTTCGGCGATCGCACCCTTGACGAGCGCCGAGCCCGCCAGGAGTTGCACGTCGTAGTGCCGCATGCCGAGTCGGCGGCGGCCGGCTTCCCGCGTGGCGGCGAAGGTCTCCACGAGGAGCGAGTCGAGCGGCTCGCCCGACTTCGCACGGTAGGAGAGCGAGCGGCCGAGCCGCTTGAGGGCCACGTCGTCGAGCGCCGCCATCTGCGGGGCGAGCGCGTCGATCTCGCGCACCTGCCGCCACGTCGCTGCGGTGATCGCCGGACGCCTTCCGGGAGCGAGCGGACCGAGCCAGCGGAACATGACAGCACCTCGTGGTCCCAACATCGACTCGGACGGTCCAGCAGGGCCCGGCCCGAGTCTACTGCCGCTGGATGCGGCGGCTGTCGATTTTACCCACGGACCGCTAGTAACGCGGGATCGTCGTCGCGGGCGTGGCGCGGGCCGGCGGGAGCGACTGGGAGCTCGTTGCGAAGGGGTTCCAAGAAGTGTTCGCGGGAGGCTGCTGGTAGGTCGGCATCTGGGCCGTGACCTGCTGCTGGGCCGCCTGCATCCCCTGCTGCACCTGATTGTTGACGCCCTGCGTGTATTGATTGGCCGTGTTCTGCAGCTGGTTGTTCAGCTGTTGCGTCTGCTGGTTGGCGTATTGCTGCGCCTGATTGGCCCACTGCTGCGGCTGGTTGGCGTACTGCTGGACCTGATTCGTGGCGGCCTGCGAGTATTGGTTGGCCTGGTTTTGGAGTTGGGTGCCGTATTGCTGCATCGACGGCGGTGCCCCTGCCTGAGGCTGCGACCACGACCAGGAGTTGGCTGCCGCCGGGGGAGCGCCCGCCTGTGGCGGCACGCCGGGTGCGGCGGCCTGCCACTGCGTGGCCGGGCCGGGCATCGGCGCGCCGGGGTTGGCGGGCATCGGCGGTGCGCTGACCGTGGGAGGGTAGGCGGCGCCTTGGGGCGGCGTTGCCCAGCTGCCGTAGGGCGCCGGCTGGCCGATCATTCCGGTGGCCGGCGCCGCCACGGTGGCCGTCTGGGGCGTCTGGCAACCGACCATGCCGAGCAGGGCGATGCAGACCAGCGCGGCGAATGTGCCGTGTGACGTCTGCCGGGGCTGCGAGGAAGTAGGCACGTCAGGCACTCCACATGAGAACGATTTGGAATCCCGCCGCCGTAGGGGACAATGCGAGGGCGGGAAAATAGCGAATCTGGCCCACGGGTCCAGACCAACTTCCAGCAGATGTCTCCCCCCGTCGGAACACCGGAGGCGACCGAGGCCGACGAAAGCCCGCGCGCGAGCGGCGGGAGACCTCACCAACTCCACCAGCCTTGTCGATTCATGCAGCCCCCCCAGACAGCCGCCGCCTTCGATCCGACCGTCACCGCCGCGGCGCTGCGGGAGGAGGCTCTCCGGCTGGGTTTTTCGCGAATCGGGATCACCGACCTCACCGCACCTCCGCACCATGCCCATTTCCAAGAGTGGCTGGCCCGTGGCTTCGCCGGTGCGATGGGGGAATGGCTGGAACGTCACGAGCCGTTGCGGCGGTCGGCGGAGTCGGTTCTCGAGGGGGTCCGGAGCGTCGTGATGCTGGCGACCGACCATGCCACGGCGGCTCCGGCCGTCGGGCAGGTTCCGGGGCAGGGCAGGGGCCGCGTGGCCCGCTACGCCTGGGGCGACGACTACCACGACATCCTGCGGGACCGCAGCAACCGCCTCGGCGCCTGGCTCGAGGCCCGCGTCCCCGGCTGTCGCACCCGCGGGGTCGTCGACTCGGCCCCGATCGCGGAACGGGATTTTGCCCGGCTCGCCGGACTCGGCTGGGTCGGCAAGAACACGATGCTCATCGATCCCGGCGCGGGGAGCTACTTCCTGCTCACCGCCCTGCTGACCGATCTCGCCCTTCCGGCAAGCGTGCCGATCCAGACGGACCACTGCGGCACGTGCACGGCCTGTCTCGACGCCTGTCCGACGGGAGCGCTGGTGGAGCCACGGCTGCTCGACGCCAATCGGTGCATCAGCGGACTCACGATCGAGCAGCGGGGGCCCATTGCCGCCGACCTCCGTGTCGGCATGGGCGATTGGGTGTTCGGCTGCGATGTCTGCCAGGAGGTCTGCCCCTGGAACCGGCACTCGCCGGGATCGACCGAACCGATGTTTCAGGCTCGCGGAGGTGAAACCACCCTGTCGCTGGCCGGCATCCTCCGCATGGACAAGCGAGAGTTTCGCGGGCGTTTCGCCGGCACGGCCCTCCTGCGGCCGAAGCGCGGGGGCCTGCTCCGCTCGGCGGCGATCGCGTTGGGCAATCATCCGCATCCGCCGAGCTTCGAGTCGTTGGCCGCCGCGCTCGATGACGATGAGCCGGTGGTCCGGGGGGCCGCCGCATGGGCGCTGGGCCGCTGGATCTCGGCGGGTGTGCTCGAGGCCGAGTGTCGGACGGCGTTGGCCCGGCGGCGGGAGATCGAGACCGACGCGGAGGTCGCCGCCGAGATCGCCACCGGGGAAACCCTTGGCGTTTCCGCCGGTGGACCAAGTGGACAAACGTCGTGAATGCGATCCTGTTCGGCACGGGCAGCCCGCCCCGCTGTCATGCAGGGCACAATCGCCATTCAAAGCCGAAGCCGCCCGTCGGGCCGTCTTGCGCATGGTCCACGGACGGTCAGCCGTTCTGTCCGCCGGAATCGCAGTCGGCCGTCTCGTCGATGTCGGCGGCGGGGTCGCGGCCGGGCCCGTCAGCCGCGTAGAAGCGGGCGAGCACGGCCTGCCAGTCGCCGTTGACCTTCACGCCGATGAAGGCGTCGCGGACGGCGAGGTGGTCGGGATGCACGCGGGCATACTTGATCGCAAACTTCCGCATGCTGCGGCCGGCGATCTGTTCGCCGTGGAGGTCCATCGAGAGTTGCCAGTGCTCGCGGAGCACGTCGCGCTGCTCGTGAATCGTGGGGAGCGGCAGCGGCGGATCGCCGGCGAGCAGGGCGAGGGTCTGTCGGAAGATCCACGGATTGCCGATCGCACCGCGGGCGATGCTCACCCCGTTGACGCCGGTTCGTTCGAGCATGGCCACGCAGGCCTCCGCCGAAAACAGGTCGCCCGAGCCGATCACGATCCGCTCGCCGGCGTGCCGCTTCACCGCGGCGAGAAACTCCCAGTTGCTCGGCCCCACGTACTTCTGCTGGACCGTACGGCCATGCACCGTGATCGCCGCCGCCCCGCGGGCGAACGCCCCGTCGAAGATCGTCCAGAAGTTGTCGAGGCTCTGTGGTGAATCATCCAGGCCCCGTCGCATCTTGAGCGTCACGGGCACGTGCGGCGGCAGGGCGTCGCGGACCTTGGCCACGATCTCGAGGGCCGTGGTCGGCTGCGAGAGCAGATAGCCGCCACGGCAGCGGCCGAGCACCTTTTTCACCGGGCAGCCGAAGTTGATGTCGATGACGTCGTAGCCCTCCGCCACGAGCCGGCGGGCGGCCGGCGGGAAGTCGTCGGGATTCGATCCCATGAGTTGTCCGCCGACGGGATGCTCTTCGGCGGCGACGGCGAGACGGGCGAGGTTGCGACGGTTGGTGCCGACCTCGGCGACGAACTTGTCGAGCAGCACCTCGCCGAGGGAATAGGAGGCACCGTACCGCCGCGCGAGCACCCGCATCGCCCGGTCGCTGTAGCCCGAAAGGGCGGCCTGCACGACCGGCGAGCCGATCGGCACGCCGCCGAGCGAAAACGGTGCCGGGCAACGCCGCTCTGCGATGCTCACGTGAGCACCGGGCAGAGATCGAACCACGTCCGCCCCTGGGCGGCCATCCACTCGAAGCTCGACCTCGGCCCCCAGTCGCCGTGCTCGTAGAGGTCGGGGGCCGGCAGCGCGTCGGACGCCCAGGCCCGCGCGAACGGGTCGATGATCTCCCACGACTTCTCGACCTCGTCGGACCGGGCGAAGAGGCTCGCGTCCCCCGCCATCACGTCGAGGAGAAGCGGCTCGTAGGCTTCCGGCAGCCGTCCCTTGAAGTGCCGCGAGTAGCTGAACTCCAGGTCGGTGAGCCGGATGTTCATCCCGGCCCCGGGCACCTTGGTGTGGAAGTGGAGTTGGATGCCCTCCGCCGGCTGGATCTGGATCACGAGCCGGTTGGCCTCGCGGGCCGTGTGGCTGCCGTTGGCGAAGAGTTCCAGGGGCGGCTGCCGGAAGCCGATCACGATCTGGGTGGTGCGGCAACTCATCGCCTTGCCGCTGCGGAGGTAGAAGGGAACCCCCTGCCAGCGCCAGTTGTCCACCTCCAGGCGAATCGCGCCGAAGGTGGGCGTGCGGCTGTCGGGCCGGACGCCCGGTTCGGCCAGATAGCCGCGGTATTGACCCCGGATGCCCGCCGCCGCCACCTCCGCAGGACGCAGGGGGCGAATCGCTTCGAGCACCTTGACCTTCTCGTTGCGGACGGCGCTCGCGTTGAACCGCACGGGCGCCTCCATGGCCGTCACCATCAGCAACTGGAGGATGTGATTCTGGAACATGTCCCGCAGCACGCCGGCGGCGTCGTAGAAGACGCCGCGTCGCCCCACGGGAACCTCCTCGGCCACCGTGATCTGCACATGGTCGATGTAGCGGCGGTTCCAGACCGGCTCGAAGATCGTGTTGGCGAACCGCAGCGCGAGGATGTTCTGCACCGACTCCTTGCCCAGGTAGTGATCGATGCGAAACACCTGGCTCTCGCGGAACACGGTGTGGATGTGGGCGTTGAGCGACTGGGCCGTGGCCAGGTCGGTGCCGAATGGCTTCTCGACGACGATCCTCCGCGCGGCCTGCGACTGGGCGGCCATGCCGTGGGCGCCGAGCGCCGAGACGACGGGCTCGTAGAACTGCGGCGCGGTCGCGAGGTAATAAACGCGGTCGGCCCCCGCGGGGCCCTCGAGTTCGGCGAGGCGGGCCTCGAGGCGGCCGAAATCCTCGGAGCGTTCTATGTCGCCCGGCTGGTAGTGGACGCCGGCGGCGAAGCGACGCCACGACTCCTCGTCGAGCGGCACGTCGCCGGCGTGCCTGGCCGTTGACTCGCGGAGGCTCGCCCGCCAGGTGTCGTCGCTCATCGGCGTCCGCGAGAACCCGACCACGCGGGTGTCGGCCGGCAGTGATCCGGCCCGCATGAGGTTGTAGAGGGCCGGCACGAGCTTGCGGCTCGTGAGATCACCCGAGGCGCCGAAGATCACGATGGTGTGGGCCATTTGGTCAGAACCTCATTCCGGTGAAACCGCCGTCGACGTAGACCTCCGCACCCGTGATGAAGCTCCCCGCAGCCGGGGCGCAGAGCAGGATCGCGGCGCCGAGGAGCTCCTCGGGTCTGCCGAAGCGGTTCATCGGGGTCTGGCTCATGATCTGCGCCGTCCGCTCGGGGGAGAGGATGGCGCGGTTCTGCTCCGCCGGAAAGAATCCCGGGCAGAGCACGTTCACGCGGACTCCCTTGGAGGCGAGCTCGCGGGCGACGTTTTTCGTGTAGTTGACGACCGCAGCCTTCGACGCGGAGTAGGCGAACACCTTCGAGAGCGGCTTGTCGGCCGAGACGCTGCCGATGTTGAGGATCGCACCGCCCCCGGTCGCGGCCATGTGACTGCCGAAGACCTGGCAGCCGATGTGGGTGCTCTTGAGGTTGGTGTCGAGCACCCTGTCGAAATCGTCGTCGGGAATGTCGAAGTAAGGCACCGACGAGTTGACTCCCGCGCAGTTGACGAGGATGTCGGCCTTGCCCCGGGCGTGGATCGTCGCCGCGAGCAGGGCGTTGACGCTCTCGCGATCGACCGCGTCCACGCTCACGAAAGCGGCGTCGCCCCCCGCCGCCTGAATCGCCGCCACGCGGGCCGCGCCCCGGTCAGCGCCGCGTCCCGCGACCACGATGAAGGCTCCCGCCCTGGCGAGGCCGTCGGCCAGCGCACCGCCGAGCACGCCCGTGCCGCCGACCACGACGGCCGTGCGGCCCGAGAGGCCGAACAGGTTTTCGAGATAGCCGTTGGCCATGTGTGATTCCTCAGGCCACGGGCTTCCGCAGTTCGAGCCATTCGGTGTGGAACGTGCCGGCCCTGTCGGTCCGCTCGTAGGTGGGCGCGCCGAAGTAGTCGCGCTGCGCCTGGAGCAGGTTGGCCGGCAGGCTGGCATGGCGGTAGCCGTCGTAATAGGCCAGGGCCGTCATGAACGCCGGCACGGGCACGCCGATCGTGGCCGCCGTCGCCACGACGTGCCGCCACGGGGTCTGGGCCTTGGCGAGCGCGTCGGTGAAGTAGGGGGCGAGCATGAGGTTTTCGAGCTCGGGCCGAGCCTTGTAGGCCTCGTGGATGCGTTCCAAGAACTGCGCGCGGATGATGCACCCGCCCCGCCACATCATCGCGATGGCGCCGAAGTCGAGCGTCCAATCATGCTCCTTGGCGGCCGCGGCCAGCTGCACGTAGCCCTGGGCGTAACTGGCGATCTTCGAGGCGTAGAGGGCCTGCCGCACCTGCTCGATGAAGACCGGCCGTTCGGCGGCGGTGATCGGGGGGCGGGCGACCGGCCCGTGCAGCACCTTGCTCGCCCGCACGCGGGCGTCCTTGAGCGCCGACAGGCAGCGGGCGTAGACGGCCTCGGTGACGAGCGTGCTGGGCACGCCGAGGTCGAGGGCCAGCTGGCTCATCCACTTGCCGGTGCCCTTGGCGCCGGCCTTGTCGAGGATGAGATCGACCATGAAGCCGCCGCTCTCGGGATCCTTGACGGTGAAGATGTCGCGGGTGATGTCGATGAGGTAACTGTCGAGTTCCCCCTTGTTCCAATCGTCGAAGACCGCGGCCAACTCCGGGTTGGTGAGGCCGGCCGCATGCTTGAGCAGCGAGTAGGCCTCGCAGATCAACT
>SXHR01000178.1:0-3032 GCA_005773625.1 Planctomycetaceae bacterium | reverse complement strand
CCGCCAGCCCCGCTGGTGGAGCGACCGGCCGGCCGCGTCCCGGAAGAGCGTGGCCACGTCCCCCACGAGGGGGCGTGCGAGGCGAAGGGTCGCCCCGCGGAGTTGCACGCTCGGTCTCCTGCCGCTGGGCGTTCGCAGCTGGTCCACGACCGCATCCTTGACGATCTGGGCCGCATAGAGCGAGTGCGTCAGGAACGTGTCGTGGATCGCCGCATCGACGCGGAGCGTATCGGAGACCTTGAGCTGCTCGGTCCAGTCGATCTCCTGCATCGCCCGATAGAGGCTCTCGGGGGAATCGACGCGAAACCGCCCGAGTGGCTCGAGGACCCGAATCGCCGTGCGGCACTCGAGCACCGCGCGGTAGAGCGTCTCGCGTTCGCGGCCCGGCTCCCCGGCGAACTCGACGGTTCGCCGGCCGACCCGGAAATCCACGGCACCGAGGGCCTCGAGCTCCCGTACGAGCACCCACTCGAGCCCCTCGAGCGTCCGCGCCGTGAGCCGCGGCGGCTCGTCGATGGAGGGCGCGGGGAGCGGCCGGGGAGAAGCCGGGACAGGGGGGAAAGATGGTGCTCGCATGGCTTTCACCGACTCTACCCGCGGCAGACCGCGACGGCCATGACGACGCCTGCCCCGGCATCATTCCGCTTGCCTCGCGAGTCGCCGGGACGCTAAGACCGGCACTCCAGGACCGCACGGCGGTGCAGACCGCTCCCCCACGAACTCCCTGCCATGCACGAGTTGCGACGCCTGTTCCACGGAATGATGGGGAGTCGCCGCCGCAAGCCAGGGCTGATCCCGCGGCAATTCCGCAGCGATCGCCTGATCTTCATCCACGTGCCGAAGTGTGCCGGCTCGGCTTTCCTCGACGCCTACCTCGGCTTTCAGACCGGCCACGTGACGGCTCAGGATTACCACGACGCCGATCCCGGCTTCTTCTCATCGGCCTACGTGTTCACATTCGTCCGCAATCCGCTCACCCGGTTCGTCTCGGCCTACAACCACATCCACACCGACGACCTCTGGACCTGCCTGCCCGAGGCTCGGCCGCTCGTCGCGCGTCATGGGACCACGGCCTCGGAGGTCGCGGTGTCGCTGCAGCCCCACTCGGAACTTCTCCGCCTGCCGTGGTTCGCGCCACAGCACACCTTCCTCGAAAGCCGGGGAAGACTCGCCGTGAACCGGGTGTTCAAGACCGAATCGTTCGCGGCGGACCTCGAAGTGCTCATGGCCGACGTTGCGATCACGCTGCGGCCCATCGCGGAGGTCAACCGCCGTCGCGGCGGAGAGACGCTCCCCGACGCAGGGCTCTCCGCCGAGGCGGTGGCCAACCTCCGCCGCATCTACGGCCGCGACTTCACGCTCTTCGGCTACTACTGACCAGGTCCACGGAAAACCCCGGTCCGTCCCGATCCTGTCCGGCACGGCGGCCGCGCCGGGGAGGCCCGGCGGGTCGGGGCTGCCGCTCATGCGTGAGCCGGACGCGCTTCAGTGGCTCGCCACCGGCTCCGGAAACCGGTCCTGGATCGGCTGCACGGAGAGCGGCTCCGTCCGCATTCCTTCCATCGCGAGCACGCAGGCCTCGGCCGCCGGCAGCGTCGTGATGCAGGGCACGCCGTAGAGCACGCTCGCCGCCCGGATGCGGCCCTCGTCGGTTCGAGCGCCCTTGCCCCGGGGCGTGTTGAAGATCAGCTGCACGCGGCCATCGATCAGATGGTCGATCAGGTTCGGGTGCCCCTCCTGGAGCTTCTTCACCACCTCGACGGCGATGCCCGCCTCGGCGAGCGTCCGCGCGGTGCCCGACGTGGCGAGCAGTTCGAAGCCGAGCGTCACCAGCCGCCCCGCGAGCCGCACCATGGCCTCCTTCGCCGGCGCGCTGGCCACGCTGAGGAAAATCCGGCCCTTCTCGGGAAGAAGGATGCCGGCCGCAATCTGGCTCTTGGCGAAGGCGATGCTGAAGCGGTCGCTGACACCCATCACTTCGCCCGTGCTCCGCATCTCCGGCCCCAGCACGATATCGACGCCGGCGAACTTCACGAACGGAAACACGCTCTCCTTCACGCTCACGTGGGCCGTCACCGGGTCGGCCGTGATCCCCTGCTCCGCGAGGCTCAGGCCGGCCATCACCTTCACGGCCACCTTCGCCACCGGCATCCCCGTCGCCTTGGCCACGAAGGGCACCGTCCGGCTGGCCCGCGGATTCACCTCGATCACGTAGAGCGACTGGCGGCTGGTGCCGTCGGCACCGGTCTCCTTCTTGACGGCGAACTGCACGTTCATGAGCCCGACGACGCCGAGGCTCTTCGCCAGCCCCGTCGCCGCCGCCTTGATCCCGGCGATCACCTCCGGCGACAGGCTGTGCGGCGGAATGCAGCAGGCCGAGTCGCCCGAATGGACTCCCGCCTCCTCGATGTGTTCCATCACGCCGGCCACGATCACGTCCCTGCCGTCGCAGATGCAGTCGACGTCGACCTCGATCGCATCCTCCAGGAAGCGGTCGATCAGGACGGGCTGTCCCTGCGCGACGATGAACGCCTCGGCCACGTACCGCTCGAACTGCACCTGGTCGTAGCAGATCTCCATGGCACGCCCACCGAGCACGAAGCTCGGCCGCACGAGGCTCGGGTAGCCGATCCTCGCCACCTCGCGGCGGGCCTGCTCGAGCGTCCGCGCGATGCCGCTGGCCGGCTGCATGAGGCCGAGCCGGTCGAGCAGCTCGCGAAACTGCTCGCGGTCTTCCGCCATCTCGATCGTATCGACCGAGGTGCCGATGATCGGCAGGCCGGCGGCATGCAGCGCCCGGGCGAGGTTGAGGGGCGTCTGGCCGCCGAGTTGCACGATCACGCCGTCGGGCTGGATGCGGTCGGCGATGTTGAGCACATCCTCGCAGGTGAGGGGCTCGAAGAAGAGCATGTCGCTCGTGTCGTAGTCGGTGCTGACGGTCTCCGGGTTGGAGTTGACCATCACGCTCTCGATGCCCATCTCGCGGAGCGCGAAACTGGCATGGCAGCAGCAGTAGTCGAACTCGATGCCCT
>SXHR01000177.1:0-26535 GCA_005773625.1 Planctomycetaceae bacterium | reverse complement strand
GCCCGACGATGACGCCAGCTACGAGGGGATGAAGGGCCGCGTCAACGAGCGGATCGAGAAGGTCTTCCGGCCGGAGTTCCTCAACCGCCTCGATGACGTGATCGTGTTCCATCACCTCACGGTCGATGACCTCAAGCAGGTGATCGACATCGAACTGGCGAAGGTCCGCGAGCGGCTTGCCGAGCGGGGGCTGAAGCTCGAACTCACCGACGAGGCCAAGAAGTTCCTCATCAAGAAGGGTTCCGACACGGATTTCGGCGCGCGGCCGCTGCGTCGGGCGCTCGAGAACTTCATCGAAGACCCCGTTTCGGAGGAGCTCCTCAAGGGTGAGTTCGAGGGCAAGGACACCATCCAGGTGGACTGCATCGAGGTCGCCGGCAAGAAGCAGCTCTCGTTCAAGGGGCTGGCGACCGCCGAGCCGGTCGCCTCCGCGCCCGCCGAGGGAACCTCCGAAGGCTGATCACGGTCCACGACGACATCGCCGTCTGAGTGCGAAGCCGCCGCTGGCGTGCCGCTGATCCTCCGGGGTCGGGCCCGCCCCCGGTCCGCTCTTCGCAGACCGGCTCGTCGCAAGAGCGTCACCCCGCCGACGCTCCGCCTCCCGCCGCGGCTTGCCCAGCCTGCCCGGTCGCCCGGGAATCGTTCCGTCCGGCTCATGCCGCCCGACCCGCACGACCGATACGACCGGCAGGGTTCGATGCGCCCTCCCCGGCGCACACCTTGCTTGGACTCGCTCCCATGGCCGCACGTTCCTCCGCCCACTCTCCCACGGGTATGACCGGCTGGTTCGCCAATCAGGTGGCGAACCTCGGACAGTTCGCCATGGACTGGGTTGCCGGCGTCGGCGACGTGGCCGTGTTCGCCATCCAGACCATCGGCTGGATCTTCGCCCGGCGGCAGCGGCGGGACGTGCTTCTCCCCAACTTCTATCAGATCGGCGTCATGTCGCTGCCGGTCGTCGCGCTCACCGGCCTGTTCATCGGCATGGTGCTCGCGGTGCAGAGTTATGCGCAGTTCAAGGCGCTCGGCCTGCAGACCCGACTCGGTTCGGTCATCAACCTCTCGCTCGTGCGGGAGCTTGGGCCCGTGCTCGCGGCCACGATGCTGGCGGGCCGCGTCGGCAGCGCGATGGCGGCCGAACTCGGCACGATGCGGGTCACCGAGCAGATCGACGCCCTGGAGAGCATGGGAGCCAACCCCATCTACTACCTCGTCGTGCCGCGGTTTCTCGGCTGCCTCATCCTCATCCCGTCACTCACGGTGATGGCCGACTTCATGGGCGTGCTCGGCGGCTATTTCTACTCCCATGTGCTCCTGGGCATCGACTACCACCATTACTGGGCCAACTCGCGGGAATACGTCGATGTCTTCGACTTCCTGCTGGGCATCTTCAAGACCTTGTTTTTCGGCGCGGCGATCGCGCTGGTCAGCTGCCATCATGGCTTCCACTGCGAGCCGGGCGCCGAGGGGGTGGGCCGGGCCGCGACCAATGCCTTCGTCCACTCGTTCGTGCTGATCCTGATCCTCGATTTGTTCCTGGGAATCTGGCTCAACAACGTCCACGACTTCTTCCGTCCCGAAGGCCCGCGGAAACTCCTCTGAGCCACCATGCCCGCCGCCGCACCCGCCAAGCCCCGCCGCCTCGACGAGCCAGCAGGCCCGCTCCTCCGGGTGGAGTCGCTGCACGTTCGCTTCGGCAGCCAGGAGGTGCTCCGCGACATCTCGATCGACCTGGAGCCGGGGCGGACGCTCGTGGTGCTCGGGGAGAGCGGCTGTGGCAAGACGGTCCTCCTGAAGTCGATGATCGGCCTCATCCGTCCCACCGCGGGCGACGTGCAGTTCGAGGGGCAATCGCTCGCCGGCCTCAACGACCGGTCGCTCGCCCACCTGCGAACGCGGTATGGCTTCGTCTTTCAGGGTGCCGCCCTCTTCGACAGTCTCACGATCCTCGACAACATCGCCTTCCCGCTGCGGGAACACACCCGGATCGCCGACACCGAGATTCGTTCGATCGTCGCCTCGCTCCTCGACGAGGTGGGGCTGCCCCGCAGCGTGCTTTCCAAGAAGCCGGTCCAGTTGTCGGGCGGCATGCGGAAGCGGGCGGGCCTCGCCCGGGCGTTGGCCCTCGATCCGCAGATCGTGCTCTACGACGAACCGACGACCGGCCTCGACCCGATCATGAGCGACGTGATCAACGAGCTCATCCTGCGGGTCCGCGAGCGGCCGCAGGTGACCAGCGTGGTCGTCACGCACGACATGCACACCGCCCGGAAGGTGGCCGACCGCGTGATCATGCTGTATCCGGTCTTTCGGCTCCGCCCCGACGAGCCCCAGATCGTGTTCGACGGCACCGTGGAGGAACTCGGTCGCTCCCGCGACCCGCGGATCAGCCAGTTCGTCGAAGGCCGGGCCGGCGCGCGGCTCATGGAACTCCGCGAGGAACAGGCACGCGACAACGGGGCCCCGGTTGAATCGGCCGCCGATGCCCTGACCGACGCCGCAACCGACGCAGACGAGGGGGAGGCCGACGCATGAACGACCGCGTGATGCAGTTTCGTGTGGGGGTCGTGGTGCTGGCGACGGCCATCATCACCGGCATCCTGATCGTCCTGTTTGGCGACCTGCCCTCGCTCGTGCAGGCCACCTACCCGCTCAAGATGAGTTTCTCCGACGCCCGGGGCGTCGCCGAAGGGACGCCGGTCCGGAAGAACGGCATCCTCGTGGGCCGCGTCTCCAACGTGCAGCTCGACGAGCGCGGCGGCGTGAGCGTGGAGGCCTCCATCGACTCCTACGTGCCGATCTACAAGGACGAGCAGCCGCGGATCGCCAGCACGCTGCTCGGCGACGCCGAAATCCAGCTCGTGCCCGGCTCGATCAGGCCGCCCCGGCAGCGGGTCGGCAAGGACGAGGTGCTCCCGGGCGCCGTCTCCCGCGATCCATTCGAGATGTTCGCCACGCTCGAACCAAAACTCGGCGGGGCCCTTGAATCCCTGGCCGAAGCGAGCGAGTCGGTGAAAAAGCTGTCTGACAACCTCGATCGGCTCCTGCTCGGGGACGACGACACCTTCTCGAACATGGTGAAGAAGACCGAATCGGCCCTCGATGCGTTCAGTCTGGCGATGGCCAACATCAACGACGTGATGGGTGATCCGCAGGCCCGTGCCAATCTCAAGCAGACGCTCAACTCGCTCCCCGACGTCATCACCGACCTGCGGACCACGGTCCAGGGCATCGGCGAGACGGTCGACACCGCCGACCGCAACCTCCGCACCCTCGAGGGCCTCACCAAGCCGCTCGGCGAGCGGGGCGAGGGGATGGTGGCGCAGATCAACCAGACGATCGGCCGGCTCGACGAGACGCTCCAGCAGGCTGCCATGTTCACCAAGGCGCTCAACGAGTCGCAGGGCACGCTCGGCAAGCTCGTGCGGGATCCGCAGGTCTACAACGATCTCGCCCAGGCGGCAGGCAACGTGAACCGCCTCACGAAGGAGCTCCGGCCGATCGTCGACGATGTCCGCGTCTTCACCGACAAGATCGCCCGGCACCCCGAGCAGCTCGGTGTCCGCGGGGCGCTCGACCGCCGCCCGGGGCTGAAGTAACCGGGCGGAACGCGTCGATCGCGGCCGCCCGGGAACCGGATCAGACCCCGACCGGCAGAGACGTCTCCGACTCGATGATCCGCAGATACTCGGCGATGAACACGCCGTATCGCGCCTTCACGTCGGCGGGCAGATGCTTGTAGCCGGCCACCCGGCCCCGGCACGTCGCCGAACCGCAGCGGCACGGCCCGCCGAGATGCACGACCTCCTCCTCGAAGGTCTCGTAGTCCACGGTGACCTCCTCGCCCACGGCGATCGGCCGCAGGGCGCGGACTTCGAGTTCCTTGACGCCGGAGCGGATCACGATGCCGCAGTTCGGCTCGCAGGAGTGGTTCAACAGCACGGCCACACCGTGCGGAACGATGTGGGTCTGCCGATCGACCTGAACGGTGTATTGCGTCCGCTGCGGTGACGGCTCGCCCCAGGTCTTGAGAATCGTCTCGCCGGCTGCGATGTCGCGGGTCGCGGTCACGCCGCGGCCCAGCCGCCCGACCTTCGCTTCCAGCGGCTCGCCCGGCTTGGGCACCAGCGCCGTCGCGTCACCCGCGGCCATTCCGGCAAACTCGTCGAAAATCGAGTCCTTGAGCCGGCTGCCGTACCGTTCCGTGAGCCAGGGCATCGTCTGCTCGATGGAGTCGGCCTGCAGGAGGACGAGATCCCCGGCGCCGACGGCGTCGAGCACGAGCGCCGCACTCGTCGCCCAGTCGCCCCCCGCCTCGATCGCGACCGGCCTGTCGGGCGTCATTCCCGCCCGGATTCCCTCGGAGATGAGCCGCGTGATCTCCCCCGGCTCACGGCCGCGGATGTAGGCGTCTTCGTAGACCACCACCCGATCGAACGTGGCGGCGAGGAGCCGGCCCTGGGCGACGAGGTCGTCGTCGCGACGGTCGCCGGCGGCCGAGTAGACGGCCGTCCGCCGCGGATGTGGAAACTTCGCCAGCGAACCGCAGATCCGCTCGAGCGACGGCACGTTGTGCCCGTAGTCGACCACGATGGCGGCGCCCTGAAGATCGAGGAGGTTGAACCGTCCGGGCGAACCGGCAGAACCGCTCGAGAAGCTCTCGAGGCCGAGCCGGACCAGTTCCAGTGGCACGCCGAGCCGCCAGGCCGCCGCGGCGCTGGCCAGCACGTTCTCGACCTGGAAGTCGACCAGGCCGCGGTGCACGAGCGGCACGCGATCGAGGTGAGCCAGTCGCGTCTCGCGGGGACCGTCGCAGAGCACGATCCAGCCCTCGCGAACGGTCGCGGCGAGGCCACCCTGGGCGAGGTGCTCCACGAGCACGGGATTGGCCGGATCGAGGGCGAAGTAGACCACCTGGCCCTTGCACCACTTCTTCATCCCGACGACCAGGGGGTCGGCGGCATTGAGCACGGCGGCGCCGCTGGGCCGCACGGCTGCGACGATCGCCCCCTTCACCCACGCAATCTGCTCGGGCGTGTCGATCTCGGCGATGCCGAGATGGTCGCCCGAGGCGATGTTGGTCACGACGGCCACGTCGCAGCAATCAAAACCGCAACCCTCGCGGAGAATGCCCCCCCGGGCGGTCTCGAGGACGGCCGTGGTGACCGCCGGATTCGCGAGCACGCGGCGGGCGCTTCTCGGGCCGCTGCAGTCGCCCGTATCGATCTGTCGGCCATTGATCCAGACACCCTCGGTGCATGTCGATCCGACGGTGGCGCCACCCGTGGAGGCGAGGTGCGAGATCAGGCGGACGACCGTCGTCTTGCCGTTGGTGCCGGTGACGGCGGCGGTGGGGATCCGGCCGTCGTCCCCGGGGCCGAAGAGGGCGTCCACGATCGCGGCACCGACATTCCGCGGCGTGCCGGCCGTCGGCTCGAGATGCATTCGCAGGCCCGGAGCCGCATTGACCTCGATCACGACTCCCCGCTGGGATTCGAGCGACGCGGTGATGTCCTCCATCACCATGTCGATGCCGGCCACGTCGAGGCCGATGATCCGGGCCGCCTCGATGGCGCGGGCGGCGACCTCGGGATGGACGATGTCGGTCACGTCCTCCGCCGATCCGCCGGTGCTGAGGTTGGCGTTGCGCCGCAGCATGACCTGCAGGTCCGCCGCCGGGACCGCATCCGGGGCGAGCCCCTGCTCACGAAGCACCGCGACGGCGACCTCGTCAATCACCATCGGGCTCAGCGATGTGGCGTGGTCGCCGCAGCGCCGCGGATCCTCGTTGACCTTGTCGACGAGCTGCCGCACCGTCGAGCTGCCGTCGCCGACGACGAGCGGCGGGTGCCTGCGGGCCGCCGCCACCATGCGGTTGCCCACCACGAGCACGCGGTAATCGTCACCACTGACGAACCTCTCGACGACGACGGCGGGGTCCTGCTCGTGAGCGAGGGCCCAGGCCTTCTCGACCTCCTCCCGGGTGACGAGGTTCACCGACACGCCGCGGCCCTGGTTGCCGTACCGCGGCTTCACGACCACCGGGCCGCCGATCTCCTCCGCCACGGCCCACGCGTCGGCCGCGTCGCTGACGGGCCGGCCCTCGGGCACGGGAATGCCCGACTCGGCCAGGAGGGAGCGGGTGAGGTCCTTGTCCTGCGCGATCGTCTCGGCGACGGCGCCTGTTCGATCGGTCTCCGCGGCGAGGATCCGCCGCTGCTTGGCCCCGTGCCCGAGTCTGACCAGCGAACCCTCGGTGAGCCGCTGCGGGGGAATGCCCCGCGCCGCGGCGGCCTCGACGATCGACCGCGTGCTGGGACCGAGCTGCACCTCGAGGAGCACCTTGCGGAGCCGCTTCACCTCGCCGGCCACGTCGAAAGGAGCGTCTTCGATCGCCGCCATCAACAGCCGGTGGGCCGCGTGAAGGCACTCGATCGCGAACTTCTCCTCCTTGTATTCGATCACGACCTTGTAGACGCCCCGGGTCTTGGCCTCGCGGGCGCGGCCGTATCCCACCGGCGTGCCGGCGAGTGTCTGCAGTTCGAGCGTGACGTGCTCGAGCACGTGGCCCATCCAGGTGCCGTCCCGCAGCCGTTCGAAGAAGCCGCCACGGGTCCCGACCGAGCAGCGGTGCTCGATCATGGTCGGCAGCCAGGACATGACCCGCTCATTGAAGCCGGGAAGCGTGTTGGAGGGGAAGTCCTCCAGCCGTCCGAGATCGACCCAGGCTTCCAGGCAGGGGAACGATGCCCATTGATTGGGACCGCGAAGGACCTTGAGCGACAGAATCTCCATGGATGGAACTAGTTTTCTTTGACCGGTCGCAGACGCATGCGCGGGTCTGGTCGTGTGCGCCTCCTCCAGCCGCCGGACATTCCGACGGATGGTTCTGGAACGGAGGTCGCACGGTTCACAACGGCACTGTGCCGGCGCGTCGCCTGCACAGTCCTGCCTGCCTGGGCAGGCATCCGCACGAACCCGACGAATGAAGTCGTCAGGGCGGCGGCTGGCACTCCGGCGCCGCTGGAGAGAAGCCCCCGGCGAAGGGATTCTTCGCGGACAGGCTCGAGAACAATGGCAAACAGAAATCCACCGACAACCGACCGGCCGAAGTGGCCATGGGACGAAAAGATTCCTACACCCCGAGGCCGGATGGTAACGCCGCACGCCACACGGACGCGCGTTCGCTTGCGATACCCGTTCCTCGCGGCACCATGATTCCAACCGCAGCGTCCTCCGGACAAAGTCCGGCCGACACCGCCTCGCCAAAAAGCCCGGCCCCGGTTGCCCGTGGCCGTCTTCGCGGATCGATCGCCAAAGTTTACGCTTCCCGGCGCCGACTGCGAATGATTTTTCGACACCCCGAGGGAGAAGCACGTGGCGTGCCGAACGGTCACCGCAAGCGAATCGGCCGGAGTCACGGCCGAAAAACCGCACTCGGGGGAAATCCCTGGGAGGGGATTCGCGGAAAAGATGACCGATGAGCGTGGCAAAATAAGGCCAGTGACGGCAGGCGGGTGGGAAATTTCTACAGTGCGGCGGGCAAGCTCGGGCACGGCGGCGGGATTATGGAACGCAACCTTTTCGCGGAGGGGGCACTCTGATCCCGCCACCGCTCTCCGCCATGGGACGGTAATCTAGGCATGTTCGGAAAGCCACGCAAATTTCTGTTGCCGGAGTGCCGGACACCCTTTTAACCGGCCGCGGGAGGCTGAATTCAAGGTCTTCGCCCGATGAAACCCCGGTGTTTGCCGGGCCGTGCTACCTTTCCTCTTTCATGACACCTCCTGCCCCCGAAATCCCGGCCCGCGCACCGAACTCCCCTTTGGTGGGGATCGGGCCTCCCTGGTCCCAGGGGTTCGCCTTTGGGCCGGATGAGACCGTCCTCGCGGCCTGCCGCTTCGATCTCAACGCGCAGTTGCAGTTCGGCGACGGCTGGATCGTGCTCACCAACAAGCGGGTGATCGCCGACGAGCCGGCCTCCGCCGAGGGCACTGTGCGAGCGGCCGGCGGCCCCCGCTCATGGTGGATCGATGCCGACACCCGGCTCGATGTGCAACTGCGGTCGGCGGTTGGCCGGGTGGATCTCTCGCAGGGCGATCAAATCGTCGCCCGCTGGCTGTTCACGCCCGCCAAGGCCGCGGCCATCCATGCGCTGGAAGACGCCTTCGACGCGCGACTGCGTGGCCCCGATGGGCTGACCGAGCCCGCTGACCTGAGAAGCACCCGACAGCAGGTGGCAGACGCTTCTGAGGAAGAGGCCGAGGAGCAGCCGGCCGCCGCCGCGAACCGGGACCTCGCCGATGACGCGGCAGGAACCGGGGGATCGGCCTCGTGGCGGCCGCTCTTCCGAGTCATCGCGTTCGCGAAGCCCCATGCAGGCATGGCGGTCCTGGGGGCTGTCCTCTCCTTGGCGAGCACGGCGGCGGCGCTCGTCCCCCCCTACCTCACGATGCCGCTGGTGGACGACGTGCTGATCCCCCGGCAGAACGGCAAGGATGTGCCCTTCTCAATCGTCTGGTGGTATCTCGGCGGCCTCCTCGCGGCGGCCCTCATCGCCTGGCTGCTCTCGTGGTTTCAGACCTGGACGGCCGCATGGGTCAGCGAACGTATCGCCGTGGGCCTGCGGACGCGGACCTACGCCCACATGCAGTCCCTCTCGCTCGACTTCTTCCAGAGCAAGCGGACGGGCGATCTGATGTCGCGGGTCGGCAGCGACACCGACAAGATCAACGTGTTTCTCTCGGTGAACCTGATCGAGTTCGCCTCGAATCTGATGCTCCTGGCCCTGACCACGATGGTCCTGGTCTGGCTCAATCCCACGCTGGCGCTGCTGACGCTTGTGCCCATTCCCTTCGTGGTCTGGCTCATTTATGCCGTTCGCGAACGGCTGCGACGCGGCTTCGCCCGGGCCGCCGTCGCATGGAGCGACATGACGAGCGTGCTGGCCGACACGATCCCGGGCATCCGTGTCGTCAAGGCTTTCGCGCAGGAGGCGCGGGAGATCGACCGCTTCGCAGCCTCCAACGAGCGGGTCCTCGAGGCGAACGACCGCGTCAACGTGGTCTGGTCGTTCTGCGGGCCCGTCATCAGCCTGTTCAGCGAGATCGGTCTGCTCGTCGTCTGGGCCTGCGGCGCATGGCTTGTGTTCGCCGGCGGCGTGACCGTCGGTGGGCTGACGGCCTTCCTCGCCTACATCGCCCGGTTCTACGGCCGCATCGAATCGATGATCCGAATGGTCCCAGCCACACAGCGGGCCGCCGCGAGCGCCCAGCGGATCTTCGAGATCCTCGACTGCCAGCCGACCGTCGCCCAGGCCGCGCGGCCGGTGAGGCTCGACCGCGTTGCGGGACGAATCGAGATCTCGGGCGTGCATTTCCGCTACGGCGCCCGCGAGGTGCTGCACGGCATCGACCTCGTGATCGAGCCGGGCGAAATGATCGGCCTCGTGGGCACGAGTGGCTCGGGCAAGTCAACGCTCGCCAATCTCGTCTGCCGGTTCTACGACCCGTCGAGTGGCTCGATCCGGATCGACGGCGTCGATCTCCGTGACGTCGATATCGCCGACTACCATCGCAATCTGGGCTGCGTGCTTCAGGAGCCGTTCCTGTTTTTCGGCACCATCGCCGACAATATCGCCTACGGACAGCCGACCGCATCGCGCGAGAAGATCGTCGCCGCGGCCCGGGCCGCCGGGGCCCACGACTTCATCCTCTCACAGCCGCTCGCCTACGATTCGCGGGTCGGCGAACGCGGCAGCGGCCTCTCCGGTGGTGAGCGGCAACGACTCTCGATCGCCCGCGCCCTGCTCGTCGACCCGCGAATCCTCGTTCTCGACGAGGCCACATCGAGCGTCGACGCCGAGACCGAGGCGATCATCCAGGCGGCGATCGACAGGCTGGTGACGGGGCGGACCACGATCGCGATCGCCCACCGGCTCTCGACGCTCCGCCGCGCCAACCGGATCGTCGTGCTCGACGCCGGCCGCATCGTGGAGATGGGCACGCACGACGACCTGCTCGCCGCCGACGGCATGTATGCCCGACTCTACCGCTCGCAGATGAAGGCCGCCGAGGAGGCGGCAGCCGCCGGCTGAACCGCTCCCCGCATCGCCGTAAGAGACCATCCTGCCCATGCACACTCCCGCAGACGCCCCCGCGACGATCGCCGCCGACTCGCCCGAGGGCTGGAGGCTCGAGCGGCATGCCCATGGCCGCCTGGATCTGATCGACATCGACGGCCGGTGCCATCAAGACGTCGATGTGCTCCGCGCATTCCCGGTGACGGCCCCGGCGGGGCCGGTGGCCGTCGTCGCCGCCGACGGTGGTGAACTGGCGTGGGTGGAATCCCTCGCTTCGCTCCCCGCCGCGCTCAAGTCACTGCTCGATCGTGAACTCGCCCAGCGGGAGTTCCTGCCGGTGATCGAGCGGATCGAGGCCGTATCCGACACCGAACCGACGGAATGGACCGTGAACACGGACCGCGGGCCGCATCGGTTCGTCGTCGCGCACGCCGACGACGTGGCCCGCCACCCGGATGGAAGCGTGTTCGTGACCGACACGTTCGGAATGAGATACCGGATCCCGCGAGTGGCCGGCCTCGACCCGCACAGCCGCCGCCTCCTCGAAAAACTGGCGTAGCGGGCCGGGGATGGCTTTTTGCAGGGGCAGACAGACCGGGCCCGCAGCCTGCGCCGACCCGCCAGGTTGACCCGCGGTCCGCGGAGGGCCTTTCCCGGGGCCGTAAGATGGACGGGTTGCACCGTTCCTGAGGGACGGGGGGCTTTTTTTCCGGGAAAAAACCCATTTTTTTTCTCAACTCGCGGCTTGTGGCCTGCGTAGACCGGATTAGTCTCGAAGGGTCCTTCCAGGAGAGAACCCCGATGATCCAGAACCGTATCCGTCCGACCTTTCTCCATCGCCTGCGGTCGCTCGCCTGTGCGGGCCTGGTGCTCGCGCCGCCGGCGCCCGGCATCCAGGTCGCGACCGCCGAGTGCGGCTGCGATGCCGTGGCGACTCCGGCGGCGACCCCCACCCAGACCTATCGCCTCGACTACAAGACCGTCTACGACGAACAGCAGGTCACGGCGTATCGCATTTCCACCGAGACCGTCTACGACACGAAGTCGTACACCGTTCAAAAGCCCGTCATGGAGACCCAGACGCAGGAGCGTCGCTACACCGTGCAGCGTCCGGTCTGGGAGACCCAGACCCGCGAGGAGCGATTCACCGTCATGAAGCCGGTCTACGAGACCGTGGTCGAGGATCGCAGCTACGACGTCACCCGCGACGTGGTCGAGACGGCCACCCGCGAGGAGCAATACACCGTGATGAAGCCGGTCTACGAGACCGTGATGCAGCAGCAGGTGACCACGGTCAGGAAGCCCGTCTACGAGACGAGCGAGCGGGAGCAGGCCTACACCGTCTCCGAGCCGGTCACGCAGATGCGGACGGCGTATTCGGTCGGCAGCCAGGCCGTTGACACCGTCACGCCCGTCGTCACGCCGGGCTCGACCGGTCTGGCCTACGCCCCGGGTGGCTGGGTCATCGACCCCCTCACCGGGCTCGCCGTCTGGCAGCGGGGCGGCTACGCCTGGGTGATGACGCCCGGCGCGGTCGTCAATCAGGTCAACCGCGTCTACCAGCCGACCTACACGCCGGTGCAGGTGCCCGAGACCACCATGGTCAACCGCGTGGTCACCCAGAAGGTGCCGGTGCAGACGGTGCGCTACATCGACGAGCAGGTGGTCCAGCAGGTGCCCGTGCAGAGCATGAAGATGGTGGCCGAAACCGCCGTCCGGCAGGTGCCCGTGCAGACCGTGCGGAAGGTCGTGGAGCGGGTCGACAACAAGGTGCCCGTCCAGGTGATGAAGATGGTTCCCGAGGAACAGGTCCGTCAGGTCGCCTTCCAGGTCTGCAAGTACGTCACGGAGGAGAAGGTCGAACCGGTGCAGGTGCAGGTCATGAAGTACGTCACCGAGGAACGGACGATGCAGGTGCCGCGGGTGGTCGAGAAGAAGACCCCCTACACCTACACCGTCCGCATGCCGCGGACCGTGGTCACGAAGGTGCCGCTCGATCCCTGTGGCAACCCGGTGACCGCTCCCACGGCCCCGACGGTCTCCTCCGCCCCGACCATGCCGGCCGCGGCCGCGGCCGCCACCTTCGAAGCGATCCCGGCGCCCGCCGCAGCGGCCGCCCGTCCGACCACGCCCCCTCAAGCCCCGGCCGATGCCGGTCCGATGAAGACGTTCAGCGAGAAGCCGACCGGCACCCCGGCCCCGGCTGCCGACGGATGGAAGGCGGCCGGGTCCGATCTCGTCGCCCCCACGAACACGCAACCCGAGGCTGTTCGTGCCGAGAAGCCGACCGAGCCCGCCCCGGCTGCGGCCCCCGCCGACAACGCGCCGACGATCGCCCCGCTCGGACCTGCCGTCGAGCCGGCGGCCCCCGCTCACGATCCCCGCGACGTGCCGGCCGCCGGCACGTCGGGCAGAGGTTTTTTGAGGCCGATTCCCTCCGACCACACGACCTGAAGCCTGCACCCGGGACCGTCCCGGTTTCGCCGCCCGCCGGCCGACGACCGGCTTCTTCTCAGGCGTGAAGGACAAGACGCCCGGCGTTTGGCAGCATTGCATGCGCGGAGTACATTCCGGCGAACTCCGCCGGAATCTCTTGCATGCCCCACGAGGTCAAGGACGACCAGCCATCCCCGGGCGGGCCGCCCGCACGCCGAAAAAGCGTTCGACGCAGCCGGCCCTCCGCGCGGCCCCTGCTGGCCGACGAGCATCCCGCAGACCATCCGGGCGTCCGCCGGCTTCACACGTCGGCGATGATGGCAGCGGTGCTCGACGTGCCGCCGGCCGCCATCCGGCAGTGGGTCCGCGGCGGCCTGCTCGAAGTCGTGCGGGGCACAGGCTCGGTGGAATGGTTCGACTTCGAACAGCTCGTCGTGGGCCGCCACCTGGCCAGGCTGCTGGGCCGGGGGCTCTCGCTGCGTGAGATCGATGCCAAGCTCGCCGATCTGGCGCCTGGCGGTGCCCGCGCGGCGGCGGCGGCCGCAGGACGGGTGAGGATTGACGGTCGCAGACTGAGCATCGACGACGGCTCGAGGCTGCTCGCCGCTGGAGGCCAGCTGCAGTTCGTCTTCTACACCGCCCCGCTGGCCCATCCCGAGCCTCCGGAGATGCCGAGCGTCGTCGGCCTGCCGCCGCGACCAGCCGTGCGCGAGGAGGTGCCGGGCGAGGAGCCGCACCATCCCTCACCCTCCGGCAACGTCGGCGAGATTCTCGATCTCGCCGACGATCTCGAGGCCGCCGGGGAGTTTGTCGAGGCCGCCGAGGCGCTCCGCGCCGTGCTGCAGGCCCAGGGACCGACGGCCCGGGTGATCTTCATGCTGGCCGAACTGCTCTACCGGGCAGGCGATCTGACGGCGGCCCGCGAGCGCTATTACGCTGTGATCGAACTCGATCCCGACCACCTGCAGGCCCGCTCGAGCCTCGGCTGCGTGCTCGCGGAACTCGGCGAACACGAACTGGCCCTGGCCGCGCTCGAGGGCGTTCTCCGTCAAGAGCCGGCTTACGCCGATGCCCACTGGCACATGGCGGGGGTGCTGCAGGACACGGGGCTCGACGACGAGGCGGCGCACCACCTCCACCGCTTCCTCGCCCTCGCACCGGAGAGCCCGTGGGCCGACCTCGCCCGCACCCGCCTCGACGGGGCTGGCAGCGGCTCTCAGTAGGCGCCCCAGGGACCACGCACGGCGTTCACGCCGAACTGCACGGTGTCGCTGGGCTGGGCGGGTGTGGGCAGGAAACCGCCGCCGCTCCCGCCGACTCCGCCCGGCCCCGGATAGGGACGGCGAAACTGGTGATAGATCGGCGCCACCCGCGAGCTGGGCACGCCCCACGCGTATTGGGTCTGAAACTCCGCGGTCGGCGGAACGACCAGCGCGATCGGGCGACCCTCCGCGGGATCGTACCAGGCGCTGTGCCAACTCTTGCCCTGACTGCGGAGGAAGTAGCGCTTTTCCCAGGCGTCGTATTTGCAGCTGCCCGGACCACAGAGGCCGCCGTGCCCGCAGAGACCACATCCGTGGCCGGCACAGGGCCCGCACTGACCGTGTCCGCAGGGCCCGCACTGCCCGTGCCCACAGCGACCCCACGGACGGTGACCGTGGCCCATGTGGCCGGATGCCACATACCCCTGTCCAGAGCCGCTGCATCCCGGCCCGGGCGCCGGAGCGAACCCATCGCCCGCAGGAGCCGTGCGCGCCGAGACGATGACCGCCGCGGCGAAGAGTCCCGCCCACACGGAACGTGAAACGAACGATCCACGCATGATGCGAGGTCTCCTCGGGATCAATACCAGTAGGCCTTGACGTCGGTCCGCATGCCCGTCACGCCGGCCGGGCGGATGTAGTGGCGACGATGCTTGTAGAGAAACTCGTGCGGCATGAACGGCGGGTAGGTGTGCCACGTGTGCCCGACCCGGGGCGGCACCGGCCGCGGCGAGACATAGAGCTGAGCCCCCATGCCGGGAGCGGCACCCGCCGCCACCGGCGGCACATAGAAGTTGTAGAAGACGTCGGGAGTCGGCCCCTCGACGCCGCCGTCGATCGGGGTCGCGAACAGAGTGCCGCCATCGGCGAAGATCGCGACGAGCAGGGCCGCGAGCAGTTGGATGCGGGTCGATCGGGCGTGCAACATCGCGTCACCTCACAAGACGAAAGCCGAAGGCTGCCAGGATTGCCCCGACACACGGAACTTCGACCGGAGCCCCTTCTGCGCATCACTCCCGTCATGCCACGCACGCCGGTTCTGCCCGACAGTCACAACTTCACGCGGCCCCGATTCGACCCCTCCCGGGGGCCACCCGGGGACCTCGCCACCGGCAAAGTCAGCCCCTCTTGCCAAGGGTGCCGCCGCGGATCACAGTCTGGGGGCCAAAACAGCCCCGGAATCGCCATGGTCAAGACAGCCGCAAACCCGCCTGGGGCAGCGAAAAAGCCCGCGAAAAAGAAACCCTCCCCGGCCGCCGCCGCTTCGGCCGAGGCCGCCGTGGACCAGCCGGCCGCCGCCCCACCCAAGTCACCTGCGAAACGCCGGGCCACCGCCCAGACGCTCGCCGCCGGCCAACGCGACATCTCGGTGAGCGAGTTCTTCGCCAAGAACCGCCACCTCCTGGGCTTCGACTCGCCCCGCAAGGCGCTGCTCACGAGCGTCAAGGAGGCGGTCGACAACTCGCTCGACGCCTGTGAGGAGGCGGGCATCCTGCCGGAAATCTGGGTGCGGATCGAGCAGGTCGGCGACAGCGGCACGCGGTATCGCATGAGCGTGCAGGACAACGGCCCCGGCATCGTCAGCAAACAGATTCCGCTCATCTTCGGCAAGCTGCTCTACGGCTCGAAGTTCCACCGTCTGCGGATGAGCCGCGGCCAGCAGGGCATCGGCATCTCGGCCGCCGGCATGTATGGCGTGCTCACGACCGGCAAGCCGGTGAAGATCATCTCCAAGATCGACGCCAAGCACCCCGCCCACTATTCCGAACTCCGGATCGACACCAAGACCAACCAGCCGGAAATCCTGAACGGCAAGGGGGACGGCGTCGACATCCCCGCCGGCAAGGGCGGCGCGGAGTTGATGAAGAAGCATTCGATCGAGTGGGTCGGGGAGAACGACCGGGGCGACGTCATCGAGCACGGCACCCGCGTGACGATCGAGATGGAGGCCAAGTTCCAGCGCGGCCGGGGCAGCGTCGAGGAATATCTCGAGCAGACGGCGATCTCGAACCCGCACGCCCGTTTCCATTTCCAGGGACCGGACGGGCCGGAGCGGATCCTCGATCGGTCGAGCGACGACCTGCCGCCGGAGCCCAAGGAGATCAAACCGCATCCCTACGGCGTCGAACTGGGCCGGCTGGTGACGATGCTCCAGGAGCATCCCAGGCTCACGCTCGCGCAGTTCCTCACGCAGTCGTTCTCCCGGGTGTCGCACGGCACCGCGAAGAAGATCTGCGACACGGCGAAGGTCTCGACCCGGGTCACGACCGGCAAGCTCGGCCGCGGCGAGGCCGACGCCGTCTTCAAGGCGATCCAGGACACCAAGATCCCGCCGCCGGCCACCGATTGCGTCGTGCCCATCGGCGAGCAGCGGCTGCTCGCCGGCCTGCGGCAGGTCGTGCCCGGCGAGTTTTTCACCGCCGCCACCCGGCCGCCCTCCGTCTACCGCGGCAATCCCTTCCTGGTCGAGGCGGCGCTCGCCTACGGTGGCGGCACGTCGGCACAGAAGATCACCCGCGAGGGACTCGGCGAACTCGCCTCCGAGAGCGATGCCCGCAGTCTGCGGCAGTTCCTCACCACCACGTTCTCGGGAATCGGCGGCGAGGCGGCCGAAAAGATCCTCGCGGAGGCCCAGCTCGCGCCGCGGCAGAGCCCCTCGAAGCTCAAAAAGCCGCAGCTCGACGCGCTCCACGGCGCGATGCAGCACGTCAATGCCGAGGAAAGCCAGAGCATGAACGTGCTGCGATACGCCAATCGTGTGCCGCTCCAGTTTCAGCCCGCGGCCTGCGCCGTGACACAAATGATCCTCTCGACCAACTGGCGTTCCTACGGCCTGTCGCAGTCGCGGGGCAGCCTGCCCAGCGGGCCGGTCACGGTGATGGTCCACGTGGCCAGCGTCTGGGTGCCGTTCACGAGCGAGTCGAAGGAGGCGGTCGCCTCCTACCCAGAGATCCAGAAGGAAATCCGCCTGGCGCTGCAGGCCGTGGGCCGCAAGCTCGGGATGTACATGCGGCGGCGCCTCCGCGTGGCGCAGGAGGGGCAGCGGCGGAGCATCTTCCTCCGCTATCTCGGCGAGGTCGCCGGTGCCGTCTCGCAGATCAACGGCCTCGACAAGACCAAGCTCTACGAACAGCTCCTCGCGGTGGCGAAGAAGAAGACCGCCGAGGCCGATGTCAAGCTCGACGACCGAGGCAGGCCGATCCAGGACGAGGAGGAACTCGAACTCGGCGACAACTGCATCATCGTGCCGCAGGTCATGCCGGGTGCCGCGGCCGCGGACAAGTCGGCCGCCGAAGACGCGGCGAAGCCGGCACGCGGCCCGCGGAAAAAGCCGGCCACGAAGCCATCCCGGTCGGGATCCCGCCGCGCCCGGCGGTGAATCCGGGGCCTTGGCCTCGATGGTGTTCGGCGGCCGGACATCGCCGGCCGCCGAACGCGGAGCTCATCGACCACGGTCAAGCCGCGGGCGTCAGCGGGCCGGCGCCGTTACTTCGCCCCCTTCATCCGCTCGATCTCGGCCTCGAGCTTCTTGATTCGCTCTTCCATCTCGGCGAACCGGCGGCGGGCCTGCTGCATCTTCTCGCGGCTCTCCTCCATCCGCCGTCGGCCCTCTTCCATCCGCTGCTCCATCATCGCCTGAGCCTCGGCGGGCATGGCCGGCCGGGTTCGCTCCGCCGCGGCAGGTCCGTCCGCGGGTCCCATGCGCAGCACCATGCCCTGGCCCATGGGGCCGCCGGCGACGCCGGGGCGACCGCCCATCCCCATCCCTGCCTCGATCCGCGACAGCCGGGCAAGAATCTCGTCGAGCTTGCGAATGGCGTCGGGACGCGGACCACCTGCCGGGGTGCCTTCACGGGGGGCTTTCGCCTGACGATCGCCCGGGCTGCGGCCACGTTCGCCACGCTGCCACTGCTCACCGCGATGCCGATGCTCGCGGTGCTTGCCCTTTTCCTTGCACCCACACTCGCCCTCGGAATCGCACTCGCACTTTTTTTCGTCGGCGCGTTCGCGATCGCCGCCTGCATCGTCGTCATCCGCGAGGAACGACACCACGCCCATCCAGGCCGTGATCGACTGCTGGAACGGGCTGGCGGCGACGTCGTCGGCACACGCCGCGGGGCCTCTGAGGGCCATCGTCATTCCGGCGAGACAGCCGACGAACAGAACTGACCGGTAGCGGTGTGCCATGATCGAGATATCCTTGCGGGGGGTGCGAGTGAGGCTGCCGTCCGCGGGGGGCCGGCTTCCGGGGTATTATGGCCTTCCCCCATGAACGGCTCACACTCCGGAAAGTTTCGCGACCCGGCACTCGTCGATTTCGGCGTGGGTTCACGTGGCGCAGGCCGGCGGCTCGAACGTTTCGCCGGAATCCTCGTCGATCGGCCCCTGCCCCAGACGGGCGACCGACGCCGACTTCCCGGCGAATGGCGGGCCGCCCAGGCCGTTTTCAGACTGCCCGACACCGGTGCCACGGACGCCCTCCGCGGGCGGTGGGAGTTCACCGGCGACCTGCCCGACCCCTGGCTGGCGACCGTGCCGGTCGGCCCGGCCACGCTCACGCTCGAAGTCCACCCGTCCCCTTCCGGGCAGGTCGGGATCTTTCTCGAACAGATCGACCAGTGGGGGTGGCTGCGGCGGGAGACACCCGGCGGGAGCCCGATGCTGTCGCTCTTCGCCCATTCCGGAGCCGCCACACTCGCCGCCGCCGCCGCGGGTGCGGAGGTCGTCCACGTGGACTCATCCCGGCAGTCGATCGCCCTGGCTCGCCGCAATGCCGAGGCCTCCGGGCTCGCCCACCTGCCGGTGTCATGGGTCTGTGAAGACGCCACCACCTTCGTGCAGCGCTGCCTGCGCCGCGGCCGCAGGTTCTCGGGCGTGATCCTCGATCCGCCATCGTGGGGCCATGGCCCCAAGGGGGAGTCGTTTTCACTGCAACGCGACCTGCCAAGCCTCCTCGGCGACATCGCCCGGCTCCTCGATCCGGCCACTCCCGGACCGATTCTCCTCACTTGCCACTCGCCCGGCTGGCATCCCCGCAAACTTCGGGACACACTCTCCGCTGCCCTGCGGGCCGCCGCAGTGCCGGCGGCGGACCGAATTGAAAGCGGCCTCCTCGCCTGCACCGACGACACAGGCCGTACCATCGACCTCGGCTCCTTCGCCCGGGCGGCTCCCGCACCATGAATGAACCGGACTCGATCACCAGCCCCGCCAACCCCCGAGTGAAGCGGGCGGCGGCGCTCCGCGAAGCCGAGTCGCGGCGGGCCACCGGCCTGACCCTCGTCGACGGCCGACGGGAACTGGCTCGTGCCGAGGCGGCCGGCAGCGCGATCGTCGAGGTCTTCGTCGCGGATGATGCCGACGCGATCGGCACCGCCGACGCCCCACCGCTGCGCGACTGGCTGGCGAGGCTCGCGCGGAACGGCACGCGGATCGCGATCCTTTCCGAGAAGGCCTTCGGCCGCGTCGCTTTCGGCAGCCGCAACGAGGGCGTGGTCGGCGTGGTCCGTTTCGGACCGCGGCCGCTCGGCGGTGTCGTGTTCACAGCGGACCGGCCGGTGCTGGTGGTCGAAGGGGTGGAGAAGCCGGGTAATCTCGGCGGGATCGTCCGCACGGCCGATGCCGCAGGCCTCGGTGGCGTGATCGCCGCGAGCCCGCGCACCGACGTTGCCAACCCCGCGGTGATCCGCGCGAGCCTCGGCACGGTCTTCTCGATGCCGCTGGCCACGGCGACGACCGGGGAGACGATCGCCTGGTGCCGCGGGCAGGCCCGGCGGGTCGTGGCCGCCACGCCCCGTGGACGGCGACTCTGGCACGAGGCCGACCTCCGCGGTGGTGTCGCGATCCTGCTGGGCAGCGAGGCCCACGGCATCTCGTCGGAATGGGCCGACGCCGGGCTCGACTTCGAGACGGTTCGCCTGCCGATGCACGGCCTCGCCGACAGCCTCAACCTCTCCGCCACGGCGGCCGTGTTCGCCTACGAGGCCGACCGCCAACGGGATGCCCGACCATGACCCCCGAGCCAGATCCACTCCACGACTCCACCGGCCCCGACCGCTTCGAGCATCTGCGCCGCACCTGTGCGACCGCCGGTCCGGAGGCGATGCTCGAGGCACTCGCCGTGTCGCTGGCCGAACGTCGCCGCTGGCACGCCCTCTTCGACGCCCGGCTCATCCAGGCCCGGGTGGCCGCAGGCCTGCCGCCGGTCGGTTCTCCGGGCGACATCCCGGCCGACGCCCGCCAAGGGTTCGACGAACGATCGCTCGCCGCCTGCCGCGAGGTCGGCTGGCCGCTGCTCGACGAGGGGCAGGTGGCCGCGGCCTGGATGTACCTGCGGGCGGCCGCCGACCCGGCAGAGGTCTCCGCCAGACTCGAGCCGCTCGCCCGCACGCTCGCGACCCGGGCCGATGGCGACGACGAGGCATCCTCACGAGCGCTTCAGGAGATTCTCGGCATCGCGCTCTGGGAGGGCGTTGATCCGGCACTCGGCATCTCGCTGATGCTTCGCACGCAGGGCACGTGCAACGCGATCACCACCTACGAACAGGCCGTCTCCCGACTGCCGGCCGCCCGGCAGCGGCCGGCGGCGGCGACACTCGTCGCCCACCTTCACGCCGAGATCCTCACGAATCTCGCGCACGATCTCGAGCACCGCGGCATCATCCTGCCCGCACCGCCGCAGACGCTTCCCGCACTGCTCGCGGCGGCGGGCGAGGGCGAGGCCCGCCTCTACGCGGACGTCTCGCATGTGCAATCGGTGCTGCGGATCGCCCGGATCTGCGACGACGAGCCGACGATCCGCCGCGCCTGGGAACTCGCCACGTATGCCAGCCGGCTGCCTGCCGACGTCGTCTATCCGGGAGAACCACCCTTCGAAAACGTCGGCCAGGCATCGCGGTTGTTCTACGGGAGCCAACTTGGGATCGACGTCGAGCAGGCGGTGCGATTCTTTCGGACGGCGGCGGCCGCGGCCGAACCGGGCCATGGCGGGTTGCCCTCCGACACGCTCGTGCTCCTCCTCGCCCGGCTGCGCCGCCCTGCGGAGGCGCTTCACGCCGCGATCGCAACGCCGCGAGACGACGGGATGCCGAGCCCGCTCCAGACGGCCGGTGCACTGCCGTCACTCGTCGATCTTGCCGCGGCTTCGGGCGAGTGGGAGCTGTTGCGCCGCGCCTCGGGCGACCGCGGCGACGAGGTCACTTTCGCCGCCACGCTCGTGGCGGAGCGTCAGAAGAACCAGGCGAACCGCGGGCCGCAGCCCTGACAGCCGCCGCACCGGGGCGTGACGTAGCCGACGTCCCCGCCGCTTTGAAAGCCGCGTCCCGGCGGTAGCTGCCACGGCGCGAGTTTCTCAGGACCCTGTGCCGCGCCGTTGCAACCCCGCCACCGCGCGGAGCAGTCGCAAGGATCGGGCCGCCGGCACTGGTGGAGCACCTCGCAGCAATACCGCGGCCCGCAGCCGGTATCGCCGCAGGGCGTCTTTACGCCCGCCGCCGTCTGCTTGCAGGCGGCGCACCTGCCGCACGGATCGCCCGCGTGGACGGCCGAGCCGGGCACGTTCGATGCCAGCACCAATACGATGAATCCGACGAGGATTTGCCTCATGCGGGATGTATCGGTAGAAGCGGTCGCGACGCTGCCGCCGACACACGCAGCCGCGTCACATCGCCGCCATCCCGCCCATCTTCGCAGGCTGACGCCCGCGGTCGCGTTGGGTTTTCGGCGCGTCAGAGCCTCTCGCATGCCGGGACCGTGCGGGAGCATGTCCCGCTCAACGCGGCCTGACTCCTCACTCGACCGGCGTGGCCGGGCTCGCGGCCGCCCGGGCGAAGAGCCGCATGTATTCGCGGCCGCTGGTCCGCCACGACCAGTCCTGCCGCATGACATTCCGCACGAGCGAGTTCCAGACCGGCTTGTCGGCATGGGCCTCGATCCCGCGACTCAGGGCGGAGTCGAGCCCCGCGGCGTCGAAGCCCTCGAACACGAATCCGGTCGCCGTCCCCTCGCGGAGCGTCTCGGGCGTGGCGTCGACGACGGTATCGACGAGGCCGCCGGTCGCGCGGACCACGGGGATCGAGCCGTAACGCTGTGCGTAGAGTTGCGTCAGGCCGCAGGGCTCGAACCGGCTCGGCACGAGGGTGATGTCGGCGGCGGCCTGCACGAGATGGGCGAGCCCCTCGTCGAAGCCGAGCACGAGATCGACCGTGCCGGGAAACGTCGCCGCTGCCCGCTGGAGCAGCCGTTCGTATTCCTGGCCACCGGTGCCGAGGATCACGAAATGGGCACGCCCCTCGCCCGCCATGTGGCCGAGCACCTCCAGGACGAGTTCGACCCCCTTCTGCTCGACCAGCCTGCCGACGAAGGCCACGAGGGGCCGCGAATCGGGCGCCGCGCGGCCGAGCCGCGCCGCGAGGGCGACCCGGGCGGCGTACTTGCCGGCGTCGAAGTCGTCGCTGCCGTAGGGCCTGGGGAGGTGCGGATCGGCGGCCGGATCCCAGATCGCGGTGTCGATGCCGTTGACGATGCCGGTGAGCACGTTGCTGCGCGACGAGAGCAGGCCCTCGAGGCCGCAGCCCCCCGGTGCCGACTGGATCTCACGGGCGTAGGTCGGGCTCACCGTGCTGACGGAATCGGCGAACACGATCCCGGTCTTGAGCAGGTTGAGCTGGCTGTAAAACTCCATCTGCCGCCAGTTGAAATACCGCCAGTCGAGTCCGGTGAGGAGCATGTCCCAGTGCCAGAAGAGACCCTGGTAGGCCATGTTGTGGATCGTCATCACCGTCCGCGACGAAGCCACGGCCGGGTGCGATCCATAGAGCAGCTTTTGGTACGCCGGCACGAGCCCCGTCTGCCAGTCGTGGCAGTGGAGGATGTCCCAGCGGCCACCGAGCCGGCAGGCCAGTTCGACCGCGGCCCGCGAGAAGAAGATGTAGCGTTCGGCGTTGTCGGGGTAGTCACGGCTGCCGCCGTAGAGCGTGGGCCGATCGTAAAAAGAGTCGTTGGCGACGAGGTAGACGTCGGCCCGCGAGCCGGGACGGCGGCAGCGGAGGATCCTGGCCAACTCCGCCCGGGCCCCGATCGGCACCTCGAACTCGATCCCCGTCGGCTCGATCGGCAGCCCCTTGGAAAACACCTCGCCGTAGGCCGGCATCACCAGCGACACGTCGCAACCGAGGCCGGCCAGCGCGTCCGGCAGCGCGCCGGCAACATCGGCCAGACCGCCGGTCTTGGCGAATGGAACAGCCTCACTGGCGATCTCGAGCACCCGCATCCACGATTTCCAGGGGGGGCGGCGGTGGGACCATCCACGCACTGATATTATAGGTCACGGTTTGGCACGCCCCCGGCGGCGTGCGGCCGCATGAATCCCCGACGTTTTCCACTCCCACGCCCCATGTGCCCGCTCGTCAACCCGGCCGCCCTGTTCACGCTCAGACTCTCCTGCCGTCGCCGGGAGAAGCTCTGGCCGCCGGCGGCAGGGGGGCTCGACGAGACCTGCCGGCTGCCCTCCTTCGCCGACGTGGTGGGCGTGCCCGACGTGCTCGACCTCTGGCTGGCCTGGAATCCGCAGGGGCTCGCGGTGCGGGGCGTCGCCCGCGGCGTCGGCGCGGCTCGATGGTGCCACCCGACCAGGCCGGAAGACAGCGACGGCCTTCACCTCTGGATCGCGACGCGGCCGACGGGCGAGAGCCACCGCGCCGGCCGCTACTGCCGGCGGCTCGCGCTCCTACCGACGGGCGGCGGGCGGCTCGCCGACAAACCCGTCGCGATGCCCGCGATGATTCCGCGGACCAGCGAGATGCCGGCGGAACTTCCCGAGGGCTCCGTCATGATGGCGTCGCAGCTCTCGGCCGACGGCTGGCAGATCGACGCTTTTGTCGCCGCCGCAGCCCTGCCCGGCTGGGATCCTGCGGAGATCCCGCGCCTCGGATTCTTCGCCGCACTCGTTGACCGCCGGCTCGGCAGGGTGCCCTGCTTCGCGCCGCCGGAGTTTCCCTGGGACGGCGATCCGACCACGTGGGCGGAGCTCGGGTTGGTCGCGTGAGCCGCGGCCACCGCGGCGCGCACCGTCGCCTGCCAGGCTGTGGAACAAAGCGGCCTCCTTCCCCGTGAATGGACTTCTGCCACCCTGCGAAAAACTGCAGCAGGCGAAGCTACAGATCGTCGGCGAAGGGTTCGACCTCGACGGCCGCCGGGGGCAGACTGTCGAGAAACACCTGGCCGTAGGGTTTCGTGACCATCCGCGGATCCAGAATCACCACCGAACCGCGATCGGTGTGCGTGCGAATCAGCCGGCCAAAGCCCTGCTTGAGCTTGAGCACCGCTTCAGGAAGCTGGTATTCGGCGAAGGCGTTGCCGCCGGCCTGCTTGATGGCCTCGATCCGTGCGGCGACGAGCGGCCGGTCGGGCACGGCGAAGGGAAGTTTGGTGATGATCACCGTCACGAGCACGTCACCCGGCAGATCGATCCCCTGCCAGAAGCCGTCGGTGCCCAGAAGCACGCTCCCCGGCCCCTCGCGAAACTCCTCGAGCATCCGCGACCGTGGCAGCCCGTCGGCCTGGCTCACAAGCCGGAAGTTCCGCCGCACGCACCATCCGGCGAGTTCCGCCGAGGCCTTGGCGAGCGCGGCATGGCTCGTGAAGAGCACCATCGCCCGACCGTCGCTCCGCGCCACGTAGCGCCGGATCATCTTCACCACGCCGCTGTCGTAGGCGTCACGATCGGCCGGATCGGGCAGCCGATCGACGAGCACGAGCTTCGCCTGCCGGGCGTAGTCGAAGGGGCTGCCGAGCTGCCGCGACAGCGCCTTGTCGCCCACGCCCAGCCGGCTGCGGAGGAAGGCGAATCCGTCCGTTTTCCCCTCCGCCCCGGCGAACTCATCGACGTCGGCTTCCATCGGCCTTCGCGGACCGGGCGTCTCGACGGCAAGCGTGGCGCTGGCGAGCACGACCGTGCTGACGCGTCCGAAGAGCTCGCGGCGGAGCGTCTCGCTGACATCGACCGGAGCGCTCGAGAGCGTGATCCGCTCCCGGCCGCGTCGTGACCGCTGGGCCTCGACCCACCAGACGCTCCCCGCCGCCTTCTGCCCCAGCCAGGTCTCGAGCGCGGCGGCATGGGCGTCGAGTCGGTCCGCGAGCGAGAGAAAATCGTGCCGCTCGGCGGGATTGCCGATTCCGTCGGATGCGGCCCGGAGTTTTCGCGCCAGAGACGCAAGCGGCTCCCCGAGCGAGTTGGGCACGAGGCCCGGCCGCACGACCCGCCAGGGGGAGTCGCCACGCGAGCCCACCTCCTCGCGGACGGCGGCGAAGAAGGCCTCGGCGGCGCGGCGGCCGCGGCGGACGTCGCTTTCCAGGTCGTGCATCCCGTAGTGGGCGAGCAGCCCGCGGTGGGTCCGTTCGCTGGAGAGCTTGGAGAGCACCCGCTCCACGCCGCCGCTCGACACGCCGATGCCGAGGTGCTCGCTCGCCACGCCCTCGACGGTGTGGGCCTCGTCGAAGATCACGATGTCGTGGTTGGGCAGGAGGCTCGCCCCCGCGCGGCGGACGGCGAGGTCGGCGAAGTACAGGGCGTGGTTGACGATCAGCACCTGCGCGTGGGCCATCCGCCGCCGGGCGGCGTAGTAGTGGCACTGCTGGTGGGTCGGGCAGGCGCGGCCCATGCAGTTGCCGGCGTCGCTGGCCACCTCGTCCCAGACGGGGTCGCTGGGCAGGGCCGGAAGATCGGCGAGCGAGCCGTCGGCCGTGTGCTTGGCCCACGACGCGATCTCGAGGAGCTCGGCCCGCTCACCCTCCTCCGAAAACAGGCTCCCCGATCGCTCGAGCGCCAGGGCGAGCCGCCGCAGGCTCACGTAGTTCCGCCGTCCCTTGACGAGCACCGCGGAAAACTCCCGCGGCATCACCGCCGCGACGAGCGGGATGTCCTTGGTGACGAGCTGTTCCTGCAGAGCGATCGTGTGGGTCGAAATCACGACCCGCCGCGGCCGGCCCGCCGGCGTGGCTGCCGCGGCCGCCTCCCCGTCGTCCCAGTCGGGCTCGATCTCGTCGGCCACCGGCTCGGCCTGGTCGGCCGTCACGGCGAGCACCGCGGGCACGAGATACGCGAGGCTCTTCCCCACGCCGGTGCCGGCCTCGAGGATCGCATGCCTGCGGGACGCGATCGCCTCGGCGACGAGGTTGGCCATCTCGACCTGCTGCGGCCGCGACTCCCAGCCGGCCAGCCGCGCGGCAAGCCGCCCGCCGGGCGCCAGAAAATCCTCGGGAGTCGTCATGCGGAGAGTCTACCGGCGTCGCGCCCGGGCACCTTTGCCGCCGGGAACGAGGGCTGGGTTTCCCCCGGGCTCCGCCGGGAAGGTAAGGTTTCAGCGTCTGCGAACCCGCCAGGAACGTCCGCGTGAACAACTCCGCCGATTCTCAGCCCGATTCGCCCACCTCCAAGGGAAAGGCCTGGGGGGGCGTGTTCCGCGAGCCGACCGACAAGCGGGTCGAGCTTTTTTCCGAGAGCGTGTCGTTCGACCGGCGGCTGGCCGACGACGACATCGACGGCTCGATCGCCCATGCGCGGATGCTCGCGCACTGCGGCCTGATGACGGTGCCGGAGGCCGACGCGATCGCGCAGGTGCTCGAGGAGATTCGCGGCGAGATCCACGCGGGCCGGTTCGAATACAGCGTGGCCAAGGAGGACATCCACCTCCACGTCGAGTCGGCGCTGACGGCCCGGCTGGGTGACACGGGACGAAAGCTCCACACGGCCCGCAG
>SXHR01000176.1:0-10003 GCA_005773625.1 Planctomycetaceae bacterium | reverse complement strand
CGTTTTTCCAGATGCTGTCGTTGCCGGTGCTGCTGTTGCGCCAGAGGATGTCGCTCTTGCCGTCGCCGTTGAAGTCGGCGCTGACTTTTCTGATCGGGGGTTCTTCTGCGGCGGCCTGGAAGGCGATCTCGTCGATGTCCTTGACGATCTTGGCGACCTCGGCGCTCGAGGCCTCGATCGCCCCCATCGCGGCGTTCATCTCGCCCATGGTCGTCGCCCCCGACTCCGCCGCGTTGCGGGCCTGATTGGCGAAGGTCTTCGCCTTCTCGGCGTTGTCGGCGGTGCTGCGGATCATGGCCGACATCTGCTCGAGGGCCGCGCTCGTCTCCGTGACGGCCGAGCCCTGTTCGCTGCAGCCCTCGGCGAGGGCCTGTCCGGCCGACGCCAGTTGCGTCGATGCCAGGGAGGTGTGGGCCGCCCCCGCCTCGAGCGCGTCGGAGATCCGTCCGAGCGCCGTGCCGGCCGAGCGGGTGATGCCGATGCCCACGAGCAGCCCGAGGATCGTGGCCAGGGCAAGCCCGCCGCCGATCAGCAGAAAGCTCGTCGCGACCGTGCGGCGGGCTTCCGCAACCTGCTGTTCGGCGATCAAGCCGTTGTAGGCGACATTCGCCTCGAGCGCCGCGAGACAGCGTTCAAAGATGGGCTCGCTCGTCTCCCCCATCAGTTCCCTGGCTTTCGCATCCTTGCCCTCCCGAAGGCTCTGCATCGCCGCATCGAGGATCGCAAAATAGGCCCGCCGGGACGAGACGACCTCGTCAAACAGGCTCCGGTCCTTGTCGTCGCTGATCAGGGGCTCATACGCCGCAAGCTGATCCTCGCCCCATTTCCTGTCCTTTTGGTACCCACTGTCGTCGTACCTGCCGGCGGCGCCGTCCGCACCGCCCGCCAGCAGGAGCTTGCGGACGTTGCGTGTCGCGCCATACGTCGACTGGATGACCCGGTTGAGCGTCACGACGGACGGCAGCGAGTTGGTCGCCACGGTGACGACGCTCTGATTGATGCCGGTGATCCGCCACAGGGCGGTTCCACCGAGGAGGATCGCGAGCAGCACGAGCAGGGCGAAGCCCAGACTGATGCGGGCGGGGAGTGAACGCGGGATCATGGGACGTCCTGTGGCGGGGGAAACTCAGGAGGGGGTATGAGGAAGCGTCGCGGCCGCCGACGTGACGACGTCGGCGGCGGCGATCCGGTCGAGGTCGATGAGGGTCCGCACGAGGGGCCCCGACTTGGCCATGCCGGTGATGAACCGCACGTCGATGGCCCCGCCGAAGTCGGGCGTGGGCTCGAGATCGGCGGCCGCGAACGAGGCCACCTCCTCGACGCCGTCGACGACGACTCCATACAGCCGCGATGGCCCGGGACCGCCGCCGAGTTGGGCGACGACGATGCAGTTGCGGTCGTGTTCGTCGGCCGTCGGCAGCTGGAAGCGGGCCCGCAGATCGACGAGCGGGATGATCTTGCCGCGGAGATTGATCACGCCGCGGACGTGCGGGGGCATGTTGGCAACGGGCGTGATCGGGCAGAGGCGGATGATCTCCCGCACCGCCAGCACCGGAATGCCGTACGACTCGCCGCCGAGCGTGATCACGAGATACTTGCCCGGCTTGGCGGCCGGGGGCTGGGCGTGGGGCGGGTGCGGCTCGGATGTCGTGGCTGGATGCATGATGCGGTTCCGGGTGCGGATCAGGCGGCGTCGCCTGCCGCGGATTTCAGTTTGACCAGCGCGTTGACGTCGAGAATCAGACCCACCCGGCCGTCGCCGAGAATCGCGGCGCCCGCAAACGCGGTGCGGCCGCGGAACATGTCGCCGAGACTCTTGATCACCACCTCCTGCTTGCCGAGCAGATCGTCGACGAGCAGACAGCGGCAATCCTGACCCGACTCCACCACCACCACGATACCCTCCGCACCAGCGGCGGGTGCCTCGGCGCCGGCATTGCCCAGGAATCGCCCGAGCCGGAGGATCGGAGTCAGCCGGCCGCGGACCTCGACCATCTCACCCCGGCCCTGAATGGTCGTGACGGCGCCTGGGTCGAGCCGGAACGACTCCCGCACCGAGAGCGTGGGGACGATGTATCGCTGGTCGCCCACGCCCACGATCAGCCCTTCGATGATCGCGAGGGTCAGCGGCACCGAGAGCGTGAACGTGGTGCCCCTTCCCTCCACCGACGCCACCTCCACCTTGCCGCGGATCCCCTCGATGCCCCGCCGCACGACGTCCATCCCCACCCCCCGGCCGGAGAGGCCGGTGATCTGCTCGGCGGTGGAGAATCCGGGACGGAAGATGAGGTCGAGAATCTCCGCCCGCTCCAGCCGCTCGTCGGGCTGCACGAGGCCGCGTTCGACCGCCTTGGCACGGATGCGATCGGCGGAAAGGCCGCGGCCGTCGTCCTCGATCTTGATGACGATGAAGCCCCCCTGATGGAAGGCGCGAAGGGTGATCGTGCCCGCCGCCGGCTTGCCTCCTGCCACGCGGGCCGCGGGGGGCTCGATGCCGTGATCGGCGGAGTTGCGGATCATGTGGACGAGCGGATCGGAGAGTTCCTCGACCAACGTGCGGTCGAGCTCCGTCTCCTCGCCTTCGAGGTTCAGCTCGATCTCTTTGTCGAGTTCGACGGCGAGGTCGCGAACCAGCCTGGCCATGCGGCGAAACGTGCCGCCGATCGGCACCATCCGCAGCGACATCGCGGTTCGCTGGAGGTCGGAGGTGATCCCGCGAAGCTGCCCGAGGCAGCGGCTCAATTGCTGACTGGCTCCCGCGGCCAGCTCGGGGCTCTGGACGACCATCGACTGAGCGACGACGAGTTCGCCGACGAGATCGATGAGGCCGTCGAGCTTGATCGTATCGACCCGAACGCTGCTCGCCGCGGCCGCGGGGGGCGCCGGCGTGGCGGACTCCGCAGCGGCCGCGGGCGTGGCCGGGGCGGGCGGACGCTCTTCCGCCGGGGGCCCGGGTGGCGGTGGGGCCGGCGTCGCAGCCACGGGTGGGGGCGGGGGTGGCGGCGTGGGTGACGGCGTGGGCGTCGTGGGAGGCACCGGGTCGGCCTGCTTCACGGCCTCCGCCGGGGCAGGGGGCCGGTCGCTGAGCAGCCGCTGCACCCGCGCGATCAACCCTGGCACCGGCAGCGGGATGCTCCGACCGCGGTCGTGGCCCGAGAGCTGCGCGAGGACCTCGCCGACGTAGCGCCGCAGGACATCGGCACCTGAAAGGATCAGGTCGATCGCGTCGCGGCCGAGCACCAGTTTGCCACGGCGTGCCGCGTCGAGCACCGACTCCAGTTCATGCGTCAGTCGCTGCAGCACGACCAGCTTGAGCACGCCCGCATTGCCCTTGAACGTGTGGAACACGCGGAACACGACGTCGATCGAGGCCGAGTCAGCCGGGTTTCGCTCGAGGGCGAGCACACCTTGCTCGACTTCCTGGAGCAGATCCTGCGACTCCGCACAGAAAAGCTCGGTCATTTCGTCGTCAAAGCCTTCGGGCAGCACCGTGACATCGATCGTCTCGCCGGCGGCGGCAACCTCGGCGGCGGATCGGCCGCCGGAAGGGGGAAGCTGCTCCGCAGCGACTGCCGTCCACTCCGCCGGCATGGCGGCCAGCGGCTGGCCGCGATCCCAGGCGAGGCACGCGGCCACCATCCAAGGCTGCCAGTCGTTGATCGCACGGAGCGTCTCGGCCGCGAGCGGGCCGCGGGCCGCGTCTCTCGCGAGCCAGTGGCGGCAGGCCGCGACCGCCTGTCGAATCGCCGCGGGGGACGCCGCGCAGGCCGCGTCGAGCTGGATGAGCAGGTCGCCGATCGCCGATGGCACGGCCGCCCCGGCCGATGCGAACGCGAGTTCGAGCCCGAGTTGTTCGAGCAGGCCGCTGGCCCGCGTCGCGCCGCAGGATCCGTGCGTCATGGGGCCGACCCACGAAGGCTCGCGAGGCCATCGCCCGCGGGTCCCGATCGATCGCCGCCAACCATCGCCTCGAGCGCCGCCGACACGTCCTTCAGACCCGCGGCCTGGGCCGTGAGTTCCTCGGCCGCAGCGGAGCCCTCCTCGGCGCCGGCCGCCGACTGGAGCGTGACCTTTTCAATCTGGGAAAGGGACGCGCCGATGCCGCCCACCGCCTGCTGCTGTTCGCCGCTGCCCCGCAGCACCTCGTCCACGAGCGTCTGCACGCCCGCCGCCTGCCGCGCGAGCCCGCCGATCGCGGCGGCGACGGCGTCCACCCGTTCCCGGCCCGCCTGTGTCCGCAGGATCGACTCGTCGATGAGTGCGGCGGTCTCCCGAGCCGCATCGCCACTGCGGCGGGCCAGCGCGCGGACCTCGTCGGCGACCACGGCAAAGCCCTGCCCGGCCTCACCGGCCCGGGCCGCCTCGACCGCCGCATTGAGGGCCAGGATGTTGGTCTGAAACGCGATTTCGTCGATCACTTTGTTGATCTTGGAGATCCTGCCCGAGGCGGTGTCGATCTCCCCCATCGCGGCCACGAGCGTGGTGAGCTGCTCCTGCACGGCGGCGAGCTCGTTGCGTTCCCGCCGCACCTGCTCGCTCGCCGACTGCGTTCGCAGCACATTGCCTGCCGCCATCCCGCTGACCTCGCGGGCCGATGTGGTGATCCGCTCCACCGCGGCCACCTGCTCGGCGGTGCCGACCGCCAGCGAACGGCTGGCCGCGGCCACCTGCGTCGCGCCAACCGCCACATAGTCCGATGTCGATGACAGTTCGCCCACGGCTCGTCGCAGCAGCCTCGCATGCCGCCGCAGGCTCACGGCCGCGACGAGCGCCGCGATGGCGGCCACCGCGATGCCCAGGAGCAGGGCCGCGTCGCCCCGGCGCCGGGCGCCGGCCACGGCGGCGTCGGTTCGGGCCGCGAGCAGTTGCTCGAATTCACCGATCGGGTTCATGATCCTCGACTTGTCGGCGTGATAGGTGACGTCGTGCATGATCCGGCGGGCCATCTCGGCGTCGGGCGGGCCCCGCTTCGTGTAGCCCCCCTTGCCGTCGGCAAACTCGCCCTTGATCGCATGCATGGCGATGGTTTCGGTGGTCACCAGAGCATTGGAGTTGTCTTCGGCCTCCTTGAGCTTGGCGAACTCCGCCGCGGTGAAGCCCTGCTCCAGCATGAGCGTGCGGAGAGGCACTTGCCGGCCGTCGGCCCGGGGCTCGGTGCCGTTGCGAACGGCGAGCACGTGCCAATACTGCCGCTCGTAGTCGGCCTCACCGGTGACCACGTAGGTCCGGGCCAGGCGTGTCAGTTCGTCCGAACTGAAGCGAAGGGCATTGGCCAGCCGGACCGACTCGTGGCGGTTGGCCTCGGCGCGATGCACTTCCCGCTGGCTCGTGTAGGAGAAGACCGCCAGCCCTGCGAGGACGAGAATCGGTCCCAGCGTGGCCAGTTGCAGCCGTTGGATGGTGTTCATGGGACCGGGAGGCTTCCCAAGCCGGTAAAGTCGACGCAAACACTCCAGTGTAGCGCGCTTTTCAGGCCCGGGCGCCGCCCCTCCAGCCGTTATGTCAGGAAACTTCGCTGCTTTCGCTGCATTGAGCGCTGGCCGGGGGTGGAGGCAGTGGTTGGCCGTTGGACGCGGCGGCGGCGGCTACACTCTGTCCTGCGGCTTGGCTCCATGAAGGCTCCTGCTGCGGAACGAGACCGCGGGCTGCCGCCGCACGTCGCTTCAGCCAGGCCGGCCTCTCCCCCCCGGGCGTTGGCTGCGCCCTGGAATCCATGGCTCCGCCGGCCGGCGGGCCCGGCGACGGCGGAGGGACGATCCCCGTCCATTTCGAAACCCCCCATTTCAGAACCGCCGAGCGGAACACAAGAAGGATTCGCCATGCACTGGCTCGCTCTCGCGATCGCGATCGTGGCCGAGGTCTTCGCCACGAGCTGCCTCAAGGCCTCGGCCGGGTTCACGAAGCCCGGCCCGAGTCTGCTGGTGCTCGTCGGCTACGGGATCGCGTTCTTCTTTCTGTCGCTGACGCTCAAGGACATCCCCGTCGGCGTGGGCTACGCGATCTGGTCGGGGGCGGGCGTGACGCTGATCGCGCTGATCGGCTGGCTGATGTTCGGCGAGAAGCTCGATCCGCCCGCGATCGTCGGCATGACGCTGATCGTGGCGGGCGTCGTGGTGCTCAATCTTTTTTCGAAGACGGCGGCTCACTGACGGGGCCGGGGTGTCAGAGCAGCAGTTTCGCGCTGGCGACGGCCAGCACCGCCGCCATCAGCAGCTTGATCATCCGCACCGGCAGCCGAAAGGCGCCGAGCGATGCACCGCTCGCCCCGCCCGCGGCGGCAGCCGCCGCCAGCGGCACACCCGGCGCGGGGAACGGCCGGCCGGCGATGAGGCCGCCGGCGAGGCCGGCGAGCGAGTTCACGAGAATGAAGGCGGCGGTGACGGCGGCGACGGTCTTCACCGGCGCCGTGCGGAAGGCGAGCAGCACGGGCGTGAGAAACACGCCACCCCCGACGCCGGTCAGCCCGGAGAGGAGGCCGATCACGCCACCCAGCAGCGGCATCGCGCCGAGCGGGGCCGGCGAGCCAGCCGCCCGGCGGGCGGCGTTCTCGGAATCACGGGCCGGCGGACTTCCCGCCGGTGATTTCGGCAGAGACTCGGCCACGATCCGGAGTGCCGACACGGCGAGCACGATGCCGAGCACCGTCGCCAACACGCCGGTGGGCAGCGCGAGCCAGCCACCGAGGGCGGCGGCCGGCACGCTTGCCAGTGCCAGCGGCACAAAGAGCCGGCGGTCGAAGTGGCCGGCGCGGGTGAACTGCACCGCGCCGATCGTGGCCACGACCACGTTGAGCACGAGCGCCGTCGGCCGGATGAAGGCCGGAGTGACACCGAAGAGCGTCATCACGGCGATGTAGCCGGTCGCACCGGCATGGCCCACCGCGGCATAGAGGGCCGCCACGAGGAACACGCCGGCGGCGAGCAGCCAGTCGGTCATGCGGTCGCCGCGGCGTGCTTCTTCAGCAGGTCGAGCGGCACGATCGAGAGCGTCTTCTCGTGCGTCGCCTCGAGCACGACCGGCGGCGGCCTGCCGGCCTCCGCCGCCTCGAGCCACCGGGCCGCGCAGAGACACCAGCGGTCGCCGGCCACGAGTCCCGGGAAGCCCCACTGCGGCTGCGGCGTGACGAGGTCGTTGCCCGCCTGGACGGTGAACTCGAGAAAATCGGCCGTCATCACCGCGCAAACGGTGTGGACGCCGACGTCCCCCTCGCCGGTGCGGCAGCAACCGTCCCGGAAAAAACCCGTCAGCGGATCCCGCGAGCAGGCCACGAGCACGCCCCCGAGCACATTCCGCTCGGGCGCCCGCCGCGAGGCGTCCAAAGGCCGGTCGAAGGCAATCATGCGGTGGCCTCGGGGACGGGACGGTGATCGAGGACGTCGCGGTATGATGACACTGGCCACGATCGGCGGCAACCGTCTGGCGGTGGTCCGTCGCCGCCCCGCACGCCATCCCCCCGCACGCCATCCCCCGCACAGACCGGTCCCCCTGCCATGCTGAGTCTCCGCTCCCCGTCGTCGGAACGCTGGCTCGCGCAGGTCGACGACCATCTCGAAGAGATCCTGATCGATCACGCCCACTGCGAGAAAAAAGCCGCCGGCGTGGCCATGAACCTCCTCTTCTCCTATGTGGACCACGTCGCCCTCGCCCGAGCGATGACGGAGATCGTCAACGAGGAGTTGGAGCACTTCCGCCTCGTCCTCGATCTGCTGGAGCGGCGGGGCATCCCGTTTCGGAAACTCGGGCCGAGTTCCTATGGCCAGCGTCTCCACGAGCGGATCCGCAAGGAAGAGCCGGCCCGGGCCGTCGATCGCCTGCTCGTCGCCGGCCTGATCGAGGCCCGCAGCTGCGAGCGGTTTTCACTGCTCGCCGACCATGTGGCCGACGAGGAACTCAAGGCCTTCTACGGCGGCCTCTTCGAATCGGAGGCCCGCCACCACAGCACATACGTCCGGCTGGCCTGTGACTTCCTGCCGGAGGACGTCGTCCGCGAACGCCTCGGGCAACTGGCCGTCGATGAGGCCGCGATCATCGATCGTGGCGATCCGTTCGCCCGGATGCACAGCTAGGGACTCCCGCGATGCCGCAGGCCACCGGGAACACCGCCGTCACTCGCTCGGGGTATCCGCTCAACGAGACGATCGCCGCGGGGGCGATCCTCGCCCTCGTCTGCTGGGCGGCGCTCTCGTGGGCGGGCATCGGCGGGGAGACGATCCCGCTGGGTCCCCTCGATCCCGGCCGGTTCTTCCCCGGCCGCGGCCTCACGCTCGCCGAGTTGCCGCTGGTGGTGATGCTCATCCTCGGCGGCGTGCCACTCGTCTGGGACCTGCTCGCGAAGCTCCTCTCGGGGACGTTTGGCTCCGACCTGCTCGCCGGGATTTCGATCGTCACGAGCGTGATTCTGGGCGAATACCTCGCCGGCGTGCTCGTCGTCCTCATGCTCTCGGGAGGCGAGGCGCTCGAATCCCGGGCGGTGAGCCGGGCGGGCGACGTGCTCAACGCGCTGGCCCGCCGGATGCCCACGCTCGCCCATCGCAAGACCTCCGCGGGCATCACCGACGTGTCGCTGCTGGGGATCGGCGTGGGCGATGTGATCGTCGTTCTGCCCCACGAGATCTGTCCGGTCGATGGCACGGTCGTTGCCGGACGCGGGGCCATGGACGAGAGCTACCTCACCGGCGAGCCCTACCGGATGGCGAAGGCTCCGGGCTCGGCCGTGCTCTCGGGAGCCATCAACGGAGAGGCCGCGCTCGAGATTCGCACCGAGCGGATCGTGGGCGACAGCCGGTATGCGAAGATCATGGAGGTCCTGCGGACGAGCGAAGAGCGGCGGCCCCGGCTGCGACGGATGGCCGACGCGCTCGGCGCCTTCTACACACCGCTGGCCGTCGCGATCGCCGCGGCCGCCTGGTACTTCAGCGGTTCCGCCACCCGCTTTCTGGCCGTGCTCGTCGTCGCCACGCCCTGCCCGCTCCTGATTGCGATTCCGGTGGCGATCATCGGGGCGGTGTCGCTGGCCGCGAAGCGGGGCATCGTGATCCGCGATCCGGCGATCCTCGAGCGACTCGACACCTGCCGCACGGCGATCTTCGACAAGACGGGCACACTCACCTACGGCACGCCGCGGCTGACGGACGTGCTCACGGTCGGTCGGCTGCCCGAAGCCGATGTGCTCGGCCTCGCCGCGAGCCTCGAGTCCTATTCGAAGCATCCGCTCGCCGCGGCCGTCACCGCTGCCGCGGCCGAGCGGGGCATCCGTCTCTTGGAGGTCGAGGAACTCGCCGAGAAACCGGGCCAGGGCATGACGGGCCGCGTCAAGAATCTCAATGGCGGAGGCGGCATGCACGACGTCGCGATCACGAGCCGGCAGAAACTCATCCGCCTCGACCCGGCCGCCGCAGCCGCGCTCCCGCCGGCCGCCGGTGGCCTGGAGTGCGTCGTGCTGGCGGACGGCTCGGCCGCGGCGCTGCTTCGGTTTCGCGACTCTCCCCGTTCGGACGGCCGGTCGTTCGTCAGCCATCTCGGCCCATCGCACCAGTTCGACCGCGTGATGCTCGTCTCCGGCGACCGCGAGAGCGAGGTGAAGTGGCTCGCCGACGCGGTCGGCATCGGCGAAGTCCATGCCGGCATCCAGCCGGATGGCAAGCTGAAACTCGTCGAGGCGGCCGTGAAACAGGCGCCGGTCGTGTTCGTGGGCGACGGCATCAACGACGCCCCAGCGCTCGCCGCGGCGACGGTGGGAATCGCGATGGGCACGGCCAGTGACGTGACGAGCGAGGCGGCGGGCGCCGTCGTCATGGATTCATCGCTGGAGCGGGTCGACGAGCTCTTCCACATCGGCCGGCGGCTGCGGTCGATCGCGCTGCAAAGCGCGGTGGGCGGCATGGCGGCGAGCCTGATCGGGATGGGCTTGGCGGCGGCCGGACTCCTGCCCCCGGCGGCCGGCGCACTTTTGCAGGAGGCGATCGACGTGGTGGCGGTCCTCAATGCCCTGCGGGTCTCGTGG
>SXHR01000175.1:0-7736 GCA_005773625.1 Planctomycetaceae bacterium | reverse complement strand
TCTCGCCGCCGTCGCAGCCGGCCGCCCGTGCCCGGGCGGCGGCCCGGCGGTAGTCGGCGACGACGCCGGCGATCTCCCAGGTTTCGAGGGCCCGCGGCGTCTCGTAGGGCTTCTTGCCGAGCGGCGTATGGATGCCGTCGCCGTCGATCTTCACGGCCGAGGCCGATACCGGCAGGCTGCCGCCGTGAAATTCGCTGTGCGATGCCCGGCCCATGTGCCAGAGCTGGAGGAAGATCCGGCCGCCGGCCGCGTGCACGGCCGACGTGACGGCGCTCCAGCCCGCCTCCATCGCGTCGGTGGAGATGCCGGGCGACTCCAGCCAACCGTTGGCCTGTGCGGAAATCGTGGTGGCCTCCGCGATGATCAGCCCCGCGGAGGCCCGCTGCACGTAATACTCCGCCATGAGCGGGTTCGGGAGCCGGTCCTTGCCGGCACGGCTGCGGGTGAGGGGCGCCATCACCACCCGGTTGGGAAGCGTGATCTCGCCGAGGCGAAAGGGTTGCAGCAGCGAATCGGCGGTGGGATGCGATGTGTTCTGCGATGTGTTCATGGGCCGGCAGTATAGGGACCACCTCCGCAGGCTGCACGCGACGTGCGGGCCGCTGAGCGTGCCGCCGGGCGTCCGTCGCTCGCCTTGTTCGAAGTCGCCGTCCGATGCTATCACTTTCCTGCAGACGCCTTCTGATTCTGAGACGCCGCGACCCGTTGCCCGAAGGAGATGACGCCGATGTCTTTCCGTGACGAACCCCGCGAGACTCCCGGCCGGAGGATCGAGCGGCTCATGTGGCCGGTGCTCGGCGTCGCCGTGGCCGTTGCCGCGCTCGCTGCCGCGCCGGCCACCGCCTGCACCCGCTGCCTGCGGGCCTTTGCCGACGGCGGCGTGGTCGTGGGGCGGTCGATGGATTGGATGGAGGATCCCGCTTCGGAGATCTGGGTCTTTCCGCGCGGAACGAAGCGGCACGGCAACGCCGGGCCGGACAGCCTCGAGTGGACGAGCCGGTTCGGCTCGGTGGGCGTGAGCTTCTACGGCGTGGCCACGGCCGACGGCATGAACGAAAAGGGGCTCGTCGCCAACATCCTCTATCTGGCGGAAAGCGATTACGGCGCCAGCCTGGCCGGGCGGCCGAACCTGTCGATCGGCGGCTGGGCCCAGTATGTGCTCGACAACTACGCGACGGTCGCCGAGGCGGTGGCCGACCTCGAGAAGCAACCCTTCACGATCGTGGCCCCCGTGCTTCCCAACGGCGTGCCGGGAGTCGGCCACCTGTCGATCTCCGATCCGACGGGTGACTCGGCGATCCTCGAATATGTCGGCGGTCGCCTGAAGGTGCACCACGGCCGCCGCTACACCGTGATGACCAACTCGCCCCCGTTCGACGACCAGCTCGCCCTGAACGCCTACTGGCGGGAGATCGGGGGCGACGTGATGCTGCCCGGAACGATCCGAGCCAGCGACCGCTTCGTGCGGGCGAGCTTCTACATCGACGCGATTCCGGAAAAGCTCACGGGCAAGCAGGCGATCGCGTCGGTCTTCAGCGTGATCCGCAACGCCTCCGCGCCGCTGGGCATCACGACACCCGGCGAGCCGAACGTCGCGAGCACGATCTGGCGGACCGTGCACGACCAGAAGGATCGCACGCTGTATTTCGACTCGGCGACGAGCCCGACGGTGTTCTGGGTGCCGCTCGGGAAGCTCGACTTCACCGCCGGGGTTCCGGTGCAGAAGCTGCCGCTCGCGAATGGCGAAACCTACAGTGGCGACGCCAGCGGCTCCCTGCGACCCGCGGACGTGTTCTCTTTCCTGAAGGCCACGCCGAAGTGATCGCCGCGCTGATTCAACGCTCGCCCCCGCGGATCAACCGCATCCCGCGTGCCCGGTGATCCGGCGCATGGCCGCCGTCACGCCGGATCGCTGACTGTCCCGCCGCCTGGCTGTTGACCCGCACGCGGCAGTCTCGGCCCCGCCCGGCGGCGCGACGCGGGGAGATCTGCCCGCCGCTCCGCCCTGCTCCGTTCCGTTTCAAGTGCCACGGCTACGACACGACGTTCTGCGGCCGCTCGGCGGCGAAAGCCGCGAGGTTGGCGGCGGCCACGTCGATCAGCCGCCGACGGGCATTCCGCGTGGCCCACGCGATGTGCGGGGTGATGATGCATCGTTTCGCCGTGAGCAGCGGATTCGACGCGAGCGGCGGCTCGACCGACAGCACGTCGATCCCGGCCCCGGCGATCCGCCCCGCATCGAGCGCTGCCGCAAGGTCGGCCTCGACCACGATCGGCCCCCGCGCGGTGTTGATCAGGAACGCCGTCGGCTTCATCAGCGACAGCCGCCGCGCATCGACCATGCCCTCCGTCTCGGGCGTGAGCGGGCAATGCAGGCTCACCACGTCGCTCTCGCGAAACAGGGTGTCGAGATCGACGCACCCTGGATCGCTCCCGGCCTGCCGCCGATGGTGAATCACCCGCATGCCGAAGGCCCGGCCCACTGCGGCGACGGCCCGGCCGATCCGGCCGTAGCCCACGACGCCGAGCGTGAGGCCCGCGAGTTCGACGAGCTCGCCTTCCCAGTAGCAGAAGTCGGGGGAGGCGGCCCAGCGGCCCGCATGCACCGTGGCATCGTGATGGCCGACCCGGTTGGTGTGCTCGAGCAGCAGTGCGAACGTCGCCTGCACGACGTTCGGCGTGCTGTAGTCGGGCACGTTCGCCACCACGATGCCCCGTTCGCGAGCCGCCTCAACATCGACGATCGTGAAGCCCGTCGCCAGCACGCCGATGTATCTCAGCCGCGGCAGCGCCAGCATCTGCTCCCGGCCGACCGGGCACTTGTTGGTGAGGATCGCGTCGGCCTCCGCCGCCCGGCGCACCACGTCGGCGGGAGGGGTGCGGTCATGCACGGCGAGCGTGCCCAGCCGCTCGAGGGGACCCCAGGAAAGATCGCCCGGATTGGTCGTAAGACCGTCGAGAATGACGATGTGCATGGCCGGTACCATAGCAGGTAGTCTGGAGGCTCGAACAAGGCCCGAGGAACCGTTCATGATCCGGTCGTTTCGATTCTCCGTCAGGACGACGGCATTCGCCTCGACACTCTGCCTGGGGCTGGGCATTGCCCCGGCCCCCGTCTCCCCGACCGCCAGCGTCCGCGGCGACGACACCGCCTCGAGCGATGCCGCCAAGACGGCCTATGCGTCGGCCGCCGCGCTGCACAATCGCGAGGCCTGGGATCTGGCCGCCGAGGAATGGCAGTCGCTGCTCGCGAAGCACCCGCAGGACCCGCTCGCAACCAAGGGCCGCTACTACCTCGCCATCTGCCAGATCAAAACCGGCCTCTGGCCCGAGGCGCAGAAGACCCTCAAAGACGTGATCGGCAGCAGGGCCGACGCCGCCACCGTCGAGCTCGCCCGCTGGGAACTCGGCCGCGGCATGTTTCAGGCCGCACAGGCCAAGCCCACCCCCGAGGCGCACGCGGCCGCTGCGGAGGCGCTGCGGGAGTTTCTCGACGCACACGCCGGGTCGCCGCAGGCCGCCGAGGCCGCGCACCTGCTCGGCGAGGCTCTCTGGCAGGCAGGCCGCCGCGACGAGGCCGTGGCGGCATGGAAGGGTTTTGTGCGCGATCGGGCCGACTCGCCCCGGCTCCCCGACGTGCTCTATGCACTCGGCATCGGCCAGGCGGAGACCGGCGATCGTGACGCCGCCGCCGCCACGCTCGCCCGCTTCGCCAAGGACTTCCCACGCCACAAACTCGCCGCCGACGTGGTGCTCTGGCGTGCCGATCTCGCCGTCAAGCGGGGCAAGCCCGACGAGGCGCGACCGTTGCTCACGGAGGCCCTCGCCGGCGGCGGACCCGCAGCCCTCCGCGTGGCCCACAAGCTGGCCCTCGTCGAACTCGACGCCAAGCGACCCGAGCAGGCGCTCGACGTGGCGACCAAGGCGCTCGCCGCAGCGAAGGGCCGGGCCGATGCCGACGTGAAGACCGTCGCCTCGCTCCAGCTCGACCGGGCCGACGCCCTCTGGGAACTCCCCGGCCGCCGCCGGGAAGCGACCGCGGCCTACGCGGCAATCGCCGACGACGAAGCCTCCCCCCACGCCGCGACGGCCGTCTCGATGACGGCGTTGGGCCTGCTGCAGGATGGAAAAACCGCCGAGGCGCTCGGCCGTGCCGATGCGTTCCTGGCGAAGCACGCCGCGACGGCCCCGGCCGACACCGTCGCCGAGGTCAAGGCGATCCGTGCCGAGTCGCTCCTCGTGCTCGGCAGACATGCAGATGCCGCCCAGGCCTACCACGACCTCGTCGCCACCAACCCGAAGTCGCCGCAGCGGTCCGCCTGGCTGCTCCGCGAAGCCGCCGCGCTCGCCGCCGATCGCAAATGGGGGGAACTGCATGCGCTGCTCGCCGCGGCGACGGCCGGCCTCACCGGCGACCAGCATGCCGAGGCCCTGCTGCTCGACGCGACGGCGCTGGTGGAACTCAAGCAGCCGAAGCCCGCCGCCGCGGCGCTCGCCACCCTCGGCAGGAGCCACGCCGCGTGGCCCCGCCGCGACGAGAGCTTGCTGCTCGAGGTGCGGGCGCTGCGGGAAGCGGGCGACACCCCGGCCGCGCTTGCCGCCGCCGAAAGGCTCGTGAAGGAGTTTCCACGGGCGAAGGGGGCCGACGTGGCCTGGTATCGGCTCGGTCAGCTGCGGCAGGACGCCGGCCGTCCCGAGGAGGCGATCACCGCCTTCGCCAGGTCGCGGGAGATCAATCCCAAGGGCAACCGCAGCCCATGGGCGCTGCTCGCCATCGGCTGGTGCCACGAGGCGCAGGGACGGCTGCCGGAGGCGATCAAGGCCTGGACGGAGTGCGCCTCCACCTACCCCGACTCCTCCGCGGCCGCCGCCGCGCTGCTCGCCCGGGCCGACGTGCGGCAGCGATCGGGCGATTTTGCGGGCGGACTCGCCGACGCCGAACAACTCCTGAAGGCCGCGACCGACAAGACGATGAAGCTCGACGAGTCCGCGGCCGGTGAGGCCCGGCTGCTCCAGGGCCTCTGCCTTGCCGGCGAAAAGAAATACGCCCAGGCCGCGGCCGCCTATCAGAAGCTCCTCCGGGAGCAGCCGTCTGCCGCCAACGCCGACCGGGTGCTCTTCGAACTCGGCGTCGCTGAGTCGCTCGCCGGCAAGCCAGCCGACGCCGCCGCCACCTTCGCCGATCTCGTGAAGCGGTATCCGAAGAGCGGCTACGCGGCCGACGCCTGGATGGAGATCGGCGAGGCCCGCTGGGCCGCCGGCGAGTGGGCTTCTGCGGCCGAAGCCTACGAAGCGACGCTCGCCACGGCCGGAAACGCCGCCGACAGGGCCCCGCTCGCGGAGCAGGCGCGTCACAAGCTTGCCTGGACCTTTTCGATGCGGAAGGACCACGCCCGGGCGGCCGAGGCCTTCTCCGCCCAGCTCGCCGCCGCTCCGCGGGGCCCGCTTGCCGCCGACGCGCAGGCGATGCTCGGCGAGTCGCTCCTCGCTCTCGACAAGCCCGCCGACGCGGCGCGGGCGTTTGCCGCGGCGGTCGCTTCCGCCGACAGGCTCTCGTCGGCCGACATGCGGGCCGCCGCCTTCATCCGCGCCGCGGAGGCCGCCGCCCGGGAACGGAAGTGGGAAGAGAGCCTCGCCATCGCGAAACGCTTTCTCGAGGCGGAGCCCGCCTCGCCCCGCGCCCTCGAGGGCCGCTACGCCGCCGCCTGGGCCAGGCAGAATCTGGGCCGGCTCGACGAGGCCCTCGCGGACTACCGCACGATCGCCGACAGCGGCCGCACCGAACTCGCGGCCCGCGGGCGACTCATGGAGGGCGAAGTGCTCTTCGAACAGGGCAACCACAAGGACGCCGTGAAGTCGTTCTTCAAGGTCGCCTACGGCTTCGGCGAACAGGAGGCACCCCCGGCATTTCATCCCTGGCAGGCGCAGGCGACCTTCGAGGCGGCCCGCTGCTTCGAGGTGCTCGGGAAGCCCGAACAATCGCGGACCCTCTACGCCGAAATCATCGACCGCTATCCGCGCTCGGAGCACGTGGCCGCATCCCGCAAGCGGCTCGACGCGATCGGCCCCCCCGCTTCATCCCCGTGAGGTTTCTCATGCCTGTTCTCGATCGCGTGCAGACGCTCTGGCAACTCTTCCTCGCCGGCGGCTTCCTGATGTGGCCGATCGTGGCGATGTCGCTGATCGTGGCGACCTTCGGCATCGAGCGACTCGTGGCGCTCCGCCGCGGACGGTTCGTGCCGAAGGGCTTCCGCGACGGCATCGCGACGCTCACGCGGGACGGCAGCTTCGATCCCCGCGCGGCGTGGAAGCTCTGCGAACGGTTTCCGTCGGCGGCCGCCGGCGTCGTCAAGGCGATGCTCGAGAAGGTCGGCCGCCCCGTGCCGGAGATCGAACGGGCGGCCGAGGTCACGAAAGACCGCGAGGCCTCGCAGCTTTACGCCAACATTCGTCCCATCAGCCTGGCCGTCACCGTCACGCCGCTGCTCGGACTGCTCGGCACCGTGCAGGGCATGATCCTCGCCTTTTACACCACGGCCAACCTCGAAGCCGGTGCCAACCGGGCCGCGGAACTCGCGCAGGGCATCTATGTGGCGCTGATCACCACCTTCGCGGGCCTCTGCGTGGCGATCCCCGCCGCGATGATCGCCCACTACCTCGAGGGCCGGATCCTCGTCGGCTTCCGCGGGGTCGACGACGTGGTCGACCGCGTGCTGCCGGCGCTCGAACGCTACGAGGGCAAGGGCCGGATGAGTCTGGCGGCAGGCGGTGGGCCGGCGGAGCGGACACCCCCTCCGGTGCCCCCGAGCCAGCCCAGGCCGGCGGGAGCGGTCCGGCCATGAGCGTGAAGATCGACAAGGGACGGCTCGGCAGCGGGCTCGAACTGACGCCGATGATCGACGTGGTCTTCCTGCTGATGATCTTCTTCCTCGTCGCCAGCAAGCTCGACGAGGCCGATCGCTCGATCGACGTCGTGCTCCCGCAGGCGAGCGCCGCGAAGCCGCTCACCAGCCAGCCCCGCGAGTTCGTCATCAACATCGACCGCGGCGGCCACTACTTCGCCGGCGCGCGGCCCGTGGAGATCGATGAACTGGCGCGGCTCCTGCGGCAGACCGCCGCCGACAATCCCGAGCGGCAGACCGTGATCGTACGAGCCGACGAGGAGACACCGCACAAGTTCGTCGTGGCCGCGATGGACGCCTGCGTGAAGGCCGGCATCGAGGATTACCAGGTGCAGTCGGCCGGACAGGAATAGGGCCGCCGGGCCCGGAGAAGCCACGTGAGCGACGACGGCGATCGACCGACGACACGGGACGCGGAGCGGCGGGGCGCGTATCGCCGCCGACTCGCGGCCGCGGCCGTCGCCAGCGTCGCGCTCCACATGATCCTCGCCCGCGGCCTGGCGATCTCGCACCTGGGAACGCCGACCCCGACGCCGACCGATGCCACGGGCAAGGAACCGCTCACGCCGAAACGAAAGCCGGCCGACTTCGAGCTCCGGGTGTCGCCGGCGCAGCGGCCGCGTCCCGCGCATGAGCGGCCGCTCGACCTGGCCGCGCGACCCCCGACGCAACGGCCGGTGAGACGCCCGGCCGAGAAGCCGCGCCGGGATGATCGTCCGCAGCGTCCGCCGGATGCGGCTGAACCCGAGGAGACGCCGCGGGCAGCCGTCGCCGAGTTGCCCCGGGACCGGCCCGCGCGGCCGGAGAGCGAACCCGCCGCGCCCGCGCGGCAGG